>JAISMB010000125.1 GCA_031276945.1 Spirochaetaceae bacterium | reverse complement strand
TGATTCTGTATTCCACGTTTCCGCCCTCTTTCCCCCTGAGAACAAGTTAGTTTCACGTGAGAATGAGTCAGTTTCACATGAGAACGAGTCAGTTTCACGTGAGAACGAGTCAGTTTCACGTGAGAATGAGTCAGTTTCAGGTCAGGGGCGCACCGGTACGCTGCCTTGCAATCAGGGCTTGCACCGAGTATAATCAAGCGGAGAAGGAGAGGTCATGAACACTATTGCACAGCGCAAGACGGTGGCGCTTGAGTCGTTATCATCACAGTTTTCCCATGATAAAATAACAATGGAAGAGTACGAGCGCCTTGTTGACTACATTACCCGTGCGCAAACAGAGCGCGAACTACGGATCATCGAGAAAATGATTGCTGATACCGCGCTGCTCTCGGCAGGCGCCGCAGAGCCTTCCTATCAAAACGGGCAAAGTCCGCTGCCGTTCTCAGGCAGGAGGGGCGATGACCGCCTTGCCGATATTATCACGGTGCTGAGCAGTCGGCTCACAAACGGGCTACTCCTGCAAAGGCAGCAGAATTTTATTACCCTCATGGCTGATCATAGAATTACCGTCAATGCCGGCGACCTGCCGCCCGGTCGCACGGTTATTCATACGCTCACTATTTTGGGAAGTACGACAATTTTTGTGGAGCCGGGCATAACTGTGCGTGTTGCGGCAAGTCCCCTGCTGGGCAGTGTTGATGCCGCACGGGGATTAAGCACACGGAGCGCGCCGGGGAAACCTGAACTGCTCATTACCGGCTTGGCTTTGTGCGGCAGTATTATGGTCATGCTCAAAAAATAGACAGGCGCAACAGACCCGTATTACGGCGTATAGTTTTACGGGCACCTATACAGGGTATCCCCTGCACAACCGTCCGCGCTTGTCAGAGAGCCGACTTTATGCATGCCGAATTGCTGTGCTATGCGCACCCCGTCAGCAGAAACAGCGGCACAAAAAAGCCCGCGCTAGTCGATTGCGGCACGTTCCTCCCGAAAATCGTCCATCACGGCGCGGGAGTGCGGCGGCAGTATTATGGTCATGCTCAAAAAACAGACAGGCGCAACAGACCCGTATTACGGCGTATAGTTTTACGGGTACATATACAGGGTATCCCCTGCACAACCGTCCGCGCTTGTCAGAGAGCCGACTTTATGCATGCCGAATTGCTGTGCTATGCGCACCCCGTCAGCAGAAACAGCGGCACAAAAAAGCCCGCGATAGTCGATTGCGGCAAGTTCCTCCCGAAAATCGTCCATCAAAGCGTGAGAATACGGCGAATGATTAAGCGCCGGCGTTATACTATAATTAAAAAGATACAGATAGGGCGTCTGCCCCTGTGCCGGCAGGAAAAACCGGCTCGTTATGCTACAGTTGCGGTCAAAAGGCATACGGACAATGTAATCAAAGGTGTTTTGTTCAACATAATACCAGCCGCAGTAGCCTACCGGATAGGTTTTGTCCTGCACCGTCGCCTGCCAGAGGGTAAAGCCTTGCGGAAACGCATTGACCAGATAGCACAGTCGGGGGAAATCCACCTGATCCTGCCTGTGAGGATAGGAGAGAATGTCAGCATAGTAGAGCGATACGAGGAAGTCCCGCCAGTGCTGGTTGACCATAAAACCGAAATGCTCATCAGGATAGTGCCGACTGTCGAATCGCACCTTTTCAAACCGGTCAATCGCCACAGGCTCTGTTCCATAAAACACGTTCCGTGCTGCCTCTAAGATGCAGCCGGCATCATCAGTCAGAAAATCGTACATACGCTTACAAATACTGCTTTGCTTCCGCGCCCTGTACCGTTGCATACAGTTCGAGCAGCTCTTTCGCCGGGCTGGCAGCTATCTTTCCTAAAAGCACGGCTTCAACTTGGAATAAGCCAACTTCGCTTGACATTGCTATTTCAATGCGGATGGCTTTCTGTTCTCCCCGACTCAACCGGACGCTCTCAATGGCATTGGCAGAGTAGCGGTGTATATCGCCGACTTTAGGACTTGTGGCGATGACCATGGGGATACGGGCGCGCCCCTTGGTCATATCGCAGCCGTCTGCAATTAAAATAATGCCGGCTTCCAGTGAATGAATCAGGCGGTTTCCCATGTGTCCGCTGATTCCTTCCAAGGCAAGGGACTGGACTGCTATGTATTTCTGAAATACGCCCCGATAGACCTGTCCGAGAATACGGTTTATGAGCGGATATGCCAAGTAAGCGCTGTAAAGTTCATGGTCCTGCCGGCTTATGGACATACCAATATCGTGGAGAAAGGCGGCTAAAAACACGGCGACAAGACTGTCTTCAAACGTTCCCCATTCTTCCTGTTCAAGGTTGCACCGGACGCCGGCGCTGTTCAGCAACTGCATCATAATCAAAGCATTCAGGGCAACGGTTCTCATATGCACAGGACCGTGATCATTGTATCCAAGGCGCTTGATTGCAACCGTATTGGCATAGTCTTGCAGAGCCTGAATTTCCTGATCCGCGAGTGCTAATTCAATCGTTTGTAGTATTTTTCCGCTCAGCTTCAAATCAGTGATAAGTCCGATAATTTTTGTTTCTAAGGCGGATTCTTTAGGTGATCTCATAGGACTAGTGTAAAAGGTGCAAAGCGAGTTTGTCTAGCCTACCGAGGCTGTACTGTTCTGAAGCAGGAAATGCTGCGCCCAAGCTTGCAGCATGGTCGGGTCTCGGTCTTCATGCGGGTTGACTGTGGGCGTTCACCTTTGAGATTGCGCCGGTTCAGGCAGACCGAAAACTGAGGCGCTGTTCAGCGCGATCTAATCGGTTCTGGTAAAGACCCCGGCATTAAGCGTGTAGCGGTACAGCGCCTGAGCAGCGATGGTTTCATCATGCGTTACCACAATGAGCGTTTTATTCCGGCGTTCAGCTTCTGTATACAAAAGCTGCGCCACCATAGCGCTGTTATGTGAATCTAAATTGCCGGTTGGTTCATCAGCGAGGATAAGATCAGGATTATTTATCATTGACCGGGCAACAGCAACCCGCTGCCGTTCACCGCCTGAGAGCTGTGAAGGGTAGTGCGTCATTCTATCCTGCATTTTTACCTCGGTAAGCAGTGTTGCAGCTTTTTCTAACGCATCTTTTTTTTTAAGACCGGCAATGTAAGCCGGAATCATCACATTCTCAAGTGCGGTAAAATCTTTCAGCAAATAATGAAACTGAAAGATAAAACCAACCCGTTTACTCCGATATGCGGACAGGGCGCTTTCTGAAAGTCGGGTAATTTCTGTGCCGGCTATCGTAACTGTCCCAGAATCACAGCGGTCCAGCCCGCCGAGTATGTTAAGCAGGGTGCTTTTACCGCTCCCACTCTGTCCACTTATTGCTACAGAGCTGCCTTGCGGCACTGCAAACGTTAAATTTTTCAGAATATACAAGGTTTCAGTACCGGAAAGATAATTTTTAACCACATTATTAACTTTCAACAATGGTTCAGCCATATACTTAATTATAGTAAAAGCTTAATGCTCCGACAAGGGCTGACTTGGTAAGCGGTATCGTCTGTTTGCTGCTTTACGTCTTGACGGAGAAGTCTGATAGCTTTCTTCACGGCATCACGTGCTTCGTTCTGGACAAGCATCTTGAATGCCCCGATTAGGATTTTGCGCTACGGCAGACACACTGTACCTAAGTTGCAGACTTGTGGTATGCCAATACATCTAGTTTATCAGGGACATAGAGAGATTTTTCTTGCTCAACTGGTTCCCGGTGAGCAAGCTGAAAAGATTCCGAATACCGGCAGTAATCTCAGCATACCTAGAAGCTTGCTGGATATACCTCTTGATAATACTATATCAGAAATCATTCTTTTATCCCTCTTGAGATTTAAGTGTTAAGCTATACCAAGAAGGTCTGACCTTCCCTGTTTTTCAAACCTTCTTGTTCGAGCGATTGGACCGTTTCTCCGTTATACCGTTTTACCCAACACGGCGTACGGCTGTTCTTCTGCGATAGATGGCTGCCTATCCGGTAAGGCAGCATGACAAGAAACAGCGGGTATGGTATACTTTCCGGCATGAAAAGTATTACAGAAATGACATCCGATGAGGCTTCTGGTATACGTTTTGTACTGACAGATATTGACGATACGCTTACCACGCAGGGCAAATTGTCTTCCCAAGCGTACCAAGCTCTCTGGCAATTACGAGATGCCGGCATAAAAGTTATCCCGATAACGGGAAGATCGGCTGGTTGGTGCGATCTGATTGCGCGCGAGTGGCCGGTTGAAGGGGTTATTGGGGAAAATGGCGCTTTTGCTTTTTGGGAAGAGGCAGGAATGTTAAAAAGCATATTCCATCCACAGGCGATTAAAAATGATCATCCGATTTTGGAACAAATAAAAGCAGAAGTTTTCAAAACAATACCGGGCATACGGCTTGCAAAGGATCAATTTGCCCGACTTTTTGATATTGCATTTGATTTTGCAGAAGAAGAGCCGCGATTATCTCTGGAAGCGGCTGAACATATCCGTAGTATCGCAGTCAATGCCGGAGCACAGGCAAAAATTTCTTCTATACATGTCAATATCTGGATAGGACACTACGACAAAGTTTCTATGACAGAGCAATTCCTCAGTGCACGTTTTGCTTGGAAGGCGCATACCGATAACCGTCAGCTCATTTTTGTTGGCGACTCTCCGAATGACGAACCGCTATTCGCTCATTTTCCCTTAACTGCTGCTGTTGCGACCATCCATCGCTATCGCTCGTATCTACAGCAGTATCCGGCTTTTGTTACCACAAAGGAAGGCGGTGCTGGTTTTGCCGAAATAGCTCGTATAGTACTTGAGAGTGTGAGATCAGTTGAAATAAAGGAGGTAGTATGACAATACGAGAAATCGCCGCAGTACTAGAGGCAGAAATTGTACAGAATTCTTTCGATGATGTGCAAATAAGCAGCGCCTACACATCAGATTTGTTATCTGATGTGATAACCCATGCAAAAAACGGTGGTGCGCTTATTACGATTCAAGCCCATAGAAATACTGTGGCTGTGGCAACATTGGTTAATAGTAGGGTAATTATTATCTGTAATAACCGTCCACTGCCAGAGGATATGTTAGCAGCAGCATATAATGAAAATATCGCCATACTACGTACAACAGAAAATCAATTTACTGTGTCCGGTAAATTGTATGCTATACTAGAGAAACAATAAAAAAGAGGGACTGTATGCCAGTCCCTCTTTATAGAGAGGTTATTTTAACTCAAGCAACCTAGCGTGAAGTTACATAACTAACTGTCGCATCCCATGCACCGCTTCGGGTTTCACCTTTGATACTCGGAATATCTAATACAACACCCGGTTCAAGAAGGTCAGGAGTATTAGGGTCTACCAATTTACTCTTATTAGCGTTGTATAAGACTCTCCATTGATTCCCATCACCATAAGCCCACGGTTGTGCAGCGATATTCCAGAAACAATCTTTTGAACTGCTCCATGTTCTTACTGTGTAAGTTGCCGGAAGAATAGCAGGATCAGGCGGTGGCGGTACTTTAGTTTCTTCTACTACCTGAGCTAAGAGTTCATCATATTCTTGTTTTACTTTAGCTAATTCTGCCTCTGCCGCGCCCAGCTTTGCTTTTGCATCTTCCAATAAAGCTAACTGATTCGCAACTTCTTCGTTTACTCCTTCCAACCTGTTCTGTTCTTCAGCTACTGCGGTCGTAATTCCCATGAGTTCGGCTTGTTGTTCAGCAAGAGTATTAGTAATACTGGCAAGTTCAGCATCTTTTGCTGCCACCTTATTGGTTAGATCGGCAAGTTCAGCATCTTTTGCTGCCACCTTATTAGTCAGTTCAGTGAGAGTTCCTTCTTCATCCGCTACTGCCAACTCAACTTGAGCAAGCTGAGTTAAAGCTTGAGCAGACCATTGAGCATATTGCTCAGCTGTTGTTGCTTGTTGAACCTTTTCATCAAGTCCTTTTTGGTTAGCAAGCCAAAGTGCCTCATCTTGTCCTGCCTTCTTAGCAGCATCTTCTGCATCAGTAATAGCAAATTCTGCCGCTATAATAGCAAGCTCTGCATCATCACGTGCAGCAAGAGCCGCGGCTGCAGCATGTACTGCCTGATTAAGCTTTTCTCTCCCTTGTTCGTACGAGAGTCTGTCTTTTTCAGCTTGCAGCCATGCTTTTGCCTTGGCAAGTCTTTCTTTTTCAGCCGCTAAACGTGCTTTTTCAGCACTGACCAAGTCTTGAGCAGCCTGCCATGCTTCTTTGGCAGAAGTACGTGCAGTTTCAGATGAAGCTTTTGAAGCTTGTGCTTTATCGGCAGCAATTTTTGCCTGTTCTGCTGACTGCCGTGCCTTATCAGCTACTGATTGTGCATTTACTGCTTTATCACGCGCAGTTATGGCAGTATTTATTGCCTGCTCTGTGGCATTCTTTGCTTGATCAGCTATCCTTTTTGCTTCATCAGCTTCTCTGAGAGCTTGTTGAGCTGTGTTCTGTCTATTAGACGCAACCACTTGAGTATTTTTTGCCTCTTGTGTAAGTCTCTCAGCCGCTCGACGTGCTTCATCAGCGGATCGCTGTCTTTCTCCTGCTGCTTTTACATTATCTGCCGATTGTTTAGCCTCTTCAACGATCCGTAAGGTCTCATTAACAATAACAGCTTGAGCAATTTTCTGCTCCTCTTCATATATCTCATACACCTCTTCAAGTCGTCTGTCAGCTTCTTCATCTAGCAAATTTTCTGCTTCAGCAATTGCGTCTGTTGATCCGGGAACATAAGGAGTTACTGTTTCTAAAACACTATCACTGCTTCCAGATACTAGAGCTGGAGGAGGAAGAGGAGGAGACGATGATAGTTCACTATCTTGAATGTCTTGAATATACTGGTTCAACCGTCGTAGGTACTGTTCAGCTAGATTTTCATGATCCCGGGCACTTTTGAGATCGTTCTGTCTCCGTAGATCCAGCGCTCGGTTTAGTTGTCCTTGGATAAAGGTATAATAATACTCTTCCACTTTCTTTTCATGCTCTTTGGCTTTTTCTAGATCACCTCTATAGCGATCCCTCCGTGCCTCTTGCAACTCAGTACTGATAAGATTTTGATACTCTTCTAAACTGATGTCTTTTTCACCTTGTCTGTTGTTTTGGTCTTGGTTTTGTTGAGCAAAAACCACACCAGCCATACACAAGAGTATTACCACAGTTAAGTTGATACTCTGTTTCATTTAGTTACTACTAAAATAGTGTTTACCACTACTAGACCATTCTAGTTTTGATTATACCCTTTAATTAGTCTAAAAAATAACATTTCCTCGACTGCTTTCTATATTGGTACTCAAAACAAAGTACTCATGCTACAAGCCCTTTGTATAGTCTATATCTTTAGTAGATTCCTCCTTATTTCTATATATTTGCTCAAACAACGTTTGAGTTTTCTCTCTGTTTTAGGTTAATCAACTTTTCCACCTAAAACATAACATGTTATAGTTATTATCGCATAGAATGACAGTTTTGTCAAATCAATTAACCATAACAAATGAATAGATTCTTATTCATGATCTTCTAAAAAAGGGAAGGCACTTCTCTATTACGAGAAGTGCCTTCCCTTTGGGATTGTTAAAAATTTTTCATTGTAAGATACACTGTCTTATAAGGTACCGGCTTTTGCTTCAAGTACTACAAATTGTTCACGGATAGGACGATAACGAGCTGAATCTGCATAGATATGCACAAGCTCTGCAAACAGAGGCTCAGCTGCAAAACTATCAAGCTTTTCAAATTCAGATTTAAGCTCTTTAATATCCACTGCACTTACTGTAGTTCTAGCATTATTGAATTTATAAATTTGCTCTTCCAAATAATCATATTCATATTCCTCTAGCCGAACAAATGCCAAGCTTAATTCTTTTAGTGTTGAACTATTTAAGATAGCGGCTTCTTCAACAAGAGTATCAATTCTTGCTTTCAACATATTAAGACCTGCTTTCTGTTGTGGCTCAAGATCGACCCCAAATTCTGCCGGCCTCCGCTTAATAAGCAGATTGTATACTTCATCAAAATCTGCTGTTACAAGTGTAAGCTTTGTGCCAAATGACTCCGGTGTATTCTTGATAAGAGCTTCACGTACTACAGTATCGTAACGTCTCAATAACACTCCAAATTCATTCATTTTAATGTCGCTCTGTTGTATCCAATCGGCAATATCTTTATGCAGAGAGGTAAATTCAAGCTGTAAGTCGACAAACTTATTTTCTAAATCCTGTATTGCAGAATCAAAAGCTAAATATCCTCGACTAATAGTGGTATCTGCAAAATCAAGAAGCGATTCTACGACAGCTTCATCAATATTTTTCAGATCGGTATAATCAATCTTGATAGTACTAAACCGTGCCTTTGCAGGAACGAGGTAAGACGAAGTAAGTTGTACTGCTTCTATGTTGTCAAAGATATTCTCAATAAAGGCAACTGCATCACCGAGCTCAAAAACATCCCCATCTGCCACTGCAAGTGATTGGAGTGCATGTATCAGTCCATCAACGTCGGTATCAGTAATTACACTAAATTGCTCCGCTATATCAGAGGCCTTAGATTTCAGTTTTCCAATCTCACCTGCTAAATAAGCAAATTCTTCATTTAAGACACTGAACCCTACTTTTTCTATAGCAAGCACTCTGTTCTGTAAAGTAGAACGATCCGCTTGAGCTACCGTAAATTGCTGTACCAATTCTGGTCCGGTAAATTGAGTCGTATAGGGACCTGCCGCGGCAAGGATAGTCTCAATATCATCATACCAGGGATCAAGATCAGCAACCTTAGATTGTACCTGGGCAAAATTTGCGATTAAGCCAAGGACATCAGTCGGCAGAGTAGAGAAACTGAAGGTATCCAGTTGACTATTAATCTTGATGATCTCTCCGTCAAGAGCATTAAGCTCTGCGGCAAACAGGGCATACCCTTCTGACTCAGCTTGTGCAACTTTTGTTTGCAGGCTATTAGCTTTAGCTTTAAATGTTTCAAAGCGCTGAACGACTGTTAATGCCTCTGTCTGTTTTGCATACTCTCCTAAGAGAGCGATAATAGCATCTATTTCATTAGATAAAGTGATAAGCTCGTCCACTCCCTCGCTTACTTCAGCTAATCCTTTCACATAGACTAGTGTTTCTTGCACAGATCGAGGAGCTTTCAAAGTGTTATACTTCACATTCAGACCAGCAAGCCATGTATCAAGCGGATCCAGCTCCTGCGAAGCACGAAAATAAATACCTGACTCCACATTTGCAATTGCCGCATTTAACAGTGCATACTGTCCTTTGGCTACCTCAAATCGATCGATTGATGCAGGGGCAGTTTTCTGTTTTGCATAATCTCCCAATCCACTGATAACCATACTCAAGTTAGCGCACCATAATCCGGTTTCCTCATCAAGAGCTTTGATTGCTACAAAAGCAGCGATCAATTCACTTATTTGTTCCGGTACTATAAAGGTATCCAGAGCAGGCAAGGCATCTTCTAAGAGAGAGACTTGCTCCTGTAAATCACGCACTTCTTGATCCAGTATCACATAAGCTGCAGTTTCGGTATCCTCGAGTTCTGTCTTAAAAGAAGCATAGGTATCTTTGAGAGCACTGTACAGCTCTTTACTTGAAACATTATCCGCTTCGACAAATTCAACATCCAGCGCCGCAAATTCAGGGTCCAGAGCGGCTACTCCAATTTTTACCGCGGTAAACCCTTCAATGATAGCAGAGACATCATCTGGTATGATAAGAGAATCCAATCCTGTAAACTGAACTTCAAGCGCGTTTACCTTATCTGTTAATGCGACAACTTTAACTCCAAATGGATCACTGGGCTGGGGTTTTACCGCTGGTTTACTCACTGAAGTTCCACATGATACAATCAAACCTGATACTGCACAAAGAACTACTGTAAATAAGAAGGGCATAATTTTTCTTGCCCGTTTCTTAACTGCCATACTGTTCCTCCTTAAAAAATTAGATATACTGACTTGTGATAAATGATAATGTACTCACTTAAATATGACAAGCCCTATAAATAAAAATTTTACAAAATACAACCTCGGAGGTGTCATCAAAAGGAAACATTCAGGCCTGACTAAGGCAGATCTCGTCTCTGTAAAACGCAAAGATAGTCAGAAACAGCATAGCAGTAAACGCTTTTGCCCCGAATAACCAGTTTTATCATAGACAAAACCGTCAAACCAGTATAAAAATATAGTAGAAAATCGGTCTTACAAGCTCACCGGTATAAAAATTATAGTAGAACTTTTCAAGCAATTACTGCTACACTACTAAGTAGTAACGTTTATCTATGGAGGACTGATGTCTGATGCAGTACTAAAAACACCAACCAAAACAGCAGGTCTTTTTGGCAATTCGCGAGATCTGGTTATTGCAGTTACTGTAGTGGTTGTGGTGGTTATGATAGTGATTCCTTTGCCCACGGTCTTACTTGATACCTTTATGGCATTGAATCTGGTTTTTTCTCTTTTAATTTTGCTTATTGTACTGTACACCAAAAAAGCTACTGATTTTAGTGTATTTCCTACGGTATTGCTGATAGCAACCGTTTTTAGTTTGGCTTTGAATATATCATCGACCCGGCTCATTCTAACTAAAGGTGAAAATTTTGATGGTCGCATGATACAGGCATTCGCAACTTTTGTTGTCGGATCAGGTGGTACAGATGGTCTTGTGGTCGGGTTTATTATTTTTATTGTGATCATCGTGGTACAGGTTGTGGTTATTACTAAAGGCTCGACTCGTATATCTGAAGTGGCTGCCCGTTTTGCCCTTGACGCTATGCCGGGTAAGCAGATGTCCATTGATGCTGAGTATAGTTCCGGTTCCATCACTGAGGAAGAAGCGCGTACCCGTAAACACGACTTACAACAGGAAGTCGATTTTTACGGGGCAATGGACGGTGCAAGTAAATTCATTTCTGGCAATGTAAAAGCCGGTATATTTATTACGGTAGTCAACATCATAGGCGGTATTATTATCGGTGTCGTCGGTCATGGTGAGCCTATCAGTGCTGCTTTTGGTACCTATATTTCGTTTGCCGTCGGAGACGGGCTTCTCAGCCAGCTACCGGCTCTGCTTATCTCCACCGCTACCGGTATTGTTGTTACCCGGTCGGTCTCAAACGGGACTTTAGGCGAGGATGTTTCGGTACAATTTTCCCGTGATGCGCGTATTTATTGGATTTGTGCGGCGGTATTGCTGGGATTCTCAGCGCTTCCGGGTTTTCCTTGGTATGTACTAATTCCGCTGGCACTTTTCCTTGGTATGTTTGCCTTGAGTCTGAGCCGGAGCCAGCAAAAAAAGAAAGAATTTGATGCTCTGATGGCAAAGCCGGCGGAAAAGAAAAAAGAAGAACAGAATGAAATGTCCCCTATTGTCCCGCTTGATGCGCTATCCTTGGAACTCGGTTACGGCTTAATTCCGCTGGTTGATAAAGACAAAGGGGCAGAGCTTCTTGAACGGGTACAGGGAATACGCCGACAGTCTGCACTTGAGTTGGGGTTGGTTATTCCTAAAATCCGGATTATAGATAATATGCTCCTTGACCCGGCTGAATACTGTTTCAAGATTCGTGGTGTTGAGGTAGGGCGCAGTAAAATCCGGATGAACTGTTATCTTTGTATTAAATCCGGCGCAGTACGTGAAGAGCTCAGCGGTGAAAAGACCCGTGATCCAGCTTTTGGCTTACCAGCCGTATGGATAAATGAGGATCGCCGTGACGAAGCCGAGCGTGCCGGTTATACGGTGGTTGATCCTCCCTCTATTATTGCAACGCACCTGACGGAAATTATCAAGCGCCATGCTTCGGAGATTTTGGGGCGGCAGGAGACACAGGCTATTCTTGATACTATCAAGAAAGAATATCCCGCCGTTGTAGAAGAAGCTTTAGGACAAAAATCTCTGAGCCTTGGCGATATTCAAAAAGTCTTGCAAAACTTGCTTAAAGAACAAGTATCAATCCGCAATATGGTCAGTATTTTAGAGGCTTTGGCAGACTATGCTCCTATCACCCGTGATACGCGCTTTTTAACCGAAAAAGCGCGGCAAGCCCTCGGCAGGCAGCTCTGTCAATACTATGCAGATGATGAACGGGTTCTGCATGTCTTGACTTTAGATCCGAATCTTGAGCAGAAAATCGTAGAAAGCCGGGTCGAGACTAGCTCTGGCGTTATCCCGGCTCTTGAGCCGTCATTACAAAATGCGTGGATCAAAGCGGTATCCCGTTCAATAATAGCAATGCAGGAACATGGCTGGGCAGCGGTTATCCTGTGTTCAGAAGCTGCACGGTATTTAGTTAAAGCATCCACAGATCGGGAATTTCCTGAATTGGCTGTGCTTTCAGTACCAGAAATTGTCTCGGATATTACCCTAGAATCAGTCGGTGTTATTAGAGCATAATAAAATTTTATAGAGGTGGAAATGGAATATTTTATAGAACAGGCTCTCAGCTATACCGAATGCCTTAATAAAATTCGCATGAAGTATGGGGATAAGGTAACAATACTTTCTCATAAGACTGTTCGTATAGGTGGCTTTCTGGGACTCTTTACCAAAGAAGGGGTTGAACTGACCGGATTTTCTTCAAATCCTTATAGCAAAACGTTAAATACTCTCAATAGTGCTGATACTCCACCGCCGGCGACTGATCTTCCAAAACCGGCACCAGAAGCAAATCCGGTTATAGCGACCAGAAAACCGACTAATTTTGAAGAAGAAAAGAAAAAAGTACTCGCGGTTGCAACGCAACAACCGCCCCCGGCGGCGCATGATCCGACTTTACAGCAAGTCCTCAGCGAAGTGCGGAATCTTAAAGAACGAATCGATGCTTCCGCAGTGAAAAATGACGAGCATGCAACCTTGAAACGTATTAAAGATACGCTGGTCTTAAATGATTTTTCACTATCTTACCGGAATCTTATACTGGATCGTATAAAAAAAGAATTTTCTTTGGAGGCGCTCAATAGTTACGATACGGTGCAGGATAAAGTTTTGGAATGGATAGGTCAGAGTATTACTCTCTATCAAGAGGAAGAATTTCAAAAACGTCCTCGTATTCTGGTATTAGTCGGACCTACCGGCGTTGGAAAAACAACGACCATAGCAAAATTAGCGGCTATTTACGGTATAGGCAATTCTGTACGCCGACCGGTTGCGGTACGCATGATAACCATTGATGCCTTCAGGATAGGTGCGAAAGCTCAGCTAGAAGCTTATAGCAAAATTATGGGACTACCGGTTTCTTATGTAGAGGATTACGATGATCTCAAAAAAACCATAGCCGTCTATTCAGAAGAAGCTGACATGCTCTTAATTGATACCATAGGAAAAAGTCCGCGTGATTCAGCACAGCTCGGTGAGATGAAACAACTGCTTGATGCCTGCGGACCTTCCGCCGAGGTACATCTGACCATGGCGGCAAGTACCAAGTCAAGCGATATTAAAGAAATACTGCGGCAGTTTGAACCGTTTGCCTACCGGTCAGTAGTTATCACTAAGCTCGATGAAACGATTCACATAGGCAATATCATCAGCGCTCTTTTTGAGCAGAGGAAATCAATATCGTATATTACCGATGGACAGAAGGTCCCGAACAATATACAAAGCGCTACTGTTGTTCGTTTCTTGATTAACCTTGAAGGTTTTCATGTTAATAGAACGAGAATTGAAAATCTATTCCCTCATGATGAAGCAAAGCAGATTCAATGGAAATAGTTAGGGCGTAGAGACGCACGGCGTTTCTGCATCTTTACGGTGAAACATCACAGTCAGAGGAAATTATGGAAGATCAGGCTGAAAATTTACGCGAAATAATGCGGAAACAAGCTTCTTTTCAGGAGAAGCTGGTAAGATCCAAGGAAATCAAAAGAAGTCGGATTATCACCGTTACTTCTGGAAAAGGCGGCGTCGGAAAAACTAATATAGCTGTTAATATAGCTATTGCCTATGCACGAATGGGAAAAAAGGTAACTGTTTTGGATGCAGATTTAGGCATGGGTAATGTTCATGTCATACTGAACTTTATTCCTAAATTTAGCCTCTACCATGTCATGCGCAAACAAAAAACCATGAAAGAAATCCTCACAGAGACCGAATACGGTATTTCTATAGTGGCAGGCGCGTCAGGTATTTCTGAGCTTGCTAATTTAAGTCCTGACGAACGGCAGAATTTTATTAACGAGATCAATTCCCTGAGCAATGCCGACATCATTATTATTGATACAAGCGCCGGTGTCTCTAATAATGTTCTTGATTTTATTACAGTAGCAGATGATGCGCTCATCATAGCTACACCGGATCCGACATCCATAACCGATGCTTACGGTGTGGTCAAAATTATTGCGACCAAATATGAAAGTCTCAATATTGATATTAAATTAGTGGTGAACCAAGTGAAGAGCGCTGCCAACGCCAAAAGAATCGCCGATCGTATGACCCACATTGCCGGACAGTTTTTGAATCTAAAAATGGAGTATCTCGGTTTTATTTATGAGGATCTTGCCGTTGCCAATGCGGTCCATGAATTAAAACCGTTTATGGTAACCAGCCCAAAATGCAAAGCATCAGTGTGTATTCAGCACATTGTAGAACGTATGGAAAAGACAGATATAAAGCCGGATGGCGGATTATCCACTATGTTCAAAAAATTGTTTACTTAAACTGTTTATTTTAAGGAGAAAATTGTGGGCAGTCGGTGCGGCACAAGGGCTATAAGTGGTTATCGCAAACTGACAAGGGTATAACTATGTTTAACATAAAACTAAGCGCCATCATTGCCATTGGAGCTTTAGTAGTGTCTTTTATTGTAGGATTATGCAGCAACATCAATATTCTCACCGTTGTGTTGCGCGCATCTATGTTTTGTGTGGTGTTTTTTGTATTTTCTGCGCTTGTATATAGCGGTATTAAGCGTTTTATGCCTGAGCTGTTTACCCCAGAGCAGCAAACGCTCGGATCCCGTATCAATATTTTAGTTGAAGAACCGAAAGATACGCTCGAACCGGCTGCCGCCGCTATACCGCCTGTTACCCCTGAGCCTGTGAGCCGGACTGCTGACCCGCCGCTGCAAGAGAGCGCTGATACAGAGCCTGATAAAACAAACACGGAGAAAGCAGCAGCGATTACGAAACCGGCGGCTGATCCTCTTCTTTCAAAGAAACTGCCCGATTTAGAAACCATGGCTCAAACAATTGTACCTCTGCATGAAGAGAAAGAGAGCGATACAGAGAGTGATGAAAAGACTGATGAGAGACAAGAAAAGTCGCACTATACAAGCCAGATGTCAAATAAGACTAAAGCCGCAGCCACGGATTTCACCGCAAAATATACGCCTGAGGCATTAGCCTCCGCACTCCGTACGCTCTTAAAACAAGATTGACGCTGAGGTCTGACCTATCACAAAAGCAGTTTAAGGTCTGTCCTCCAAGCAGTGTCAGTTACCAGAGAGACAATCTTTGTAATCCCCTGTTCCCGATGGTATGCGCCGCTGTACTGCCAGTCTTTAGGCTTCTGCACCAATCCCGCTGCGACAGGGTTTTGATCTATGTAGTTATACACAGTCCAAAAATCCTTTTTATCCTTGATCTCGCGCGAATAAAACCTATCTCCCCAGAAATGACCGGTCTTATGGTGCTTTT
>JAISMB010000119.1 GCA_031276945.1 Spirochaetaceae bacterium | reverse complement strand
TATATTGAGCATAGATAACCATGCCCACTCCGAATGAACTCACAATACTTAACCCGACAAACACAATAAACAAGGTAGTTCTCAAACTTTTCATACCTCGTCCTCCTTTCTTTATTTACTGGTGGTATTCTTACCATCAATCCGGTTTACTATTCTTTAGAGGTTCAGACCTTCTTATAGGTCAGACCTCTAATACCTTTTTATAGGTCAACCTAGTTTTATAAGTCAGACCTCTGCTACTTTTTTAAGGGTCAAGACCTCAGTCTTATAGGTCAGACCTCTGTTGTTTTTTTAAGGGTCAAGACCTCAGTTTTATAAGTCAGACCTCTGTTGTTTTTTTAAGGGTCAAGACCTCAGTTTTATAGGTCAGACCTCTAACACTTTTTTACTAAGGGGTCGACCTCAGTCTAGTAAGTCAGACCTCTGTTGCTTTTTTAAGGGTCAAGACCTCAGTTTTATAGGTCAGACCTCTAACACTTTTTTATAGGTCGACCTAGTTTTATAAGTCAGACCTCTGTTGCTTTTTAAGGGTCAAGACCTTAGTCTTATAGGTCAGACCTCTGTTGCTTTTTAAGGGTCAAGACCTCAGTCTTATAGGTCAGACCTCTGCTGCTTTTTTAAGGGTCAAGACCTCAGTCTTATAGGTCAGACCTCTAACACTTTTTTTCAGGGGTCAGCTTTTCTTGTAAGTCAGACCTCTAATAAAGGGTCAGACCTTAGTCTAGTAAGTCAGACCTCGCCGTCAAAATAGGTCAGACCCCTGTTGCTTTTTATAGGATAGACCCCTTCCCCTAGGACAACGGTCTATCCTACCCTAGATAATGGTCTGTCCTACCCCTAGGACAACGCCCTTCTCCTAACACGGAGAACCCCCTTATCTTCCAAGGAGAACCCTCTTCTCCTAGCAAAGAGAACCTCCTTCTCCTACCTAGGAGAGCCTTGTCTTCCCTCTAGGCGCTTACCGTTCTTCAACGCTGTCAATAACCGGTCCGTGTTCCACGCCGTGCAGCCGGTTCAAAGATGCGCTTTGCGCCGCGATGGAGGACAGACCTCAAGCTGCTCCAGTAATGCATGTCTGCTTCCTTCGCTGATTGATGCCAGCATAGACACCTTGCTCGGGCAATCAGACTCTTGCTTATCTTCGTATGCCGGCTTTTTTCTGCTCTTTTGCCCATGTATCTTTAAGTCCCAAGGTCTTATTGAAAACCGGTCGACCATCAGTGTCGCAATCGGTGTCACGGATAAAATAGCCAAGGCGCTCAAATTGGTAGCGGTCGCCGGGAACAGCTTGAGCAAGACACGGCTCCGTGTATACATTCTGCATAAGTTCTAAAGAATGAGGATTCAGATTATCAAGGAAACTGCCGCCGACAGATGTTTCCATTGGTTTGTCTACCGTAAACAGATAGTCGTATTGACGCACGGCAATTGGTATGGCGTGGGCGACTGAAAGCCAGTGTATGGTACTTTTTACGATGCGGTTGTCCGGCGCATTGCCGCCGCGTGTTGTCGGATCGTAGGTGCAGCGCACTGCTGTTACGGCTCCGGTCTGCGGATCAGTATCAAAGCCGGTGCAGGTAACGATATACCCATAACGAAGACGAACACTATTACCGGGAAAAAGCCGAAAGTACTTAGGCGGCGGAATCGGCGCAAAATCATCTTGCTCTATCCACAGTTCTCGCGAAAATACCACCGTACGAGTTCCAGCACGCTCATCTTCTGGATTGTTAATTGCCTCAAGCTTTTCAACCCTACCCGGCTCCCAGTTTTCAATGATGAGTTTAAGCGGTTTAAGGACGGTCATAACTCGCGGCGATGTTTTATTGAGGTCCTGACGGAGGCAGTACTCAAGAAAAGCTATATCAACAGTGCTGTCGGTCTTAGCAATACCGATTTTATCAACAAAAGTATGCAGTGCTTCTGGTGTGTACCCTCGGCGGCGCAATCCGGCTATGGTCGGCATACGGGGATCATCCCAGCCGGTAACGTACTTTTCTTGTACCAGCCGCAGAAGATACCGTTTTGAGAGAATTGTGTGTGTTAGATTAAGTCGGGCAAATTCAATCTGACGGGAAGGAAAGACTTCAGCCTCACGGATAAACCAATCATAGAGAGGGCGATGAATCTCATATTCTAAAGAGCATAGAGAATGGGTAATTCCTTCCTTTGCATCGGAGAGCGGATGCGCAAAATCGTACATGGGATAGATACACCAGCTGTCTTTAGTGCGATAGTGATAATCACGGCGGATCCGGTACATTACAGGGTCGCGCATGAGCAGATTAGGATCTGCCATATCTATCTTTGCCCTCAGTGTTTTTGCACCATCGGCAAAAATACCCGCACGCATCTGCGTAAAGAGCTCAAGGTTTTCTGCTACACTGCGGTCCCGGTAGGGGCTATTACGACCCGGCGGTGTGTTGGTGATCTTGTTTTTATCTGCAACAGCGGTTCCTCGGTATTCACGGATCTCCTCGTCTGATAAATCGTCAACATAGGCATGACCTTTTTTAATAATTTTTACTGCCAGCTCATACAGATACTCATAATAGTCTGACGCGTAATATTCTCGTTCTTCCCAGTCGTAGCCCAGCCACTTGAGGTCGCGTTTAATTGCTTCAACATAAGAAATATCTTCTTTTTCCGGATTGGTATCATCAAAGCGGAGATTGCACTTACCACCGAATTTCTGTGCCATAGAAAAATCAACATAACACGCTTTACAATGTCCAATGTGGAGCCAACCGTTAGGCTCCGGTGGAAACCGGGTCAGTACTGAGCTGTACCGACCGCTTGCGAGATCCTCTTTGATAAATTCGCTGATAAAATCAGAATAATCTTCTGCCATAGTAAAATCCCTAAAAATTAGTCAGATAACAAAGACCTATCAATAAGATAGCCTGTAAACTTTCATCATCCAGCACCGTATTCTGCATATGGGCAATTTGACTGCCATACCACCAAAACAACCCGATCTGATCATCAATACGGAACGTATAGGTGGTAAAATCATCCTTTTGACTTTGAACGCCAAAGAAAAGATAGGCAAGCTCTTCAAGAATAATACCAAATTCAGCTACTGCTTTCTGGTATGAACCTGCTTCTATCAATTCAATTAAACCGGGTATACGATCCTGTAGTTTTTCCTTACGCTCTTCATCCACTTTTTCAACCCAGGTCTTTTGGATCAAGAGACTCATATTGTTTTGAAAATGTGTAAGCAAGCGCCTAATTAAAGCTTGCTTTTCACTCCCCACAACAGCATAAAAACGGGTATAGTCGTTGCCAATTCCTAAAAGATCAGCAAAAGCCATCCCTGCTTCTTTAAGCGATTGCCCACTACTCAAGCCAGTAGAGGGAAATAAACGTTCTGCACAACTGCGATATTCTTCTGGTAGTGCTTTGCTGGGAGCAACTTTAGGTAACGCTATAGCATAAGGATACATGATCCTAACAATGTTAAAAAAAACGGATTATGTCAAGCTTGCCGAGCTATGAGAAAGCCCTGCACCAATAGCTGTGGTATACTCGGCATCGGCTGGAAATTCAAAGGGAATAGCGTACATTTCGGTAACAGCTTGGAGTGTCCTTTTGCCTATAGGATTGTTGCTGCCGCTACCGGTAACAAGGACGCTGTTATTAGTACGCATCTTTGCGGCAAAAACCGAAAGCATACCGATAACTTGATAGACCATGTTCAGTATACCGGCGGCAATATCCTCATTTTTGACAGAATCAAGCATCTTTCCAAAATTAGACGCCGTTGATTTCTTATTGAGAAAACTAATATCTGTTTCCATAATATCTTCAAGCAAGAGATCAACGTTATCTAAGGTGCCGGATTCTGCTAATGTTACGATCTCATTAAAATTGGACATTGAGAGTAATTTCTTCGCAAGACCAAGTATGGTGCCGCCTCCAACGCCGGAGCCTCCCAAGTGAATGATCTTATCATGGCGTGCTTCAATGATAGCAGTGCCGGTTCCAATATTAGTGATAATGACATTATCTTTTCCGGACAGAAACATTCCTCCCACACCAATCGCGGTTATTTCATCAATGTTCCGCGTTTCAATACCAAAAAGATCGCTCTTAAGGGCGCTTGCCCCGGCGCCTGTTATCATAATCCTGCTGATTGTGCTCATTTTGATATTATTTTCAATTATCATTTTCCCTAACGCACCGGTTGCAGAGGTTACCGCATCTATCGCCTTTGTCTTAATTTTCCCGATAACCCGTCCCTCTTCGATGGAGACCGCCTTAGTAATCGTACTTCCTATATCTATACCAATAATCATAATAAAGCAGTGTACTACAAAAAATAAAAGAGGCACAAGCAGCCAAGTCTGTCAATAAACCATCATGAGGTCTGTCCTACTTTTTGTACCTTGCAAGCTGCCTGTTCCTTAATTTCCTCTTGCCTGCTCTTAGGACCTATGGTACACTTGGTTTTTGTGAATACCGTACAAGCCATAGGTGATTTTGCTTCACGGATGCGAACCTCTATCAGCAGCGTTTTTTTGGGTAAGACTGATGTCATTAACACGCTTATTACTGCCTTTCTCGCACGGGGGCATGTCCTGCTTGAGGATGTTCCGGGCACGGGGAAAACCATACTCGCCCGTGCCTTTGCCGGCAGTTTAGATTTGAGCTTTGCTCGTATTCAATGTACTCCCGACCTTCTGCCGGCTGATATTCTTGGCGTGTCGATCTGGCGGCAGAAAGATGAACGCTTTGTTTACCGGCGCGGTCCTCTTGTTAATCAATTTGTGCTGGTCGATGAAATAAATCGGGCGACTCCCCGTACTCAATCAGCTCTCCTTGAAGCAATGTCTGAAGGGCAAATCTCTATAGACGGGAAACGGCTAGCTTTGCCTGAACCTTTCTTTGTACTTGCAACGGAAAATCCGGTTGAGTTTGAAGGAACATTTCCGTTGCCAGAGGCTCAAAAGGATAGGTTTTTACTTTCCGTAAAAGTAGGCTATCCAGATAGCCGTTCTGAAGCTGCCATGCTGGAACAACACCGGCGCATCAGCCATCCAGTCAATGATCTCAAGCCAGTTGCACAGGCGGCTGAGATACTCCCGCTCCAAGAAGCCGTTACCCAAATCTATGTTGACCCTATGGTACAGGATTATCTGCTTGCATTAGTAGCGGCAACCCGCAAAGAAGCCTCGCTGCGCACCGGCATTTCCCCGCGCGGCACGCTTGCTCTGTATCGGTGCGCCCAAGCCCGCGCCGCTGTATACGGTCGTGATTATGTTGTACCGGAAGACATCAAAGACATGGCGCTACCGGTATTCCGCCAACGCCTGTTCTTATCGCCTGAGTCACTGGTGCGCGGTTTGGCAGCGGATCATATTATAGAATCTCTCCTTGATCTCGTGCCTATTCCGGACTATAGAAAAGATTAATCACAGCGCACATGTCTTATGGACCCCGCTATGAGCCGGAAAGTCCCCGCTCTAGCCAATGAAAAAGATAAGTACCAGAACTGAACATGATAAAAAGATCCGGTAGGGGCAGAATGATTTTTATAAATTACACCTTTTTAATCAGCGCACCGCTACGTAAACAGCGGGCACAGATTTTTTTAGTAACGACAGTCCCCTGTTCCTCGGTTTGCACCTTTATAAGATTAGGACGCCATGTGCGGCGGGTACGGTTTTTAGCATGGCTTACTCTATTACCGGTAATAGTATGTTTCCCGCAAATTTCGCATTTTCTCGACATAATAAACTTCCTTATGATACAAAAATATAAAGTTACTTTACGATAGAGACAGTTTTATTGTCAAGCAGTAGCCACAGGCTGTTTCAAAGGCTCAGGCTTTTCCAGAAAAGGCGGCGTGTACGCCTCTTTGCAGGTACAGCCGCCGCCTAAAAGACAGACCTCAAGGGAGCAGCTTGAGGTCTGTCTTTTAGGCGGTATCAGTTACCAGAGAGACAACCGTCATGATCCTGTGTTCCTGAATTGAGAGACATACAGAACATGTCTCAGACGGTCATAGTGGATAAATGGTTTGCCTCAACTAAAGATATGTCCTCGGTGTGGAATAAAAAACAAACTCACGCTGGAGGACAGGAGGTATACATGCGGATGCGGATACTCAGAAGAGAGAGATAGGAAAGCAGCGCAAAGTATACGACAAGAAGGAATAAAGATTCTTACGGGGCGAGGCTGAAGCCGCACTTACTGACAAGGCTTGCTCTGTCGGTTTAAGTTTGGTCTGTGAGACAAGAAGCCTGCCGCTTGAGCGGTGGGTAGCTCACCCCATCTCTTAGGGGGTGTCTTCAAAAGTAAGGAAATAAAGTAAGATAACAAGATGAAAGAAAATGGAAAAGCACTGCACAGACATGACATCAGTGATAGGCTGTGGGAAAAAATAAAAGACTTACTGCCAGGAGGGACAGGTAAACAGGGTCGAATGGCTCATGACAATCAACGCTTTATCAATGCTGTATCCTGGATTATCAGAACCGGCGTTCCTTGGAGAGATTTACCTCCTGAATACGGCAACTGGAAAAATACACACCGAAGATTTTGCTGCTGGCGGGATAGAGATGTCTGGAAAACAAGAGCCGCTGAAGTTATCGGGGAACTAGATACCCAGTGGCTTATGATAGATGCAATTTATAGTAAAGTCCATGCAGATGGGTGCACAGCGGTTGGAGGAAATCAAGCAATAGAAAGTAAGGAAATAAAGTAAGATAACAAGATGAAAGAAAATAGAAAAGCACTGCACAGACACGACATCAGTGATAGGCTGTGGGAAAAAATAAAAGACTTACTGCCAGAAGCGGCAGGTAAACAGGGTCGAATGGCTCATGACAATCGACGCTTTATCAATGCTGTATCCTGGATTATCAGAACCGGTGTTCCAGACAGAGATTTACCTCCTGAATACGGCGACTGGAAAAATACACACCGACACTTTTGCCGCTGGCGGGATAGAGATGTCTGGAAAACAAGAGCTGCTGAAGTTATCGGGGAAGTGTATACCCAGTGACTTATGATAGATGCACCTTATAGCAAAGTCCATGCGGACGGATGTACAGCGGTTGGAGGAAATCAAGCAATAGGGCGTACAAAAGAGGGCTCAATACCAAAGTCCACCTTGCTATAGATAGGAAGGGAAAGCCGGTACGTATCATAGTTTCAGCGGGGCAGGAGGCGGATTGCACCTATGCGCCGCCCTTAATGGCAGGGTTATCAGTAAAAGTCTTGATTGCCGATAGAGGATATGACGTGAACCAGGTAATAGACACAGCCTGTGCAGGAGGTATTAAGGTAGTTATTCCTTCCAAGCGTAGTTGGAAGGTGGTAAGGACTTATGACACAGAGCTGT
>JAISMB010000118.1 GCA_031276945.1 Spirochaetaceae bacterium | reverse complement strand
GTCCCCGCATCGAGATTCCCCGCATTCCTATAATAGCTTGCCGCTTGCCCGTTTAGCTTATCTGTATCAATTACCGTTACCGCCCCGTTTGCAGATACCTCTATATCCCCACCACTCTTAACTAGCCCTGCTAAGGTAGAGGTTGCAATATTTACGGTATCATAGCCTACGTCCTCCCATACAAACACAGCAGGATTGGTATCAGAGGTATTCACTAATACAATTCGGTGGTTTATGCTGTTGTAGGTATTGCGTACCCAGGTAGCATTGAATATCTCACCTGCTGTATGAACATCATCTTCAACCGTATAAGTCGAGGCGGCGGGAGTGCTGGCATTCCACGCAAACGTTCCGCCTGCTCCCCATATAGACTCACAGGCATACTGCGTTAGAGCCGCTTGTGTCGGTGTTGCACTCCCAAAGTCGTGTGCTGCTATGGGTCCTCCCCGTCCCTCTAAAGCGGCTAACCGTGAAGCTGTTACAATTTCAGCTTCAAGTCGTGCAGCGCTCTCTGCTTCTACCATTGCCTTTACCGCTGATGTACGGTGTGTAAGTTTGCTTAGTGGGTCATTGAGTACACCTGCTTCGCAGTCATCGCCCTCCTCCAGTTGCCGGATACCCTCTTCCCAGACTGCTTCATCATTGAGATATGCCATTCTTTACTGTTCCTTTTTTACTAAAATACAATAGTCCATTCACCGCAAACAGGGTTCCGTCCGCACACAGTAACCCAAACTCCCTTATTGCCATCCCGTTTGCCTCACTAACAGCAATCGTCCACTTAAACCTCACTTGTCCAGATTCCGGATAATTAATACTACTCACACTCTTGGTAAACGCATCAGTTATTGCAGAGGGGAAAATTTTTACTGAGTTCTTATAAAAATAAGAACCTTGATGTATGTAGTGAAAGACAAGGATGGTCGAAAGTTGAGATCAAAATGGCCAGTTCCATGTCTAACCGGTATGATAAGCCAAAAATTAAGACCGAGGTATTGACGGCAAATTACCCTATATCGGTTAAGTTAGACAAAAATAATAAGGAAGAAGTGACAAACGGGGAAGAGGAAAAAACCGGGGAATAAAATAACTTTGATGTAAGGTTACAGACGCTTTGCGGAAGTACCAGACAGTTAGTGACTTATTAGCCACTAACTGTCTGTTCTTTATCTTTGTCTTGGTTTTTGTCCTTTTTTGCTCGTTTTCCCTGTTTTGGTCTTGCCTTAAATCTAGCTATGTCTTCTTCAGACCAAAAAAACATTACTATTCTGCCATTTGGACCGCGAATTGCTTCTACACCGTTTTTACCCGCCCATTTTTCGGCGGTACTTTTATGGCATCCAGTAAGGTCTATTACATACTGGGTTGGTTTCTTTTCCATTATTATAATATCATCTATAGATTAGGGAAAATCAAATAAATAAGCAACTAAGAGCATGGTTTTTTGGTACAAAAAATGTTGGTGCTGTAATCACCGACAAGATACACCATGACAAAACACAAAGATGTATAAGTACAAGGATATAATAAGAAAAGGTGTCGAGTCAATAACAATTTTTTGGAAAAAGGTTAGAGAAAGCCCTTGAAATTTTTATCGTCTATAGACTATAATATATATATAAGATCAAACAACAATCCTAAAGACAGGCAGTTAGCCAGTCTAATTTTTTTAGGTTTCGGTGCTGTAATCACCGAATGGAGAGGAACTAAATAACAAAGCACAAAGAGGTCATTGTAGAGGGGATCCTGACAGATTGGTTATTGTCAGAATCAGAGAGAGACAAGTACCGTGCCGGATTTGTGGGACGGCGCAGCCCAGAGATAGATAAGCTCTTATTATCCAAGGGGTATATTCCCCATAAGGAGGATGGAGTCAAGACTCTTGAGGAGGCAATAGCTTTTTCACAGAATTTCGAGTGGAAAATTACCATGAGACAGGAAAGAATCAGTTATGGTTGCGGGCATAGCAAGGAGGTACAATGCAACCCAGAGGAGCAATCAGAGAGATGGATAAGACTCAAAAAAAGGTATATAGAGAAACTCTGCCCTGACTGCAATCGTAAGAAAAAAAATCTAAGTAAGTAAAACACCCCCTACCCCACCGTAACGGTGTGGTTTTAAGTGCAAGGTTACAGTCTTGTTTACCTAATCTTCATTCATTATTACTGCTTTCTTTTTTCTTGCTTCTTTGTTTTTACCTCTTTTGCCTCTTTTATCTCAGCCTCATAATAAAGATGCTTGATTAGTAATTTATTACTATGCTGATACTTATATCAAGAAGTATATGCTGGTTATGCTTATGATAAGATATAATTCTTTGTTATATTAACAATTAAATACTTGAGCAGAGAATGCCGGTTTTGAGTGCAAAATTCACTAGGGAGTGTCGTCAAAAGGAAGGAAATAAAGAAAGATAACAAGATGAAAGAAAACGGAAAAGCACTGCACAGACATGACATCAGTGATAGGCTGTGGGAAAAAATAGTCGAATGGCTCATGACAATCGACACTTTATCAATGCTGTATCTTGGATTATCAGAACCGGCGTTCCTTGGAGAGACTTACCTCCTGAATACGGAGACTGGAAAAATACACATCGAAGATTTTGCCGCTGGCGGGATAGGGATGTCTGGAAAACAATAGCCGCTGAACTTATCGGGGAAGGGGATACCGAGTGGCTTATGATAGATGCAACTTATAGTAAAGTCCATGCGGACGGATGCGGAGCGGTTGGAGGAAATCAAGCAATAGGGCGTACAAAAGGGGGCTCAATACCAAAGTCCACCTTGATATAGATAAGAAGGGAAAGCCGGTACGTATCATAGTTTCAGCGGGACAGGAGGCGGATTGCGCCTATGCACCGCCCTTAATGGCAGGTGTATCGGTAAAAGTCTTGTTAGCCGATAGAGGATATGACGTGAACCAGGTAATAGACACAGCCTGTGCAGGAGGTATTAAGGTAGTTATTCCTTCCAAGCGTAGTTGGAAGGTGGTAAGGACTTATGACACAGAGCTGTATAAGAAGCGCCATCTTATTGAGAATGTATTTCGGTGGTTTAAGCAGTACAGAGGTATTGCTACTTGGTATGCTAAACGCTCTGATTCCTTTCTTGCCGCTCTCTATCTAAGATCTATCTTCCTTACTTTTGACGACACTCCCTAACCCGCCTGATTTAGTAGAGAAGCTGTGCTACTTTCTTTTTTGATAAGACTATGCTATCGTCTAGCTATGAAATTACTACACGAGAGAAAACGTTTTATTGCCTTAACCATAGTGATATTTCTTGTAAACTATTGCTTAGATAGAATAACAAAGTCCCTTGCCTTAAAATACTTATCAAATAGAGAGCCGATACGCTTATTCCATGATCTACTCATTTTCCGGTATGCAGAAAATACCGGGGCTTTTTTAAGTATGGGAACACACTGGAATGTGGCTATAAAATACCTCGTACTCCTCATTATTCCTATAATCATCTGTATCATCGGGATAGGACACCTTATGTTCCGAGAACAAAAACGCTACCGGATAATAATTATTAGCTGTATTATTGGCGGAGGCATAGGGAATCTCGTAGACCGGCTCTTTAATGCTTTCAAAGTTATTGATTTTATCAATGTAGGCATAGGGAATATACGAACCGGTATCTTAAATGTTGCGGATTTATCGGTAACATTCGGCTGTATTGCACTGATGATCTGCGAGGGATTAGAAAGTAAGAAAATTAAAAAAGCAGGTAATTCTGAGCGCCAGCAGGGGCAGGACTAGAGCCGCCAGCAGGCTTGCCATACGTTTTTCAATCGTGCGCAAGAAGGATAGAGACAATCAAGACTGTCCCTATCCCAACTTTACTTAATCCTGCGCCTTCAAGTCTTGCGGGAAACCGGGCAGTTGCTTTGCCTGTGCATAGGTAGCGGCAACTTTAATCTTTCCGGTAGTAATATCCTGTTTAATCTGATCGAGCTGCTGGATAATGTCCGCAGTCAGCGCCGGGTTGCTGCGCGAGTAGCCAACACCATCGGCTTTCAGATCGAGCGTGATGATTTCACCCCGGAAGGTGCCGGTTTTAATGGCATTCAAACCGTATAAAAGGCTTGTCTCAACCCGCTTAAGCATGGAAGTCAGTACCGCAGATTGAGTCGGATCAGACGGATTGTACTGCCCCTCCTCATGCTGGTCAGAGTCGACGCCAATAGCCCATACATTCTTACCGGCGACTCGGTACTCTTTAGCCTGAGCTATTGTCCCGTTACCGCTTCCGCCGGCTGCCGAATAAATCGCATACACACCAGCGTCATACCAGTTCTTTGCTTGTGTTTTAGCAAGCGCCGGCTCACCCCAACTGTTGACATAGTAATCAACTATCTCAGCTGTGGGGAGGATGGACAGTACACCCTGAATAAAGCCTATTTCAAACTTGGTAATGGTTGAGCCGGGAATACCGCCGATAAAACCAAAACGGGGATTGGTTATCCCGTCAGCTTTTGCCTTGAGCGCACTGGCAGCGCCCACAAGGTAGGAGCCTTCATGCTCGGCAAAGACAACGCCTAAGACATTGGGAAGGGTTACCCAGTCAACATCAACGATCTGGTATTTCTGTTGCGGATTGGCTTGAGCAACTTCAGCAAGCGCATCGGCAAAGGTAAAGCCCGTTGCGGTGATAAGATCATACCCTTCATCGGTTACTTGCTTGATATTCGGAATGTACATATCCTGCGTTTGGGCAGTCAGTACATCGTAGGCGCTTCCCCGCTGCCGGGGGTTTTGCCACGTATCGCCATAGAATTCCAGAATACCCCGCCATGCAGCCGCATTGAATGATTTATCATCAATACCGGTTGCATCGGTCAAAAGCCGAATGGTTATGCTGCCGGTAGTCGAGCTGCTGGCAGACTGCTGCCCCCCCCGACCGAATGCTGCAACTGTCAAGCCGCACAGTAAACTACACAAAATAAGCCTCTTCATAAGAAATCCTCCATATTGATTGTTCTTGAGTCAGCAGTATAGCAAAAGGCAATAAGAGAGACAAGCGGGATAAAGTGTAAAAGAGAACTTTGGGGCAGGCGCGTCCACGCTCCGAATTGCGCAAGGTTCTGCCTTAATTTTTGACCAGCCGCCAAGAGAGCGTATAGTTGAACCTACCGGGGAAGTCCTCAAAGCTTAAGGCAAGGCTCAGCCTGCCGGGTCCGAGTCTGAACGCAGCGGCAAGCGCCGGTTCCCATTGTATTTCTTTTTTTTCGTACAGAGTGGCGGCTGCCCGCAGCGAACCGCTCAAGAGCGTGCCGGTATAGGCTATTTCACCGGATACGCGGACAGACTCAAAGACAGAGGAATCCTCCGGTAAGGGGAAAGGAATAGGTATTCCTTCAAGTGCCGCTCTACTTTGAAGCGTGCCGGCTAGTACCAAGCGCAAGCTCCCCGCTCTCAGGGTCAGAACGCCTTGATACTTATCCTGCACGGCGGTTAAATCAGAAGCATTCCGGCTTGCTTCAAAGAGCAGGCGTGAAAGCTGCAAGAAGTTCTTGGTTGCGGGGAAGCGGTAGTATAGTTGCGTAGTGCTGCGCTCAAACGGCAGCGCAATGCCGGGACTGCGTAAGGTACTGCCCAGATGCAGTAAGGCGGAACGCTTGCCGTAGTACTCAAACAAGGCTCCGGCTCTAAAGCCAGCGCCGGGTGCAGCGCCGTCAGTGCCGACAAAGCGCGGTCCTGCGCCCTCTGCTGAAAAGGATAAGCGCCACGGTCTGTTGCCGATACGGATGCTTCCGTTTGCGTAACTGTCCCTGCCAAAGGCAAAGGTTTCTGCATAAGCCCATTCCGCTGCAAGGGCAAAAAAAGGGCTGTCAAAAGCAGCACTCACCGCTGAGAGACGAAAATCCCGTTCCGGTAAGGGTATCACCTCAGAAAACCATGCCCGCGCTGGACGTGCGGCAAGCGTTCTACCTGAGTATAAGCCTTCTACCGTTAGGCTGCTCTGTCGAGGAAACAGCGCCTCAAGACCGCCGCTTATGAGCGGATGGGCGCTGCTCTCAAAAACCAGACCGGAAAAGCCCTTTATATGCAGCGCCGGCATGACTATCTCAGGGCTTTGCAGGTACAGGGCAATCTGTGCAGGCTGTGCAGCGGAGAAGTCAGTTTTCAGATCAAAGCCGGTGGCTTTACGGTAATCCACAAAAGGCATGGACTTTATCCACGGATCACGCAGCCGTGCCGGTAATCCCGCATGGTCCAAGCTGCCGTATAAAAGCCTTGAACCAGTGGTTTTATGGTAAAGAGCACAGGAAAATACGGCTGCTCCGTCAGTAAAGTCCATCCAGAGAGGCGGTCTGCGGTCAAGCACTTGCGCCCGCACGCTCAGTTCAAACGGTAAAAAGAGACGGACTTCAGCCCGATTTGTTACGTTCTTTTCAGTAAACGTTCCTGCCCAGAGGGCGGTCCATGACACAGGCGATTCTGCATAGAGCGCCCGCGCCATGCTCAATAAAAAAAGTATTCGTAAAGTACGCATACCTATATACGGACTTATACCGCATTATCGATTCAAAGTTTTGTGTATTTTTAGATAAAAAGCTGGAGGTGATCCACAAGGACTGACTTTTGATTCCAACAAGGACTGACTCTGAGGTCGAGGTCTGATTCTATTTTGATGGCGAGGTCTGACCTACCCTGAGCTATGCGTGAAACCAAAGTCATTCTCACGTGAAACAGGAAAGGGCAGGGACAGTCCTTTCTGGTATACTACACCTTGCTTGCGAGGTCTGACTGTGGGGTGGCGTGAAATGGTCTCTGCACTATAGGTCAGACCTATTTTGACGGCGAGGTCTGTCCGTCTGTGTCGTCTGCACTGGAGAAACAGGCGGGAGTGTTGACAGTTCTTAGGCAATACCCGTACACTTATACCTATGGCAGAATTATTTCACGGATTAATCATGAGAATCATTACAGCATTCGTTATTGTTATGGTGGTAACTATGGGGGTTGCCGTAGGTTTATCCATAGCTGAGACTCAGAACATTAAAAACCAAGAAAACTTCATGGAATTTACCCCGGCGCTGCCAACTCGTATACTCGACAGCAACGGCATTGTTATTACTGAATTCTCTGCTGATGAAAAACGTGAAATTGTTGCGTTAAGCGAACTTCCCCGCCATTTGATCAACGCAGTCTTAGCACGTGAAGACCCGAATTTCTATTCCCACCGCGGGTTCAGTATACGAGGCATTGCCCGCGCTTTGTATGGCATAATCATAGGACACAACCTCGGCGGCGGTTCTACCATTACCCAGCAAGTCGCCGGCACGCTCTATACAAACCGTGCCGAATACTCCCTTTCCCGCAAGATAAAAGAGCTCTGGTGGGCTTTGCAGATGGAACGGCGCTACACTAAAAACGAAATCCTTGAAATCTATCTCAACTATATGTATATGGGACCGGGGACTTACGGTGTTGAAGCTGCAAGCAAGTACTTCTTTGGGCATAGCGCCCGAGAGATTACTCTTGCCGAAGCCGCCGTCCTTGCCATACAGCTCTCAAGTCCGGCGCGCTACAACCCGCTTGATAATCCGAATACGGCAATGGAACGCCAACGGGTGGTCTTGGACCGTATGATAGAATTCGGCTATACCACAAAGGAAGAAGCTGAAATCTCATTTAACGACTATTGGGATCACTATGACTATACCCGTATCTCTACCGGCGCTTATTATGACCGCAAAGATGCTGCTCCGTGGTTTTCCGAGTACGTAAGGCGGGAACTGGAAACTATGATGTACGGCACCATGGACTATTACCGGGATGGCTACACCGTATATACGACGCTGAATCTCAAACACCAAGAAGCAGCCGCGCGACTCATGGAACAAGGGCTTGCTAAGGCGAATAAAGAATACGCAGCGTCAAGCGGCGCCCGGCTTGTACAGGCAGAAAACCGATTTATTCCTATCGTTAATTTGCTTTCTTTGTACTTTGATATGGACATGCTTAACGGAGCAGCCGGCGCCCGTAATGAACAGATGGCGCTTAACCGGTACATAAAGACCGTGAATCCGATTGTTGATATGACGGCAACGCTTTTTGGACTGAGCGATCTCAAGCTTATAACAAATGCCGGCTTTACCGAATTGCGTAAGAATACCGAGCAAAATGTTATTGAGGGCGCCTTGATCTGTATAGAGAACGAAACAGGTTATATTACAGCGATTATAGGCGGTTCTCAATACGATGAGTCAAACCAGTTGATCCGCGCTATTCAGGGCAGAGTTATGCCCGGTTCTTCGTTCAAGCCTCTTTACTATTCGGCAGCCCTTGATACTAAGCAGTTTACCCCCGCGACTCTTATTTATGATGTGCCGACTGTCTTTTATAATGAAGACAACACCCCCTACTTTCCCTTGAATTTCCGCGGTGAATGGAAAGGTTCTGTTCTTTTATACGAAGCGCTCGCGCAGTCAATGAATGTACCGTCCCTTAAAGTCTTGGATAGTATTGGCTTTGATGTGGCAATAGATCGTGCCGCGAGTCTCATGGGTATTACTGATCCTCAGGTGAAACAAAAGACGTTCCCGCGAGTCTACCCCATAGGCTTAGGCATCATCTCTGTAGCGCCGATACAAATTGCCCGTGCCTTTGCAATTTTTGCCAATCAGGGGCGCGAGGTCAATCCTCTTGCAATACGATCGGTAGAGGATCGTACCGGTCGTATTGTGCTTGACCCGGAACGGGAAATCAAGGAGCAGTACGTGCATTTAGGGAACAGAGCGCAAACCATAAGCCCGCAAAACGCCTATGTTATGACGAGTATTCTCAAAAAGACCGTTGAGATAGGCACGCTTGCCAACGGCGCTGGCTACGGTTCAAAATTTACCTTCACCGATGCGCAGGGCAAACGCTACCGTATTCCTGCTGCCGGTAAAACAGGTACGACTCAAAACTGGTCTGATGCATGGGCTGTTGGGTTCACCCCGTATTATACGGTAGCTATCTGGTTCGGCTTTGATCAGCCCGGCAATTCTCTGGGCTTGTCCCTGACCGGCTCTACGCTTGCCGGTCCTATATGGGGTGATTACATGCGTGAAATACACCAAGGACTTCCCATGAAGGATTTTATACGCCCCAGTACCGGTCTCATTGATGTAACGGTCTGTGCCAAGTCCGGGCTGCTGAAAACTTCTGCCTGTAACCAAGGTGAAGTAACCATGCCTTTCTTTGAGGGAACAGAGCCCCATGAGTATTGTACTATACATGTCGTTCCCAGCACGTATGCTGCGGAAACAACGCTCCAGTCAATGCAGTCAACAGATTTAATGATGAGAAGTGATTCTCTTCTGGAAGGATTGAGAATACCAACATTATCGCTTGATTTTCTACCGGAGAGTCGGACAGCGCCTGCTTCATCTGCCCCTTCAGAATTAACCGGTAGCGCTGAAGACTCAAGTACTGAAAGTTCAGAGGAAAGCACCGATCTTACCCTGCCTGCCTTCAATCCCCTCTTAGATTAGGTATTATTCCCCGTTGAATGGCATTGCATGAGGCTTTCAGAGAGCCTCATGCCTCTTCTAAACTCAGTCTTAGTGTAATCAGGATGACTGACTGAGTGCGGACAGACCTTGCCCCTCACGGTCAAAGTAGAACTCATTACTCTCTGAACAGAACTAATCTCCCCTTAGGTCAGACCTCGTGACTTCGTTTTTTTAATTACACAAGAACGCCTTCGGCATCGTAGCCGGTGGCGCTTGAAAAGCCGGTAATTTTGCAGCGCACGGTAGTACCAACCGGCTCTTGTGCGGTAAGGTGTATTTTAAGGTAGTTTTCCGCAAGTCCCGTACCGTTTTTTTCAATGACGGTTACCGCTTCTTTGCCTATGTGCCGGCTTATGTAAGCGCGCCGTTCATGGTGCGCCAAGGTTAAGAGCCGCTCAACCCGAATGCACGCCTCTCGTTCAGGCACCGGAGAGTCAAAGGTAAAAGCTGCCGTGCCGGGGCGGGCAGAGTAAGGAAAGGCGTGTATCCCCGCAAAAGCTGCCTGCTTGCACAAAGCATACGTCTGTTCAAAATCTTGCATCTCTTCACCGGGAAAGCCGGTGATAATATCGCAGGCAAGAAACGGATCGTCCTTTACCGACCTGAGAGCCTGCACCGCCGCACTGACCTGATCAGTGCTATAGCCACGGCGCATTTTGTGTAGAATCGCGGGACTGCCCGATTGCACCGAGAGGTGAAAATGCGGACATATCCGCGGGGATGCCATGATACCAAGTAAAGATTCAATGGCATCCGGCTCAAGAGAAGAAAGCCTTATGCGTATGCGCTTAGTCCCGACTAAAAGATGCTCAAGCAAAGCGGCTAAGTCCCGCCCGCGATCATTATATTGGCAAATATTTACACCAGTCAGTACAGCCTCTCCGAACCCCGCTTCTTCTATGTCCTGTAAGCTGTGCAAAAGTGTCTGGGCATCCTGACTAAGACTTGGTCCGCGGGCAAGAGTAACCCTACAGTAAGAACAGCGCTTGTTACAGCCATCCTGCACTTTTATAAAAGCCCGTGAATGGAATGAAAAGCCCGTCCGATTAAGGCGGTTAAACCGGAATGACCGAGCATAATTGGTAGATGTCGGCAGGACGCTTTCATTTTCATCCATCCAGCGCCTGACCAGAATGGGAAGAGAACCTTCGTACGCCTGTGGTAGGTCAAGCAGTCTGTCTTTGCGATCTCCGGTTACTACCAGAATCCGCTCCTGTTCCGGTTCAAGGCGGCTTAAGGCTTCAGCTTCCATTTGTGCATAGCAGCCGGTGATAATGCACCATGATGCGGGGTTTTCACGTACCGCTTTACGAATGATCCGCCGCGCTTTTTGTTCTGCTTTTGAGGTAACGGTACAGGTATTTACGATAAAAAGGTCGGCAGCCTGTTCTTCAGGCACAAGTTCCCATCCGGCTTGTAAAAAAGCATCTGCTATGCCTTCACTTTCAGCTTGGTTGAGTTTACAGCCGAGTGTAATGATAGCAACCGAAGGCATTAGCGTATTTTCATAGCTTGGCGGGTGCGTTCTAGTCCGCGCAGCGCATCTTGAAACCGAGAGTCCAGCGCTAATGCCCGCTGGTAGGTAACAGCCGCTACCTGATAATCGCCGGCTTTCTCCTGCGCATAGGCAAGTCGGGTAAGCCAGAGCGTATTCTGGGGCTGCCAATGCACCGCAAGAGACAGGGCAATGTCTGCTTGACGGAAATGTCCCTGACGTATATACAGTTCTCCTAAAAAATAGTAGACACTTTCAGTGCGCGGTCCTTCTGTCGAGAGGTTCAAATATTCCTGAAAGTACTGCAATGCCTCTCTGTTACGTCCTTCGTAAAAATTAATCTCACCGAGTATCTCTGATACGCGCGGATCGTATCTGCTTATTGACCGGACGGTACGCGCATATTCACGGGCTTCCGAGTAGCGTGATAGTTTTATGAGGCTCCAGCACATAACAATATGCGAATCCACATTACTTGCGTTTTCTTGTAGTTCAATTTTACAGATGGCAATTGCCTCTTCGTAGTTGCCATTACGATATTCTACCAGAGCATCCGGTTTAGTCTGAGAGAAAAGCGGCGTACTTATACTCAGTATTATCACATATAAAAAGATATTCATAACTTATGATTAACAATCTAGGACTTAAAAGTCAATGATTATTACAATATGCTACCTACTTGAGTAGTTAGTATATGAACATAAGAGACCCGCGCAAGAACTATAAAACAACCGCAACGCTGGTATATAGCCGCCAATAGCATGTGATATGGCGTCCGAAATATCGGCGGAAAGAGCTTCGTATCTCGAAACAAGAAGCATTGGATTTTGAAGTGTTAGAAATCAATGAGCGATCATGCGCATCGAGCATTTGACGTATGTCCGCGCATAGTGGGATAGATACAAGAGGAGGAAGGCTGAAAGGATATACGTCATACGTATTGCGCGGGGAATTTCCCGCATTAAAGAAACGACTGCCCTGCCTGTGGATGCGGAGTACGTTCATAGCAACGGCAGAGAGCGTTTCACGTGAGGTAGTCAAGAACTATAGAGAGGGGCAAAAGGGTGTCTGAAAAAGGGCGGGCATATACTGACGGCGAGGTCTGACCTATATCGGTCTGCCTGCGCTTCCTCCTCTCACAAGAAAAGAAGAAATACCTTGCAAGACTCTTCCTCGCCCTTTATAGGTCAGACCTTGTCATCAAAATAGGCTGGGGTAGGACAGACCTCAAAGGCTGGGTAAGTCAGACCTCGCCTCTCGGTTAGGGTGAAGGCTCACACTCAGGGGGAGAGCAGTTTCTTTTTTGCCCAGTACGGCAGAAATGGTTCGGGTTCCTGTTCTATAAGGTGCTGTATGAGTTCGGCGCATGCCGGCAGAACCTGTGCAAGTACCAGTTTCTCGCCGTTACTAAAATCTGAGAGGACCCATTCAAAAACGCTGCCATGTTCAGGTCTGCCTATACCTATCCGAAACCGCCAAAAATCACCGCTGCCCAAGCGTGCTTTAAGCGATCGTAACCCGTTATGACCGTTGAGTCCGCCGGAATATTTAAGCGAAACGGTTCCGAGTGGCAAATCCAGTTCGTCATGCACCACCAAGATATGTTCTACCGGTATCTTAAAAAAATAGGTTAGTGCAACTACACTATCGCCTGAGAGGTTCATAAACGTCTCAGGCATAATAAAATGTGTCGTACCATCAGCGGCATACAACCCTTTGTATCTCTTTTTCCATTCACGAGGCGGCATGGCGGCGGCGACTAATCGACCGGCATTATGCCGGTTGCCGGCGTATTCAGTTCCCGGATTGCCTAAAAAAGCTATCAGTTCAATCATTCTTTTCCTTGCAATATCAATGGTCCTTCTTCCGCGTGTTTAATGCCAGAAGCGGCTTATCAGTATAAATACGGTTACTCCGCCGAAGATACTCATGAGGTAATTCCGTTTCCACAGATGAACAAACACGGTAAAAACAACCGCACTGATAAGCGGCACCGCTGTCTTCACATCATCTTTAATTGATACAGCTAGTGCGTTAAAGGTCAGTACCGTTATAGCAACCGGCGGCACGGTTCTTTCTACAAAGCGCAGGAGACGGAGTAGAGGAGTCGGACTTTTATCAGTGTTGTGAATAAATAATAGAGGGAATATCCGGCACAGGAATATAATTCCACCCATAACAAAGGTTGCTATAAGAGCATTGCTGAGGCTCATGTTCTTCCTAATGAGCTGGCATTAACCGTGATTCGGTGGAATTATACCGGGGTTTTCTATCCTCACAAAGCCGCTGCCGGTGTACTGCAAGCGCTCGTTTCCTGAAACAGTAAAGAGAATGCTTTGATCGCAGGAGCGTATCTCGCCGCTGATAGTTCGTACCGTCATACCGATTATTGAACGGAGTGCGCCGGTGCGGTCTGTTATGAGACGGATACCGGAAGGAAAGGTATAAAGGAGGGTACTATCTTTATACACAGAGGAAATCTCCGGTTCATTCGTCAATTCAAAACAGGCATTATCAATTATTCTACTGTAGCCGGTTTCTTCTGCCACCACTTCACCGTAATCAATGCCGCGGGGAACAAGTCCAGTAAACCAAAGTTCCTGATCCGGACTGGGGTAAATGCCGGAGAGCCGCTCAATATAATCAAGCACACAAAGCATGGTTGGAGAGTAATTATCATCACCGGCGCCGACAATATGCCCGACCCATGGGTTAAGACCGCCTGAGAATTTGGTAAATCGCGAGAGCATTGAAAGAATTGGTCCGAGTATCCACGTTAATTCAACAAAACGATGATGATATTCAAAAGCAACAGGAAGACGTATCTCGGTTAAGAAACTGACATGCCCTGCCCAAGTATTGAATCCGAAAAGCTGAAAGAAGCGAGGGTCGTCAAAAGCAAAGGTACTGATAGGATAGCGTCCAAAATACTTTCTTGTATTGAGGAGGTAGCGGCTTAAAGCATCCGCAAATAAAGCATCGTCCCCTACTTCACAGGCAAAGACACGGATTAGATTATCAGACTGCACTTTGACAAAGCGATCGTAGCGATCGCGGTCATAGAAGAAATGATCCTCCTCGTCATAGCAGTAGCGCATAAGGCTGTTAAGACTTTGAGCAGCCCTCTCTTCCCAAACAGTCCGGTCTAAGTTCAGTTCCTCTGCCATACGTGCTAAATACCGGCGCTGACAGTAGACATTCGCCGTCATATCGGGGGCAAGGAAAGGGAGGATAGGGTTATCCTGATCGTAACAGCTTGGATCGCCGTGGTAAGGAGTATCGGGTACGTGCCAAAAACGCGGCGAAGCATCTTGACCGGTATCAAATGTACAGAAAGCTTCGACACAACCTGTAGCACGAGTATTGCGGTATTTTGCAAGCCACTGATCATTACACGAGATCGCATCGTACATCTTTTTAAGAAAGCCCCTGTCTCTATGGCAGGCGTAGTGATTCCATACACTCCTTGCCAGAGGGGTTACCATCTGAACCTGCCTATAACTGGGTCCTGCGTCAGTCATCTTGTACGGAATAAGTCCGTCCGCACGCATATAGTCAGCGAAGAGTTCAAAGGTCGCTTGCGCTGTCTGAGGACAAAAACGTGAGAGTATTTCTGTGTTAATAGTGCCGGTACTCTCAAGCCAAGAGCCTATATACATAGAGCCTTCCATCAGCATGGGCGTTCCTCTTACCGAAGGAACAACACAATTCATAAGATCATGCACCGCTCTGTAATAAATATTTTCGATTTTAGTAGGTGATGCGACAAATTTTACCCCTGAATTGACAAATTCATCCAAGGCTGTCTGGCAGGTGCCGGACTTGACTGTTCCGGTTCGCTCTGTAACGGTGATTTCCCGTAGTTTTGATAAAATACTCATGGTTATCTACCTTTTATAGGGTTTAACTTATCTCCTGAAAAAGACTAATCCTTTGCGCTTCTGTATCTGAGGTCTGACTCTTACTTCTCAGTGGCTCGTGATTAGTCCTTGTGTTGTTAAAGGAAAACTGATCACGAGCCCCGCCTCTGAGGTCTGTCCTTTCTTGACCCAGAGGTCTATCCTACCTTGCTCGAGGTCTGACCTACCTCCTACCTCTGAGGTCTGCCCTAGTCCGCATCAGCGGCTGGCTTTTCCTCGGACGAAATATCTTTGGTGAGCAGACGGTTTACCCGCTTGACAAAAGCGGCTGGATCAGCAACTTTGAGACCCTCAACCAAGAGCGCCTGATCAAGCAGAATACCGGCAACGTCGGCAATATAGTCCGCATCATCAACGGCTTTTAAGCCGGCAACAAGCGGATGTTCGCTGTTAATCTCAAGGATGGGCTTTGTCTCAGGCATATCCCCTTGCCCCATTGCCCGGAACAAGGCGGTCATCTGCAATGAAGGATCATCCTCCCCAGCTACAATACACGAAGGGGATTCGTGCAATCGCCGGCTAATCCGCACATCCTTCACCCGCTCGCCCAATGCTTTCCGTATCTTCTCAAGAACCGGCACCGCCTCTTTCTCTGCCTGACGGTTGTGTTTGGTAACTTCGGTATCAGCCCCCAGACGGTTTATCGCTTTCAGCTCCCAGTCTTTGTACTTGCCAACCGCGGGCATGATGATCTCGTCAATCTCGTCCCCCATAATCAGCACCTCAATGCCCTTATCACGGTAAGCCTCTAAAAGCGGTGAGGCACGTGCGGTCTTTTCATCCACTCCGGCGCTGTAATAAATGTATTTCTGCGTGTCTTTCATCCGTGCGGCATAGTCGGCAAATCCCGTATAGCCCTCCACGACAGTGCTTTTGAAGCGGACAAGCTCCTTAATTAAATCCTGATTGGCATAATCTTGATACAGACCTTCTTTCAGCGGTTTGTTGTACTGTTCAATAAAGGTGTCATATTTTTCTTTGTTGTTCTCGGATAGCGCCTTGAACTCAGTCAGCAGCTTCTTAACAGAGGCATGTTTTATATTGAGCAGTATTTTATTTTGCTGGAGGATTTCACGGCTTACATTGAGCGGCAGGTCTTCAGAATCAATGATCCCTCTGACAAAACGGAGCCATGAGGGCATAAGGTCCTTATCGTCATCGGTGATAAAGACCCGCTTCACGTAGAGTTTTACGCCCGGTTTATAATCAACGTGAAACATATCAAACGGCGCCTTTGCCGGCACATAAAAAAGTGTGGTATATTCAAGGCTTCCCTCAGCCTTTGTGTGCAGATAGAGCAGTGGATCAGTGGTATCGTTACTCATCTGACGGTAAAACTCATGGTAATCCTTCTCGCTTAACTGAGCCTTTGGACGGCACCAGAGGGCTGTGCCGGCATTTATTTGCTTGACTTTAACGGCGCTTGATTTTTCATGCCCCTGGTCATCGTACTCTTTTTCGTCATAGGTCAGATAAATGGGAAAGGCAATATGGTTAGAGTAGCGCTTAACCGCATCCTCAATGCTCCAGCGGTTTGCATATTTGACGCCCTCTTCATTCAAGTAAAGCAGTACGGTCGTGCCATGCGAGTCCCGTTCTGAACGCTCAATATCGTAACCGTCTTTGCCGTTGCTGCTCCACTGCCACGCCTCCGCTTCGCCGGCTTTGCGTGAAATAACGACAATCCGCTCTGCCACCATAAACGCCGCATAAAAGCCCACGCCGAACTGCCCTATCAAATTGGAACTGCGCTTTGCATCCTCTGTGAGTTTCTCCAAGAAGCTGCGTGTTCCTGAACGGGCAATGGTGCCCAAAGACTCGCCGAGATCCGTTTCGTTCATGCCAATACCGTTGTCGACTATGCGCAGTGTCTTTGCTTCTTTATCAAAGAGAATATCAATTCTGGGATCAAAACTGAGCGCTTTATACCGCTCGTCAGCTACTGTCAGGTACTTGAGTTTATCAAGCGCATCCGAGGCATTAGAAATGAGTTCTCTCAGGAATATCTCTTGATTGGAATACAAAGAATGAATAATAAGCTCAAGGAGCTTACTAACCTCTGTCTGAAATTGATGTTGTGCCATACCTACCTGCCTTATAATCGGTTTGCAGTTTAGTGCCTGCTGTAATGCGGCTTCCCGCCAACGGCGGGTATCGGTCGAACCGACCGAAGTATAGTTAGTATTAAAAATATAGAGAGAGACTGTACAGAGGCAAGCAAATTAGCTCTCTATCGTGTCTCGTGCTGTTTGGACGGTCCGTATCTGTACTTTGGAGTACAGGGATAGGACAGACCTCGCCCTCAAAAATAAATAAAAAAATATTTTACTCTGATTAAAGCAAAAGGCAAAGTCGGTTCCATTATAGAGGTATTATGTCTAGTCATAATTTGCCCAGAGGGCTTACAGACCAAGGTCTGAC
>JAISMB010000089.1 GCA_031276945.1 Spirochaetaceae bacterium | reverse complement strand
CCCGGAACGTTATGCCGTAGTTTATGGCTGCGGCGTTGATGTTGGAATGATGGATTTCGTAGTTGTTCGCAAGACAACTTATGTGTATTCAAATTATGCGATTGGCTATGATGCCGCCGCAAATGAGATTGTGATTCTTCCTGTCGATAGAGATATTGAACATTATGGGAAGGCATATTTTCTAAAAAAGGAGGAAATAGAGAAAGCCTCCCAAAATTGGATGTCAAAGGAAATAACCATCCAGCATAACCAGTTTCCAAAAAAATATATTCAGTTTGTTGTTTCGGAATATATAAATCAAGATGAGGATGAAGTTATTAATCCCATAAAGCAAGATGAAGAAGCAAAAAAGTTTCTTCAATATTTTGTTGACAATTACATGGAAAAACAGGATGAAGGCATTTTGCAAAAAATTGTTTCATTGTTTATAAAAAAATAAAAGATACGCCCCGCGTCGCCTAACAGCCCTGTATCTGCTTCGCTGCCAAACTGCCGCATACAGCCTGAATGTTAGGTGCAATATCGCCCAACCTCAAAGCAGGTAAAGCAGGTAAGACAGACCTCGCCGTCAAAATAGGTCAGACCTCGCCTTCCACGGTAGAAAAAACTTGGTGCATGAGGGGTGGATTTCGTCTCGACAAAACCGCAGGAAAGGACGTATACTAATACCGTGCAATTACAGCCATCGTTTATTCAGGAACAGCGCCAAGTCTTAGGTCCTCAGATATTGCAGTCCATAAAAATCATGGAACTGCCTATCCTTGAGTTGCGTACTAAAATTGCAGAAGAAATTGAGCGAAACCCTGCTTTGGAATTGACCCGCGACCCGCTTATGGTCTCTCTTGAGTCTTTGGCTCAAAAAAGCAAAGAGGAACACGAGTATTTTGAAACGACATCGGATTCCGGTTTTGTGAAACAGGGCAATACCGACAGTAATTACCAGCGCTTTATTGAGGGGGTGCCGGCACGGACGGAAACACTACAGGAGCATCTTTTGTGGCAGTTGCGGCTCCAGCCGGTGCATGAAACCATCCGCCACATTGGAGAGACCCTGATTCAAAATCTGGATAGTAATGGCTTCCATCAAGAACCGGTTGCGGCGCTTCTAGCCGCATACCGGCAACAAGATATTCAACAGGCGCTGGAATTGGTACAGGCTTTTGAACCGGTCGGCTGCTGTACGCAAGGCTACGAAGAGTCGCTTCAGGTGCAAAGCCGGCTTTTGTTCAAAGATTATGAAGGCATGGACAAGGCGCTCACCTATTTAGAGGCGCTTGAGCGGGGGAAATATGCCGAAGTAGCAAAAAAAATAGGCAGGAGCCTTGCGCAGACGCAGACTCTCTTTGAGTGTATTAAGAAGCTCAACCCTTTCCCCGGCAGGGCTTTTGATTCAAGCAGCACCCGGTACGTCATTCCAGACATACAGGTAATACAGCGTGAGGGCGAATTTGTTATTCTTCTTAACCACGAAGAGATTCCGGTCTTGGGGATAAATCCTTTCTTTATGGCAATAGCAAACCAAGAAGAGGACAAGTACAGTCGAAATTTTGCACGGGAAAACATAAAAGAGGCGCAATGGTTCATCAATACCATCAATCGGCGCAACCATACGCTCATGCGTGTTACGCGTGCTTTGGTGGAATTTCAGCGTTCCTTTTTTATCAATGGACCTCAGTACCTAGCGCCGCTTACCCTCAAAGATGTTGCCAAGACCTTAGACGTACATGAAACAACTGTCTTACGCACCGCTCATGGAAAATATCTGCGCAGCGACTGGGGAATTTTTGAACTGCGCTACTTTTTTACCAATTCAATTAGTGGAGCGGGATCGTCTGGATCCCGTTATTCAAAGGAGGGTGTCAAGGAAATAATCAAAGAACTCATCTGCGGCGATGCTCGAAATTGTTCTGATCAAGAGATAGCCGGCTTGCTTGCCAAACGGGGTATAGCGCTTGCGCGCCGGACCGTTGCTAAGTACCGTAAGGAACTTGACATGGGACCTTCATATACCCGTTGATGGTATGGGGAATTGTACAAAACCATTGTCTTTTAATTTTGTGAGGACAACGGTATTTTTATAGCTAAAGGAGTATGGACATGAATATTGACATTAAAGCAATTCACTTTAATCTTCCGGAAGATACAAAGAACTATCTTGATACTAAAATCAAGCGGCTGCGGAACGCTGAAAACATGATCATTGATCTCTTGTTTACGCTTACTAAAGATAATGGGTACAGCGCTGAGGCAACCGTGAATTTCCGCTGGGGTGTATCAGTGCATGTGAAAGAGAGCGACTTTGATCTCCGGACTGCACTTGACAAAATGATTGATAAACTTGATGCAAAAATCATAAAAGAAAAGGAAAAAGAACAAAAAAAACGCTAATGCTCTACAGGAGCGGCACAGAAATGTTTCTGTGCCGCTCTGTTCTTAACTGAGGGTGATTAAAATACAAAAGCTAAAAATCGTGCGGGCGTATCGCCGATGGCTTTCATGCCATGCGGTTCATTAGAATCATAGTAAATACAATCACCGGCGTTTAAGGTTAGTTCATGACCGCCGACACTGATTAACAGCCTGCCTTCAAGCACATAGTCAAATTCTTGCCCCGGATGCGTGTTTAAGCTTATCGCTTTATCACTGGTGTCCGCCTTTGCCTCAACGAGAAACGGCTCGGCTTTCTTGCGATGAAAGGCATAGGCAAGATTCCAATAGCTATACATAGGACGCCGGCTCACTTCAGGCGCATGACCGGCACGCGTTACGCAGTAGGTTTTCAGCCGCGATGCCTGTCCTTCAATAAGCTCCGTCAGATCAACCTGAAAATAAGCGGCTAATTTGATCAAGACACCGACCGGAAAATCTTTTTCACCGGACTCCCAGCTCCTATACTCTTGCGGACTAAAGCCGAGTTCTTTGGCAAGAGTCTCAGCCGAAATATCCGCAATTTCCCGAAGAACTTTTATGCGCGCAATAATATCCTGTATTTCTTCTGTCATAGCCATCAGTATAGGTTATCTGTTCTTGTCCGGTCAAGAGGAAATGCTTTGGCGGCACAAGCTGTTGCTCTCCTGTTTCAGCATAAAGCTTGACCTGCTCATGGGTTTTGTTTATGTTTAGAAGCATATCGCCCAAGGAGCGCTTCCGGCTCAATACGGGCAGGTTAAGCGCTCTCAGCATAGAGGGATTATCCGTGCTTATTTTTTGTCAAACGTATGGATTGAAAACTGTTGAATCGTCATTATTTTGATTGGGCTGCTACTGCGCTGCCTGATGATCAGAGTACAGAGGCTGCCTGGGGGAATCCTTCTTCGTTGCATCAAGAAGGTCGGCGGGCAAAGGCTGCCTTAGAAGAAGCGCGCTCGCGTTGTGCTGCTGTCCTCGCTGTCCCGCCTTTGCAGCTTTATTTTACTTCAGGCGCCACAGAATCGAATGCCATAATTTTATATGCGACGTTATTGCGTCCCCCTTCGCTCACCGTTCTTTATTCTGCGATAGAACATTCATCAATACGTGAGAATTGCGCCCGGCTTGAACGGCTGGGAAGACGAGTAGCGCCGATAGGCGTAGAAGCTGATGGACGGGTCAGCACGGCAGCGCTCAGTCGGGCGCTTGATAAAAACCCTGACGCCAGATTTATAACTATCATGGCGGTCAACAATGAGATTGGTTCGTTTATGGATATACCGGCTTTAGTGCGCTGTATCCGCGGGTATAAGAAAGCGCCGATCCATGTTCACTGCGATATAGTTCAGGCAGTAGGGAAGGTTCCCGTTGATATAGCCGGATGGGATATTGATTCTGCTTCTCTTTCAGCGCATAAAATAGGCGGTCCGCGCGGTATTGGGCTTTTGTACCTCAAGAAACCGCTGGAAGTGCTGTATGCAGGCGGCGGACAAGAGGGGCGCATCCGGGCTGGTACGGAGAATGTTGCCGGCGCTCTTGCACTGGCGCGCTGTTTAGAGCGTCATGCCCGCATCCCTACTGTGAAGGCGGAGTACGAAAAGGCTGCGCAGCGTTTCACGGCTCTTATCAGTTTCCTGCGCTCTCTTCCCCGCTGTTCTCTCATTCCCGCTGATCGGCAGATAAGCGATCCGCGCTTTTCACCGTATATTCTGCAAACGGCTTTTGAAGGCTTGCCCGGTGAGGTACTTGTCCGTGCGCTCGATGATGCCGGTTGTGCGGTTTCCACAGGTTCAGCCTGTTCAATCGGTGAACAGGCTCGACCGGTACTTTCCGCGCTCCATCTTGATGAGCATACCCAGCTTGAAGGCATTCGTATTTCGCAAGGCTGGTCAACGACTGCTGAGGATATACATGCCTTGTGCAAAGCCATAGAAGAGCTGCTCAACTTCCTTTAGCCTCTGAGGTCTGACCCATCCTGCTGTGCCGCCGGTGCGCTGGCAAAACCTGAGAACAGGCTGCCCATACTCTTGTCAAAGAGAGTGTTATACTGTACTTTTTTGACCTATCCTGTCCTCTACGGTCAGACCTCAGAAAAAAAGTTTCAAAAAATACTACCAAAATTGAAGCAAAATGCCCAGTTGTATCCATTATAGCTTACTATGAATCATAATTTATTAAGAGGAAGAACAGACCAAGGTCTGACTTATCACGTTACTTCAAAAGTAAACAGAGACGCTTTTGAATTAGAGCCGGATGAGATGAAGGAACTCTTTCTCACCATCATTGGACAGGCAAAAACCAAGAAAAGTTTCAAGTTCAAGCTGTGGAACTTCTGCATCATGGGTAATCACTTCCACTTTCTCATTACACCTGAAAAAGGGCAGAGTCTCTCTAAGATATTGAAGTGGATCAAGATGGTTTTTGCCATCAGATGGAATAAGAAGCACCATAAGACCGGTCATTTCTGGGGAGACAGGTTTTTCTCACGAGAAATAAAGGACGAGAAAGACTTTTGGACTGTGTTTGAGTACATAGACCAAAACCCTGTTGCAGCAGAATTAGTACAGAAGCCTGAAGACTGGCAGTACAGCGGTGCATACCATCGTGAACACGGTATTGTCAGCATTGTCTCACTGGTAACTGATACAGCTTGGCGCTTGGCGGTCAGGTCAGACCTTAAGCTGCTTTTATGAAAGTGGAGAGGTCGTACTACTCGTTCTGCTCAACGTTCTGATTCCTTTCTCGCCGCTCTCTATCTCAGATCTATCTTCCTCGACTTTTGATGACACGCCCTAGGTCGCAGTCAATTCCAACTAGGTCGTTGAATTGAGGCTTATGAGACTGTGAGTCAAGCAAAGCTTCCGCAGTCTGCGAGGGTTTTGTATTAAAGAGAGAAAACTTTTAGGTAAATGAAGAGAAAAGGCTATAGCGGACTACACCGAGGCGTTAAGGCTGTTCCTGCTACTGCACCCCCATAGGTCATACACCTAAGTCGGTCAGACCTCTATCCCTCTCCCCCCTTACCCCTTAAGTCTATGACATAAAAGTTTGACAGGGCTGAAATTCAGTCGGTATAATATTTCTAAGCTTGAATTTCAAGCGGTCTTAGTCTTAAAATAAGTCAGTCAGTTATAATAAAGAATATCTAGTTATAATAAGGAATATCTCTATGAAAAACATGAGAACTTGTGTATATTTGCCGCCCCGCTCCTTAAATGAGGACGTCTGCTTTCTTACCGCCATGGATAACTGTGATATTAAACTTTCTGGGAGGTTCTGTAATGAAACGTAAAAAGCCGTCTTTCATGTTTTTGTTTACCATGGTGTGTTTAGGCAGCATGTTGGCAACCACTTTTTCCCTCTTTCTCTTATCTTTTATAAATTATAGAGCGACTATTTATAAATATGTCGAGTTAAATACCGCCGGACAGGTCGCCCGTATACAGGATAAAGTGATTGAGCGCTTCAGTAAGTGGGCGAGCCTTATGTCCTATGCGGCTATCGCCTCCTCGCCGTTTATGGCGGCGGAATCTGTGGATACGCAGAGGCTCCAATCCCTCTTTAAGCGGTTTATGGATGCCCAGCCTGATTTCTGGCTCTTCTATGGCAGCAATAACCTCGTGTGGAATCAACCGGGAGGCTATGCGGTCTATTTTGACGGACGAACACCCGCCGCGGATTGGGATAATACAAGCCGTAGCTGGTTTACCGGAGCAAAAAATAATCCGGACAAAGTAGCTTATGCAGACCCCTATATATCCACCAGCAACCCCCAGCTTACCACGGCTATCTCCACAAATGTCTACGATGATCATGGGACAGACCTAGGAGTTATCTCGGCGAATGTTTCTATCAGCTTCCTTGGGGAGATGCTCAAGGAAAACAGCACGATTGTCGGGCAGCAAATGTTCTTCCTCAATAAAGAGGGCGTTTTTATTACTCACTCAGATTCCGAGGCAATATTGCATAAGAATTTATTCAGCGAGTTTGCCTTGGAAGCATACCGCTCACAGGTCTTAAACTCGCCGCGGTTCTCTCAGATGGATAATCAATGGCTGATTATTTCAGTGCAAATCCCTGAGGTAAACTGGATTCTCATATCCCTGATTCCCAAGCAGGTGATCTTTACTGATATTCAACGCTTCCTTTTCCAAATGGCGCTTATCAGCGGCATCTTATTCGTCATTACCGCAGGACTGTCCTTGAGCTTTACCTATACTCTGCTCAAACCCCTGCGCAAGCTCACCGACTTCTCCGCCGTCCTCGCCGCAGGGGACTTCTCAGGCATAGTTCCCGATTACGGCACGGCTGAAGCTGCTGGTCTGTCCCGCGGCTTTAATACCATCAATGAGCATATTTCAGGCTTGGTCCAAAATATCACAGGCTCCTTCCAGCGGATGCGCATGCAGGGAAACGAACTCAAACAGGTCATCAACCAATCCTCAACCGCGGTTACCGCAATCGTCCAAGCTATCAATGAGGTAGACCAGCGCGTCAAAGAGGAGTCCAGCATGGTCGGGGCAACCGTTGTGCAGATCGATGACAAAATCCTCGCCCTCAACAGCCTGATCCAAAAGCAGATAGCTCAGATAACGTCTTCTTCCGCCGCTATAGAAGCCATGATAGCTCACAATCAGGACATGGAGGTGCGGATTACCGACTTAAACGCCCAAATACTCCGCTTGGTAGACAGTTCCAAGACCGAACATGGACATATTGCCCGCTCCACGCAGGCGGTCCGTCAAATCGGCGCGGATTCGGCTAACCTTGCGCAAATGAACCAGATCATCGGCAATGTGGCGGATGAAACAAACCTTTTGGCTATGAATGCGGCGATTGAAGCCGCTCATGCGGGGGAATTGGGAAAAGGCTTTGCGGTGGTCGCCGGAGAGATTCGTAAGTTGGCGGAGACTGCCAAGACTCAGGCTAAGAGTTCAAGCGGCACGCTCAGCCAGATTCAGCTGCGGATAGCCGAGATAACGGCGGTATCAAGCCGGATAGAGGGTGCGTATGCGCAAACTAACGAGCTGATTCTCCAAAGCAATGAAGTTGTCAATACGATGAAGTTGACTATAGAAGAACAGGCGGAGCGTTCGCAGCAGGTTTTGCAGAACCTCAAAGAAATACAAGCGATAACCGTAGCGGTAAAGAAACAAGCCGAGAATATCAAAGCCGAGGTTGATATGTCCCGACAGATTTCAGGGAAGCTCTCAGAGATGAGCGCCCTGATTCAGCGGCTCGTGAGTGAAGCGATGCAGAGTACGGAACAAGTCTTTGCCGCCTCGCAGGTGGCGCATGGGGCGGTTGAGGAAAACGGGAAAGGCTTGGACGCCTTGGACAAAGCTATTCAGCGCTTTACGGTCCGCCAATCATAGCTGCGCGCCGCCTGCCGCTCCGTCAAGAGGGCAGTCAATAGCCGGTCGTTGTTCCTTTGACAGGGCGGCGGCTGTGGGGAGTTCAAGAGCCGGCAGGCGTTTCGTGCCGCCCCCGCGTATAATTTTTCCTAAAAAAAATCAGAACCTCTTGATGTGAGACTCTTATGTGTGGTGTACTTTTTTACAATAATTTTATTATGTTAAGCGGAGTATTAAACGTATGAACAAGCGCTTTTTCACACTGGCTTTCCCCCCTCTTTCTCTAGATAAAAGCGGCATGCGCCCCCTCGAATATCCGCATAAGAGCGCGGCAGTCAGGCTGTGTCTCTTACGACACGCCTATCCGTGCCCAATCAAGCCTCATTTCTCTCTGTGCTGCCTGACAGCGCCGTTATTGCGTGCGCTAGTCCCGTCCGCACCGGCGCTAGCGGTCTTATCGCCTGCGCTAGCGGTCTTATCGCTTGCGCTAGTAGTCTTATCGCCTGCGCTAGTAGTCTTATCGCTTGCGATAGTAGTCTTATCGCTTGCGCTAGCGGTCTTATCACTTGCGCTAGCGGTCTTATCGCCTGCGCTAGCGGTCTTATCGCCTGCGCTAGCGGTCTTATCACCGGCGATAACGGTCTTATCGCTCGTGTTAAAATCGTAAGCATCCGCGTCTTTACGGCGCGATGACTATATTTTTGTAAAGGAGTTTTTTATGTCAGGAAAACATTACATCCCGACAAAAGAATCGGAGTTCTTTGAATGGAGTGAGAACCTCATTAAGGTTTCCACTGACAACAAAACCCTCTGGGCTTTACCGGAGGACAAGCTCAGTGAAATCCAAACCCTCCATGGTGAAGCGAAGGCGTTGTACGAAAAATGCAAAACCGCGTCTTACACCAAAATTGACATGGAGATGAAGCGCGAAAAATTAAAGGGGCTCAAGCATCTTGAGGAAGTCTTTGTCAAAAACAATCTGCAAAACAACGACAAGATGACGGATGCGGGACGGACGGCGCTGCGGATTCCCATCTATGACACGCACCCCACGCCGCACCCTAAACCGGATACCATTCCTGAAACCGAACTTGAGACCCCGCACCCGCGCGTGCTGCGTATCAAGTTCCGTGATGAACACGCCGCCCGCTGGGGAAAGCCTGAAAATGTGCATGGGCTTGAATGCCTCTGGGTGATAGCGGAAACGCCGCCTGCGAAGGTGAAGGATTTGCTGCACTCGGAGTTCGCCACGAAAAGCCCGCTTGAGCTGACGTTTGAAGAGGACGAGCGGGGGAAGCGGGTGTATTTTGCCGTGAGATGGGAGAATGGAACGGTGAAGAAGGGCGACTGGAGCGAGATATACTCAGCCATTATTCCCTAAACCCAGCATAACCCCATTATCAACCATAAGGAGGCGGTTTCGCCTCCTTGCACTGGAGATACGGCATGTCAGGCGCGCATGCGGACAGACCTCGAAGGCAGGTACGGACAGACCTCTCACCCCATAGGACAGACCTCGCCGTCAAAAATAAATAAAAATATTTCGCTCTCAATTGAATCAAAACGCAGAGTCGGTTCCATTATAGAGGTATTATGTCTAGTCATAATTTACCTAGAGGGCTTACAGACCAAGGTCTGACCTATCATGTTACTTCGGCAGTGAACCGGTACGCTTTTGAATTACAGCCGGATGAAATGAAAAAACTTTTTCTCACCGTGATTGGAGAAGCTAAAACCTCCAAAGGCTTCAAGTTTAAGCTGTGGAACTTCTGTATCATGGACAATCATTTTCACTTTCTCATCACGCCTGAAAAAGGGCAGAGTCTCTCTGAGATATTGAAGTGGATCAAGATGGTTTTCGCTATTCGGTGGAATAAGAAGCACCATAAGACTGGTCATTTTTGGGGAGATCGGTTTTATTCACGTGAGATCAAGGATGAGAAAGATTTTTGGAATGTGTATAACTACATTGATCAAAACCCTGTCGCAGCAGGATTGGTGCAGAAGCCTGAACAATGGCAGTACAGTAGTGCATACCACCGTGAACATGGGATCATGACGGTTGTCTCTCTGGTAACTGACACGACTTTGAAAGTAGATCTCAGACTACTCCAATGATGGAGCGCAAAGCTAGAGGTGAGGTACAAAGCTATCTGCTTTAGATCGCTTTAGGTCAGACCTCACCTTTCCTTATATCAGGGTTGTATCTCAGAAACTTAACGCTATACTGTTTTTATGAAGAGCTTCTTGTTTTTATTACCGGTGAGCTTGCTTTTTGCCGGTTGTTATACGGTACAACAGGGTTTTAGTATGATTAAGCTTTTGAGCCAAGCTGTTCCACTTGAAAAACTAGCTCAAAACAATGCTGAAACACAGGTTTTTGCCGACCGTGTGGCTGATATTAAGGATTTTGCCATAAGCAAGGGTCTTAAAAAGACAAAAAATTACACCCGGTACGTTGAGCTGGATCGGCATTACCTTGCCTCCATAGTTTCAGGCTGTGCTAAAGATTCGTTTACCCGGTATGAGTGGTGGTTTCCTCTTGTGGGGAAAGTACCGTACAAAGGTTTTTTTAACGAAGCTGATGCCCAATCTCAGGCTGAGCAGTTAAAGAAAAAGGACCTTGATGTCTTGATTCGGCGTGTTGATGCCTTTAGTACGCTCGGCTGGTTTTCTGACCCGCTCTATTCGTATATGAAAGATTATCCGGTCCATCATTTGGCGGATCTTATCATACATGAAACTGTGCATGCGACTGTGTACCTTGCAGGACAATCGCAATTCAATGAAGAGCTGGCAGAATTTGTTGGAAGCGAAGGTACACGGCTTTATATGGCAGATAGATTTGGACGTGACTCGCCTGAATATGCTCATTTGTGCGACTCGCAGGCGGATAGAGCGGCATTTATTGCCTTTATCCAAGAACTTATCCGCCAACTGGAAGCGCTGTACGCAAGCGGCATTGCGAGAGCGGAAAAGCTTGCGCAAAAAGAGCTTATCATCAAGGGTGCTCAGGAGCGCTTTGACCGGGACTATGAAAGCTTATTCAAGAGCGACAGTTACCGGTTTTTCTCAAAAATGACGGTGAATAACGCCTACCTTGAATTGTTCCGGCTTTATTATGACGGTTCTGCTTATTTACAGCAGCTATACGAACGGTCCGGCAGCGATCTGCGTACCTTCATTGCTGCTGCAAAAACAATCAAAGGTACAAAAGACCCCCGTGGCGCTTTGGAAAAGGCACTCAGTCTTTAAGCAAGCTTCTCTTTTGGTGGTCAGACCTCGGTCTCTCGGCGCAGTCGGACGCTTGCCGCATGAGCGGTCAGACCTTCTTTTTGTGCAATAAGCGCGGCTGCCTTGCACGCTGAGTCAAAACCGCTGCCCTGAGCGCAGCGCAGGGTCGTCGTTGTTTTCAGAAAATGGCGGACAGACAAGCCGCCGGTAAAACGAGCAGTGCCGCCAGTCGGCAACGTATGGTTTATGCCGGCACTATAGTCGCCGAGCGCTTGCGCCGCGGCAGTGCCGATGAAAAGCGAACCGTAATTATGCAGCGCTGGCACCCACTGTTCCGCATCGCGCAGGTGCAGTGCAAGGTGTTCCGGCGCTATGGTATTGGCAATACGGCAGGCTGAATCAGGCGTATCATAGACAATGATAAGACCGCCTGCATCAAGCGAAGCCTGCGCTGATGGAAAGGCAAGCGCCTGCTGTTGCAACTCAAGGGCAAGCTTCGCTGCATACTCACCGCTCTCCACGAGGGCGCGGGCGCGCGCATCCGGATCATGCTCGGCTTGGGCTGCCATATCAGCGGCTGTAATCTGAACCGGCGCCTTGTCATCGGCAATGATCAACAGATCAGTCGGACCGGCGACAAAATCTATGCCGACTTGTCCAAACAAGAGCCGTTTTGCACAGGCAACGTATTTATTCCCCGGACCGGCTATAAGATCGGCGCGAGGAATCGTTTCGGTGCCGAAGGCGGCGGCGGCAAGAGCCTGAGCGCCACCGAGAGCGCAGAGGAAATGAGCGCCGGCGCAGAAGGCTGCCGCCATGATATGCGGGTGCGGACGACCGTTCTTTAGCGGCGGCGAAAGCACAAAAACCTCGGAAACCCCCGCACGCACCGCGGGTATGACCCCCATTAAAACAGAGGAAATGAGGGGGAAGCGTCCGGCGGGCGCATAGATAGCGGCTTTTTCAACCGCCCTGACGCGCTGCCCCGTCCACAAGCCCGGCGCCATCTCATAATCAAAATCAGCACACTGTGCTTTCTGCTGATCGGCAAAGCGCGCTATATGATCCGCCGCCTCCTGCAAAGCTGCGGCGAGTTCCGCGTCTGTTGTGTGCAGGGAGCGCCATGCCTCCTCAAGCTGTGCCGCGGGAAAAATCCACTGCGCCGGCACCGTATCGAACCGCTGACACAGTGCGCGCAGGGCAACATCCCCCCCGGTCTTGACCGCCTCAAGTATCGCCTGCACCGCCTCGGACACGCCCGCATCCTCTCCTTTGTCGGCTTGGCGCTGCCAATACCGGTCAAAATCCCCGTGCCTAATAATCTCCATAATGCCTCCTCCGTTATACTGCCGCCTCTTTGCATGCAGGTCAAGCCCACGCTACCGCATGCCTGTATGCTCTTTTTACTCCTCACTTCCACGCCGGACTGAAGGAAGGAACACGCTTTGGATTGTGCGTTCCTTTCCTTTACCGTGTGCTTATGAGCCTGACTTAGGGCGCGCAGAATTAGGTCAAAGAATTAGGTCAGACCTCGCCGCCATGGAAATAGACTTTGCCGCCAAGGAAACAGCCCTTGCCACCATGGAAATAGACTTTGCCGCCAAGGAAACAGCCTTTGCCACCAAGGAAATAGACTTTGCCGCCAAGGAAACAGCCCTTACCGCCATGGAAACAGCCCTTGCCACCAAGGAAACAAAGTCTGCCGCCATGGAAATAAAGCCTACCGCCAAGGAAACAGACCTTGCCACCATGGAAACAAACCTTACCGCCAAGGAAACAGAGTCTGCCGCCATGGAAATAGACTTTGCCGCCATGGAAACAGCCCTTGCCGCCATGGAAACAGCCCTTGCCGCCATGGAAACAAAGTCTGCCGCCATGGAAACAAAGTCTGCCGCCATGGAAACAGCCCTTGCCGCCATGGAAATAAAGCCTAATGGAATCAAAAGTCAGTCCTCAGGATAGGTCAGACCTCGCCTTCAGAGTCCGTCCTTGTTGGATAGCTTAAGGTCAGCATGGTTTCACATGAGAATGAGTTGGTTTCACGCATAGCTCAGGATAGGACAGACCTCGAAGGCAGGGTAAGTCAGACCTCGCTACCCCATAGGTCAGACCTCCACCCCCACGGTCTAATGGAATCAAAAGTCAGTCCTCAGGATAAGTCAGACCTCGAAGAGTAGGACAGACCTCGAAGGCAGGATAGGTCAGACCTCGCCTTCAGAGTCCGTCCTTGTTGGATAGCTTGAGGTCAGCGTGGTTTCACATGAGAATGAGTTGGTTTCACGCATAGCTCATGGTAGGACAGTCCTCACTCTTCTATGGGTCAGACCTGATTTCAGAATAAGTCAGACCTTGAAAGCGAGGTATAAGACAGACCTCGATGGTTAGCCCGCTGACCCGACATAGGACAGACCTCGAAGGCAGGGTAGGTCAGACCTTCACCTCCCACGGTCAGACCTTCACCTCCCACGGTCAGACCTCGCCGTCCCACGGTCAGACCTCGCCGTCCCACGGTCAGACCTTCACCCCCCACGGTCAGACCTCTACCTCCCACGGTCAGACCTTCACCTCCCACGGTCAGACCTCTACCTCCCACGGTCAGACCTCTACCTCCCACGGTCAGACCTCTACCTCCCACGGTCAGACCTTCACCCCCCACGGTCAGACCTTCACCCCCCACGGTCAGACCTTCACCCCCCACGGTCAGACCTCTACCTCCCACGGTCAGACCTTCACCCCCACGGTCAGACCTCGCCGTCCCACGG
>JAISMB010000064.1 GCA_031276945.1 Spirochaetaceae bacterium | reverse complement strand
ATAGACCAAAACCCTGTCGCAGCGGGATTGGTGCAGAAGCCTGAAGATTGGCAGTACAGCGGCGCATACCACCGTGAACACAGCATTGTCAGCATTATCTCGCTGGCAACTGACACTGCTTGGAGGACAGACCTCAAGCTGCTTTTATGAAGGTCAGACCTCCCTCGCAAGGTGCGGTCAGGTCTCCAGTAGTTCTTGACCACTACCGGCATAATGACTATATTTCATACCATGAAATACATTTTTACTCTATTTATATTTTTGTCTTTTTTAAGTCTTTTTAGTTGTGTAAAACAAACTATTCCCCCTTCTAATCAGCAGGTGGAAAGGGAAGCGGCGGCGCCGGTTTTTCAGACTCTTGAATTCAAGGAGACCATAGTATCTGAACAAGAACCAGTACAACTTAAAGAAGGAGAGAGACCTCAAGTTGAGATTGTACTGTCATTGTTGAGCGTAGACGGTTCACAAGAGTTGCGCAGCATTCTGTACCAAACGCTTTATAAGGGAAAAGAGCCTGCCGATTACAAGAACAATGTTATTGAAGGCTGGAAGGCAGAGTATCAGGGCTTATGGAAAGAGGATTACGCCGCGCAGGAGACATCGCTTGCGGCTTTGTCCGGGGAGTACTATGAAACAATTACCCTACCGTTTCAGCACCAGAGCGTTTTAGTGATAAAGCAGGAAATATATGAATACAAAGGCGGCGCCCACGGCAACACTGAGGTTCAATATTTTGTTATTGATCTTGAAAAGAACAGCAGAGTAAAACTTGAGGATATACTGAGTGCGGATTCACGTCCGCAGTTGAAGCAGTACCTTGAGAAGGCTCTGCGGGATTATGCCGCCGCAAACTCCAACGAACCTCTTGCGGCTGATGAAAACATAGCGGACATTTATTTGTATTGGGAAGATTGGTGGAATGGGCATGCGGGATTACCGGAGAACTTTTTCTTAAGTGCGGAGGGATTAGGTATTTACTGGAATCAGTATGAAATAGCCTCTTACGCGGTCGGTGGTATTGCCCTAACGCTCCCCTATAGCACAATCGAACCGCTGCTCAGCGCAGATGGACGTGCGCTCATCACTAAACTAAAAAAATAGTCAAATCTTTTTTATTGTACTCAAGCGGATTACTGGTGGTATTCTTCCCATGCTTTAATTTCTAAGCCGGTTTTCCGCTTATAAGTCAGGGCATCGATAAATTCCTTAGCAACTTTAATATTGGTAAACAGAGGAATATCAAAATCAATAGCCATACGCCGGATAAGGTAGTCGTTTTTCAATTCTGTTTTATGATTATTTTTAGGAATGTTTATGACCAGATCAATGTCCCGGTTTTGAATATACTGCGCGATATTCGGTTCTTTTTTTTCCAGAGGCCAGTAGAGGAGACTTACCGGCACATTGTGTTTAGCGAGAAATTTGGCTGTGCCGCGAGAAGCATATAATTCATAGCCCATGCCGGGCAATTTTTTGACGGAGTCTAAAAAGTCAACTTTATCTGCAAGAGGACCTGTGGAAAGGAGTATACGCTTTTTGGGTATCCGATACCCTACCGATAAAAGAGCCTTGAGGAAAGCATCGTAAAAATCAGTGCCTATACAGGCAACTTCGCCGGTTGATGCCATCTCAACACCGGATACCGGGTCAGCGCCATGCAGTCGGGAGAAACTGAACTGCGCAGCCTTGATACCAACCCAATCAAGGTCAAGTGTTGAGGGCGGTATTTTCTGCACCGGTTCGTCAAGCATTGCCTTAACAGCTAATTCTATCAGGTTCACACGCACAATTTTTGAGCAGAAAGGAAAGCTCCGTGAAGCGCGTAAATTGCACTCAATAACCCTGATACGGTTGCGACTTGCTAAAAACTGTATATTGAACGGTCCTGTGATACGCAGCGCCGCGGCGATTTGCGCACTTGTCTTGCGTATTTTTCGTATCGTTTCTATGTACAGCCTTTGCGCCGGTAAAACGACCGTTGCATCCCCTGAATGAACACCGGCGTTTTCAATATGCTCCGTAATAGCTGAAAACAGGATTTCCCCCTCTTTTGCCACCGCATCTATTTCAATTTCCTTTGAATTTTCTATGAACTTTGAAATAACTACCGGATGTTCAGGTGATAGATCCACAGCAAGACTCAAGAATTGATCAAGACTTGCATCGTCCCACGCGACATTCATTGCCGCGCCGGAAAGAACATAACTTGGGCGGATAAGAACCGGATACCCGACTGTTTTTGCAAATTGTTTTGCCGAGGCGTGGTCGGTCAACTCCTTCCACTCAGGCTGTTCTATTTGTAAAGTATCCAGCAGCGCGGAAAATTTATTGCGATCCTCAGCTTGATCTATGGATGACGGACTTGTGCCATAAATCAGTACACCGGCATCATACAGTTTCGTAGCAAGATTATTCGGGATCTGTCCTCCCATAGACAGGATCAAGCCGTCCGGTTTTTCATATTCATAAATATCAAGGATACGCTCAAGACTCAATTCTTCAAAATAAAGTCGGTCGCAGACATCGTAATCGGTAGACACTGTTTCCGGATTACAGTTTATCATGATCGAAGAGCGTCCTATCGCGCGGACCGTATTGACCGCATTCACGCAACACCAGTCGAATTCAACGCTGCTGCCGATACGATAGGCGCCTGACCCGAGTACCATAACCCCGCGTCCAGCCGGCGCTACGTCATGAGTCTCTCCGTTATAGCTCAGGTATAGATAGTTTGTTTGTGCCGGATATTCAGCGGCTAAGGTATCTATTTGTTTTATACAAGGTTTTATGGCGTACTGTTCACGGCTGAGGCGAATATCCGCCTCAGTATGGTCGGTCAGTTCACCGATCCGCGCATCAGAAAAGCCCATCTGTTTGGCGCGCAGGAGCAGCGCTTTGGTCAATACAGCGCTCTTGTTCTTAGCCAGCTCTTTTTCAACTCTCAGCACATTGAGTATTTTATACAAAAACCACTTATCAATCTTGGTAAGCCGGTATATCTTCTCAACCGACCAACCTTCCTGCAATGCCCGGTATAAGACAAAGATTCTCCTTTCAGTCGGTTCTGCCAGCGCTTTTCGTATTGATTTTGCCTCTGCAAGGCGGCAGAGCTGGTCGCTTGCGCACAGACCGGACGCGCCGATACCGGTCATGCGCAGAGCTTTCTGGAGCGCCTCTTCAAAACTGCGCCCTATGGACATAACTTCACCGACCGATTTCATTTCAGAACCAAGCCGGTCTTCGACCTGTTTGAACTTCGTTAAATCCCAGCGCGGCACCTTAACCACAACATAATCAAGAGCCGGTTCAAAGCATGACTTTGTTACTTTGGTAATACGGTTTTCTATCTCGGTAAGCGCATAGCCTAAGGCAAGTTTTGCGGCGACAAAGGCAAGCGGATAGCCGGTTGCCTTTGAGGCAAGGGCGGAAGAACGGGACAAACGGGCATTGACCTCTATGATACGGTAATCTTCGGAGTAAGGATCAAGCGCATACTGAATGTTACACTCTCCCACAATACCCAGATGGCGGATGACCTCAATGGCAATGCGGCGCAAGTTTTGATATTCACTGTCGTTCAAGGTTTGTGATGGTGCGACAACGATACTTTCGCCGGTGTGTATGCCGAGTGGATCGAGGTTTTCCATATTGCAGACGGTGATACAGTTGTCAAACCGGTCCCTGACCACTTCGTACTCTATCTCTTTCCAGCCGCCGAGCCATTCTTCAACCAAGACTTGCGGGGTTGAGGCGAAGGCTCTGTCGCAGCGGCGTCTAATATCAGCTTCATTATTACAAATACCTGAACCAGCCCCGCCCAGTGCGAAGGCAACGCGCACCATAACCGGATACCCTATATACTCTGCGGCGGCTACAGCAGACTCGGTATCCTGTACCGCTCTGCTTTTGGGTGATTTGACGCCTATTTCGTTAAGCCGTGCGACAAAACGCTCGCGGTCCTCAGTATCTTCTATTGCTGCAATGGGCGTTCCCAATACCTGAACACCGTATTTGTATAGAATGCCTTCACGCGCCAGAGCGACCCCGCAATTCAAGGCGGTTTGTCCGCCGAACGCAAGCAAAAGCCCGTCCGGTTTTTCTTTTTCAATAACCTGTTGTACATATTCCGGTGTTACCGGCAGAAAGTAGGTTGCATCCGCCATGCCGGCGCTTGTTTGAATAGTTGCAATGTTAGGATTGATGAGGACGGTACGGACACCCTCTTCACGGAGGGCTTTGAGGGCTTGAGAACCTGAATAGTCGAATTCCCCTGCCTGACCGATTTTTAAGCCGCCTGAACCGAGTACTAATACTGTTTTTATGCTTTCTTTTACCGGTTTTATCATAGTGCTACCAGTCTAAAGGAAAGAACCCGTTCCTTGCAAGACCCGCCGTTATCTGTGGCGGTGAATACCTTTGACAAAATGAGAGCATTCGGCGGCAGAGTAGACCTATGTCGGTTCAAGAGGCTTGAAACGGCTCGGTTCAGTAGGCTGAAACGGCTCGGTTCAGAGGGCGAGGTCTGACTTAGGAGTAGAATTTTTCATCAGTATTGGTAAGGTGTTTCACCAATAAATATGGTGCAGTTAATCTGCACGAACCGAAGGCGAGGTCTGACCTATCCTGCTTCAAGGTCTGACCTATGTCGGTTCAGAGGACGAGGTCTGACTTATCCTGTCAAGAAAATAGGTCAGACCTCAGAAGTATAAAAATCATACGGCATTTTCAGCGAGGGGGTGTCGTTAAAGAGATGAAAGAAAGCAGGAAAAAAATGCACAGACACGACATCCAGTGATAGGGTGTGGAAAGAGGTGGAACTCTCAAAGATGGGGGAGAATTTATAAATTCGGGTCGAAAAGATGATACTGGTTATAAGGCTTTTGGTTGGTTTGAGCGTTGAAGGGATACCGTTACGGTATCCCCTGTTTGAGAATGTTTAATCTGAGGAGTCTTCTAAAGTTTCTTCTGTTTTTATTGATAAAAATTCAACGGTGAAGATCAGCGTTGAGTAAGGAGGAATGAGTGACTCGATACCATTTGATCCGTAAGCGAGATTTGAAGGGATATAAAATTTATAGGTGCTGCCTTCCTCCATAAGTTGCAGCCCTTCTGCCCAGCCGGGAATGACCGCATCCAAAGGAAAGGTCGCACTCTCACCGTATAAATACGAACTGTCGAACAGCGTACCGTCAATAAGATAGCCTTCGTAGTTGACTTCAACCGTATCGGTCGGAAGCGGTTTACTGCCGTTACCTACAGTAAGAATTTCATACTGCAACCCGCTTTCGGTTGTATGCACTTCCGGTCGCGTTGCATTTTCTGCAAGGTAGGCATCCTCTTGCGTTTTAGCTTGGGCAGCCTGCCGTTCTAAAGCTGCGGTATATGCAGCCTGCACCTGAGCAAGCGCCTCGTCTGTGCTCAGGGCGGCTCTGTTTTCCATCGCATCCCGTAGACCAACAGCAAAATGCAGATAATCAAATACTAAATCGGTCGCTTGGAATTCAGAACCGACCCATACACCAAAGGCATAACTCAAGTCCGGCTCCGCAGACCCGCCTTTACCATCAGATACTCCCCGTGCAGACACAGCCGTCAATATGCCGGCAGCACATAACACCATACAAAACCATTGTTTTGCCTGTTTTACCACAATTTCCTCCTTATGGCAGACTTAAAAAGTTCTATCGATTATATCAGGTTGATCAGGTTGATCGATTATATCAGGTTGCGGGTTTATTGATAACAACTCTACCTTAAAAATAAGCACGGCATTGGGCGGAATACGTTGACCGGCTCCGTTTTCTCCATAAGCCAATTCAGAAGGAATGTAGAACCGGTAGGTAGCGCCCTGCCTCATAAGCTGCAGCCCTTCTGACCAGCCGGGAATGACGTTGGTAAGCGGCAATTTTTGCGGCTCTCCGCGCTGGTAGGAACTATCAAATACCGTGCCATCAATGAACGTCCCTTCATAGTGAACCTGCACCGTATCTTCTGCACGCGGACGTGGACCGTTGCCTTGGGTGAGTACCTCGTACTGTAATCCGCTTTCGGTAACGGTAATGCCCTCTTTAGTACGATTTTCTTTAAGGTAAGCTATTCCCTCTTGTCTTGTTTCTTCACTTTTGACTTCCATTGCCTCTGCATAAGAAGTCTGTACTATACCGAGCGCTTCGTCAAAGGTCATGGTAGTCTCTCCAGCAAGCTGGTCCTGAAAACCTTGAGCAAGGGCGGCAGCATTAAACGGTAGACTTACGTCTTCAAAATCAGATGCCATAATCATGCCGAAGGCATAACTCATTTGCTCATCTCCCTCATCAGATAGTGCCTTCTTGGGCGCTGTTGTTTGCCCCGGCGCCTTGGCGCATGATACGCCGATGAGGACTGTCGCAAGAGCAACTATCCCTAGTAATTGTTTCATAAACACTCCGGTATTAACCATATCACTTTGTCTAGGGTCTGACAAGCCTGAGTCCAAGGTCGTAGTTCCGGTAAGTAGGAAGATTACTGCCGCGGTTAGCAGAGCGGAGATACTGAGCGTAGAAGTTCCAACTGCCGCCGCGCATGATCCGGTTTACGCCGGTTTTTGCGCCGGCAGGATCGGTTTGAGCATTGGGAGCATAAGTTCCATACCAGTCCCAACACCATTCCCAGACATTACCGTGCATGGCGAATAAGCCCCAGAGATTCGACGTATATGCTTCGACCTCCGCGGTGCGGTTTTTATAGCCGCTTTTAACGCCATTGTACGCTACCGTGCCGTCAAAGTTTGCGTCTTCTGTACGCACCGTAGTACCCATATAAAACGGCGTTGTTGTGCCTGCCCTGCACGCATATTCCCATTCAGCCTCAGTTGGAAGCCGGTAGCCGTTTGCCTCTTTATGCCAAGTAACGATCCTAGTGCCGTCTTTAGCAGCGCTTGCTATAGTATAAGCCGGTGTCAGTCCCTCCTGTATGCTGCGCTTATTACAGTATTCAACCGCATCAAACCAGCTTATATTTTCTACCGGCAGGTCGCTACCTTGAAAATGACTGGGATTGTTACCCATAACTTCCTGCCATTCTTTCTGGGTAACTTCAGTTCTGCTCATAAAAAAGGCGCTTATGGTAATAGTCCGCTGCACTTCATCGCTATCGCGACTCAGTTCTGAGCGCGGACTGCCCATGACAAAAGTGCCGGACGGTATATGAACAAAGTTTTCTGGTAATGCGGGGGACACGAAGTTCTGAAGCATTTCAAGCTGGGCATAGAGCGCTTGGTTAGCTTGATCCATTGTATCAAGCTGCTTATTCAAATCCTGATTACGCTGACTTAAACCGTTTATGTTATCGTCTAAATCCTGATTGCGCTGATGCAGAGCGCTTACCCGCTCATCTAAATCTTTTTCCCATTGGGTAAAATCGGCTAATCGGGTGATTAAATCCTGATTCTGCTCGGTAAGCGATGCGATCCGTTTTTCTAATGCTTCTTTTTCTTGATTAAGCAATGCAAGATGGTCCTGTGCTTTTTGATCAAGACAAGATAACACAGAATCCACTGCTTTGTCGGCTAGTTCTTGGAGTGTTTCATGCAAAAAATCAGGATCAGATGTGGCATACAGCCGCTCATTAAAGAGCGTTTGATTACGCTCACAATCAAACACTTTCATTCTGACGCTATAGTACGGTTCTTCCTGAAGCTGAATAGTGCCGTTTATGCGGTAGGCAGCCGTTACGACTGAGGGCTGCGCTTCAGGAGGCGCAGCCTCAAGTACCAGAAGGGAGCGCTTAGTCTGTTTCAGTATCGATTCAATGAGCTGACGGAAGTTCCCTGCATCGTACTGCACTGATTCATCAACGCCCAAGTCCAGTGCAAGGTAGACAGGGCTTTGTGCATAAACCGGCATATCGATAGTGCATAAACACAAAGTACATACTATAATCCAAACGAAGTTCATAACCATAAATTCTCCACAGTATAGAAATGAGAATATCAAGCAGAATGCTGCAAAGATCAGCACTTACACGAGTGCTGTACCATCATTATCGGCACGGTAAGCGGAAGCTATGCGAGAAGGAAGACAGACCGTGGGCAGGGAAAAAAGCTGCTTTATCTCATCAGTCTAAAAAGTCCTGAATGTCCGCATCGATGATCCTATCGCTCTTATCATGAATACAGACCGGCGTATGCAGTGATGCGCTGTCGGAAGAAGTACTAAAGCATCGTGGATGCGCCCGTATACCGGCAAGAGTGCCAGATTTAAGTGCATTACTATAATCGTTGACGGTGCGCATTTTTTGCGTGAGGTACACACCGAATATAGCGTTTGTTTTTAACTGCTGCGCGGTGTGTATGTCTGAGCCGGCAGTGCCGGGCAAGCCGAGTTTCCGCGCATAGCGCAGGGCAAGAGCATTATAGAGGGGATCGCCATTGCCGGCATTTGCCACTTCTACCGCATCTATCAACTGTGGTGCTAAATGTATCCACTGAATGTAAGAAGTATACCGGAACGGGTGGGCATGTACCACCGCGCCGCCGTAGTAGTTTACCGTCTCGTATTGCTCCGCGCGTGTCCAGTTACATACTTCCGGATGTTGAAGAAGCCACTGCTTATCCAGTCCGTAAATCAGGTAATCATCACCGTCAAAGCTCTCTTCCCACCCAAAAAAGACGTCGAAATTCCGGCGTAATCCTTCATTGTAAGCATCCTCATAGCCGCGACAGAATTCGTTTACCCAGTCGGTCCAGTTCAGATACTGGCGTATTGCACTATTACCATTAAAGAAATGATCGGTAACAATAATGCCGTCATAGCCGGCATCTTGGTATCCTTGAATATAATCACGACCGCGTGAGATGGCACAGGAGCTCGCTTGTCTTGTGTGCAGATGTGTTTCGTATAAATAATTCATAAGGTCTTAGTACTATCTTAAAAGAGCTGCTCTGAAAGTGCAAGCAGTCGAACCAACCGACCTTGGTGGCGGGATAGTGGGCAGTGATCAGTGGCTAGTGGCTTGTGATCAGTCTTGAAAAGTCCATCTTTGTTGGATTAGCTGGAGGTCAGACCTTTCAGAATAGGACAGACCTCGCCGTCATTCAGAATAGGACAGACCTCGCCGTCAAAAATAAATAAAAAAATATTTTACTCTGATTAAAGCAAAAGGCAAAGTCGGTTCCATTATAGAGGTATTATGTCTAGTCATAATTTGCCCAGAGGGCTTACAGACCAAGGTCTGAC
>JAISMB010000053.1 GCA_031276945.1 Spirochaetaceae bacterium | reverse complement strand
TGCCCCCCCCCCCCCCCCCCCCCTACAATTTGATTTTATTCAGGAATTTAGCAGGGGCTTCTTCGAAAACCAAAAAGGAGACTAAGCAAGATGGACTCTGCACCACCATCACCGGTATTATTAAATAGTACAAAAAATCGTATTGAGTATATTGACCTGTTAAAAGCTTTCACCATGTTTTGTGTTCTATGGTATCATGCGATTGGCGGTTTAAACGATGCAGGTAGTGATATAAACGGGGGTCGTTATTTTCTGGCTGATCCGCTTCATATATTCTTCGTTACATTTCACATGCCGCTTTTCTTTATGATAAGCGGCTTTTTTTTTACTTCATCTCTTAATTCAAGTTTTAAAGAAGTTTTACGGAAAAGATTTACCTACTTGATCATACCCCATATTACATGGAGCCTTCTCATTGCACTTGCGAATTGGGGCATGACGTTTTTGGGCTGGAAAATGATGTTTTATAAACCTTTTACTGTTCAGTCTCAATTACAAGCCTTGATTATGCCTAATCCTTCAACCGATCTGTGGTTCTTTAAGGATTTATTCTTAACTACCATAATAGTTTTTGCCTCTTGTAAATTATTCAAAAAGCGTTATATGGCGTTTATTGTCAGTATGCTCTTTGTCCTCTTAGTTGATGCTTTTGGCATAGTTGGCAAGGTCCAACGGTTTATGATGCCCATCTTTTGGACCGGTATACTGTTGAAAGCATACTATCCTCTTTTCTCCAAACATTTGAACAAGATCTTGATAATTTCTGGTATTAGTTTTTTTGCATGCCTTCATTTTTTTGATTATACTTATATAATCTATTTAATGGATTTCCCGACTTTGATAAATTTTCAACAATCCTTTGCGGAAGGAAAGATTGTTTTTGATTTTACCAATATAGGCATATCGATTTTCCGTCTATTAACAGGCATTGCGGGAAGTATCTTCTTCTTTGCCTTATTTCAAAGATTCTGGAAAAAAAATGCCGTTACTTCATTCCTCGGTCGTTGTGGGCAGCTAACAGTGGGTATCTATGGGATACAATCCATTCTTCTTCAAAGAGTTATAGCCAATGTACTAGACTTTTCAAATGGTAATAAATGGATTTATTGGTCGATTATTACTCCAGGCGCTGCTTTGTTTTCCTTCTTTGCTTCCGTTTTAATAGTAAAGTTAATCCAAAGAAATAAACCCCTGACCTTCATTCTATTTGGAAGTTCATTGGTAGTAGAGAGAGGACTCGTCCGTCAAGCTGTTGCTAGTAAAAGAACAGCGCGCGTAACAGCATAGCGCCCTGTTTTGGGTAAACTTGAAAAAGGCACAGAAAGAAGCAAGCAATGCCTTCTTCTTTCTGTGCCTTGGTGATTTTTAGAGAGGATTGTGTATGAAAATCGGCGTTAAACTGGTGCTTATCATCAGTATCTTTAATATTATTGGTATAGTCTTATTAGCGAGTTTTACCTTGGGTAGCGCGCGAAAGGAAATCAGCGGACTGGCGGATGATCAAGCCTATAGTCTTGCTGACAAGGGATCCGAAGAAATACAGCGGTGGTTCGCTACCTATGTAGAGACGGCAAGAGCAATAGCACGCATAATGGAAGGGTATAAAGACATCCCTGCTGAACAACGGCGGGGGCAGTTCAATTTTATAATGAAACAGACGTTTATCGCCCATCCCGAAGTATCCGCTATCTATACTAACTGGGGTTCAGATATGATTGACGGTATGGATGCAGCATACGTCGATGCACCCGGCATGAGTGAGACGGGACGGTATGTATCAGCATGGAATCATGGAACTGCTGGACAGGGGCTGAATTTGGAGGCTATCAAGACTTTCCCTTTTGAAATGGTCATGCAAGTAACTCAAGGAGATGAGTTTGTCTTTGAACCTACGGTGATTCCCATAGGGGGGAAATCCTTGTTAGCAGCCAATCTTTGTATTCCCGTAAAAGATCAAGGCAAAATGGTCGGGAGTACTGGGATAACCTTTGAATTATCAAGAATACAGGCTATTGCCGATACGATTAAACCTTTAGGAGACGGATACACCATGGTTTTCAGTCCCAGCGGAGTCGTGGCGGCGCACCCCAACCCAGAATACCTTGGAAAGAAGATAGCGGACATTGACACCTTCGCCTCCTCCCTCGATACCGCGGTAAACGCCGTTACGACAGGAAAAGCCGAAGCCTTCTCCGCTCCTTCATCACAGGGCATTATGCAGTACTACGCCATCCCGTTTACCATTGGACGCAGCCCTAAACCGTGGACCCTCATGGTCGGCGTTTCTCGCAATACTGTCATGGCTCCCGTCTACCGGATGCTCACCTTTTCCATCATCATCGGGCTTTTTACCATGCTCCTCATGTTCGCAGGCAGTATCTTCATCGCCCGTTCCATCAGCCGCCCTATCGCCTATACCATAAGCAGGCTCAAACTTATTGCAGAAGGCGACCTCACCCAAAAGATCGAGGTGAACTCCAAGGACGAACTCGGCGACCTTGCCCGTTACTTGAACTGGACGGTAGACAAAATTAAAGCCCTCGTCCGCTCTATCAAAAAAGAGTCCGATGTGCTTTCTCATACCGGCGTGGAAATGTCCTCCCATGCCATTCAAACCGCCACCGCCGTCACCCAAATCACCGCCAACATCCAGAGTATCAAAGCCCAAGTCCTCAACCAGTCCGCTATCGTTATCCAAACCGGCGATATTATGACCCGTATTGTAGACCACATTACCTCTTTGGGACACCTGATTGAAAATCAGGCTCTTGCGGTGTCCAACTCCTCATCCTCCATAGAAGAGATGCTGGACAATATCAAGCACGTAACCCAAACCCTCGTAAGTAACGTGAATAACAGTATGGGTCTAGCGGAGTCGTCCACAGTGGGGCAGAGCGGCTTACAGGAAGTAGCGACGGATATTCAGGAAATAGCGCGTGAATCCGCAGGGCTTTTGGAGATCAACGCGGTCATGGAGAATATAGCGAGTCAGACGAACCTGCTGTCCATGAACGCGGCAATAGAAGCGGCGCATGCAGGGGAAGCGGGGAAAGGCTTCGCGGTGGTGGCGAGCGAGATACGGAAGTTAGCGGAATCATCATCTATCCAATCCCGCACGATCAGCACGGTATTGAAGAAGATAAAAGATTCGATAGACAAGATAACGAAATCAACGGAAGGAGTACTGCTGAAGTTTGAGACGATAGGGGAAGGGATAGAGACGGTAACGGCGCAAGAGAAACGGGTGCGGGAGTCGATGGAAGAACAAGGAGAGAGGAGCAAGAGCATACTGACAGCGATCAAAGCGTTGAATGAGCTGACGGAGACGGTGAAGTATAGAAGTGAGGAGATGCTGCAAGGGAGTAAAGAAGTGATAGGTGAGAGCCATAATCTGGAACAATTGACGAAAGAGATAACCGGAGGGGTGCAGGAGATAGCGGCGGGAGCGGAGCAGATAAACACGTCGATGGCGCGGGTAGCTGGGATAAGCGCGGATAATCGGGAGAGGATACAAGCGTTAATGGGCGAAGTATCGAAGTTTACGATAGAATGATAGGACAGACCTAGAAAAGATAGGACAGACCTCGAGCGTCAAGCTGGGTAGGGTAGGGTAAGTCAGACCTAGCCATCAAAAATAAATAAAAAATATTTCGCTCTAAATTGAATCAAAAAGCAGAGTCAGCTCCCTTATATAAGTATTATGGCAGCGCATAATTTACCTCGTGGACTAACAGACCAAGGTCTGACCTATCACGTTACTTCAAAAGTAAACAGAGACGCTTTTGAATTAGAGCCTGATGAGATGAAAAAACTCTTTCTCACCGTCATTGAAGAAGCTAAAACCTCCAAAGGCTTCAAGTTTAAGCTGTGGAACTTCTGCATCATGGGTAATCATTTCCACTTTCTCATTACGCCTGAAAAAGGGCAGACTCTCTCCGAGATATTGAAATGGATCAAGATGGTTTTTGCTATTCGGTGGAACAAAAAGCACAATAAGACTGGTCATTTCTGGGGGGACAGGTTTTTCTCACGAGAGATCAAGGATGAGAAAGACTTTTGGACTGTGTTTGAGTACATAGACCAAAACCCGGTTGCAGCGAATCTTGTGAAGAAGCCAGAAGAATGGCAGTACAGCGGTGCATACCATCGGGAACATGGGATTACAAAGATAGTTTCTCTGGTAACTGAGACAGCTTGGAGGACAGACCTCAAGTTGCTTCTGTGAATAGGCAGGATAGGTTGGCATAAGTCGCTCTTGTTTAGGTCAGACCTCGCCCTGATCCGACCTGGGAAGCAGGCGGGGTAGTGAGAGGTGCGCCGCTATTCAAGGGTATAGACGACGTTTATGGTAGTGCTTATTTCCTGTTCACCGGTCGGAATGTTCGTAGAGCCTTCATCAGAGGAAGCTGCGCTTGCAGAGAAGGTATTTGATTGTACCAGCAGAGGGCTTCGCCTCTCTTCGGTTATACTCTGGATGCCTTGCAGTTTCTTTCCCGCAAGGCGGGCGTAGTGTTCGGCTTTGTCGAGTGCTTTTTGAAAAGCCAAGTCCCGCGACTGCCGAAATAATGCGGTCTTTTCTTTAATATCAAATGCCAAAGCAACGGTTGAAAGCGTATCTATGCCAGCCATTTTATCCAAGATTGCCGCTAATTTTGCCGGATTATTGTTTATATCGTCAATCGTTACTATAACAGTCTGCTCTGCCCGCTGTCCGGCATAAACCAAAGCCCCCTCTTTATAGTAATTTTCTATACCATAGCTCAACGAAACGGTTTTGATATTGGTATCAATAACCTGCTCTGCCGCCAGAATCTGCAAGGCGCTTCTGACACTTGTACTGACGACATGGCGCGCTTGTTCCGTTGTTGCCGCAAGATGCTTAAAATACAAATGAATATATGCCCTGTCAGGTGATGCCGTTACCGTTCCGCTCCCTGAGACTGCAATAGTTCCCTGAGCGCTTCTGCAACTCATCATACCCAGTGCAAGCAGAACAAGCACAATCTGAGTACGCCTAAGGTACTGGGCGGAGTTCTTCCTCGTTTTCATGCCCTTATGGTAGGAGAATTCGCCCCCTTAGACAAGGTATGTTCCCGCTCAGGGGAGGGGAGCAAAAGCGGCAGGGACAAGACTTTTTGACCATTAGATGTAAAAGCCTCTTATTGCACGCAATAAGAGGCTTATCGTGCCTCAGAGGATAGGCACTTGGAACGGGACTCAGCTGCGACCACCAGAGAGGCGCTTAATGCTGTATCTTTTTTAGCGTCTCTTCAGGTGCGCTGCCTTCAGAAAAGGTTATCAGTGTGTCTTTGGAATCGGCTGATTTCCAGTAAATGTACGTGATGGGCTTTTGCCATACGCCCCGATCTTTGATGTAGAGCAGTTTTTTGATTGTACTGTCTTCGACATCCTCCGTGTAGGCTTCCAAAGTAACTTTGCGCGTAAAATCCTGTAAATGCGTTATGGGACCGGTGATGGTGATAGTATTATAAGTCAGCACAAGAGTGCTATAGTTCTCCTGCCAAAAAGTCTTTTCAAGACATTGCCATGTGCCGCGCATAGCGTAGTCAACCCGTTTGAAAGCGCCGTTGGAATCGTAGGTTCCATCACAAGAAGCAATAGTAAGCATGAGTAAGGCGGCGCTCAGGGCGGGTATACCTTTGTTTTTCATTGGTTTCCTCTGTTTTATGAGTGTTTACTGTTTCGTTATCTACGATACCGCAAAAAATGCGGCGACACAAGCTGCCGTTCTGATTATTTTTGTTCTCCTCAACGGTGCCGCACTGAGACAGGCGCAAAAGAACGTCCGCAGCTCGCTGCATTTTCTTATTAAGTACGCCTTCGGGTTTCGGGTGAACGTGAGGTCTGACTTATAACGTAACGAGGTCTGACTTATTACGCTGACTTATTACGCTTGACTTATTACGCTACAGCCTACCAAGGATAGCATTGAGCATGCCTTTGGGTGAACGTGAGGTCTGTCCACTCAAGGGGAATGCAGGTCGTATTTCGTTTCGGGCGACCCGTCGGTTGGTTGACAATTTGGGGTGAGTCGGCTATAAAAACAGAAAGGAACAGAGCATGGATATTAAGAATTTACATCCGCTTGAGGTGCGGATTCTCTTGCATTATGGACAAGATGCAGAACTTTCAGTTGAACGCGTTGAGTCAGACCTCCAGTATAAGCCCGGCAATGGTAATCAGGCGCTTTCATGGCTCGAAAGCAAAGGCTTGATTCAGGAATCAAGGCGGACAGGGGCGGTGTCTTTTGAGCTTACCGCATTGGGGCGCAACTGGCAAGAAAACGGCACGCCAGAAGAACGTATCAGAGACCTAGTCCGCCATAAAGAAGCTTGCACGCTGCCGGAAATCGCCGCCCTCTTGCAGATTGATGCAAAGACGGTCGGCTCTGCTTTCGGTACTTTGTCCCAATTAGGACTTTGTACCCTTGATATAGAAAAGAAAGTACGTCTTAAAGCTTTGACGACTCAAGGGGAGGACGCAGAGCAGGTATCGGGTGCGGCGGGATACTTCAGCTGTATGCGGGGACTTTTGGACAAAGCGGCGCAAACCGGCATGCTTCACGAGAAGGATTTGAATGCTGCTGAAAAAAAGGCGATAGCCGGTATTGCCAAAAAGCGCGCGGCGGGCGGAGCCGCTTTTCGTATTGTTGAGCGGGAAACGGTGTTTTTTACGTTTACGCCGGAACGTAGCGCCTTTGTAGAAGCCTTGCAGAGAGCCGGCATTACCGGTGAAGAAATCGGCGCTCTCAGTCCGGAAATGCTGGAAAAAGCTACGTGGAAAGGGAAAATATTCCGCGCTTACAATATAAACGTGCCGCCGACCCGATTGCCGGTGGGGAGAAGCAATCCTTATGCGCAATTTCTCGAATCGGTCAAGGATAAACTGGTATCACTGGGCTTTGAGGAATTCGATGGACCGCTGGTAGAAACTGAATTCTGGAATTCCGATGCGCTTTTTATGCCGCAATTTCATTCTGCCCGTGATATTCATGATGTATACCAGATAGCCGAGCCTGAACGGGCAAAAGCTATAGAGGAACCGTGGCTTTCGCAGGTAGCCTGTGCGCATGAGAACGGCGGCAAGACCGGCAGTCGGGGGTGGCGCTATGCGTTTGACCGAGATTTCACCCGTCGGCTCATTCTGCGCAGCCAAGGGACGGTTATGTCGGCAAAGACACTGCCCCATGCAAGAATACCGGGCAAGTACTTTGGTATGCTCCGGTGTTTCCGGTATGACAAAGTCGATGCAACGCATTTGTCCGACTTTTATCAAACCGAAGGCATCATACTCGGTGAGGCGGTAAATCTGCGGACCCTTTTGGGGATGCTTGATATGTTTGCCGTTGAGGTAGCCGGTGCAAAAGAAGTAAAATACGTGCCCGGTTACTTTCCGTTTACCGAGCCTTCCATAGAAGTCCACATCAAACATCCGGTACTCGGCTGGTTTGAACTGGGCGGTTCTGGTATATTCCGCCCTGAAGTAACCGCATCGCTGGGGGTAGAGGTGCCGGTAGCGGCATGGGGTATAGGCATAGACCGCATGGCATTGATGGCATTAGGGCTTAACGATTTACGCGAACTGTTCAGTTATGATATTGAAAACGTCCGGCTCAGACGAGTGCAGTAAATAATCAGAAAGTTTTCCTTCAGCCACTAATCTCTCGGATATACGAATGCTTTCTTAAACTAAAGGTCTTGGGACTAGCACGGAATCTATGCATGAATACGGTGGGGTAATCTTTTTTCATGCCTAAATTCGCGGCTCTTGCAGTAAACATTCAGGATTGCACAGGCGAGGTCTGACCGTCGATTGTCCTGTGCCATCAGACCCTGTTTACCTGCCTTTTCCGGCAGTAATGCTTCTATTTTTTCCCACAGCGTATCACTGATGTCGTGTCTGTGCAGTGCTTTTCCGCTTTCTTTCATTTTGTTATCTTACTTTATTTCCACCATTCTGACGTTCTGACGACACTCCCTAGCTCCCCTATCCTTGAACTGGCAGTTCCATGATTATAGGGGACGGTTAGACCGGAAGGTTGGATAGGGCAGACTTTAGAGGACGGAAAAGGAGGGGAAATAGAACGGCGGCGGTCAGTCCTGCCTCAGATTGGCGGGCTATTCCTTTGAAAATAGGCGCATTATCTTTGCAATAAATCTTTATACAATGCAAAAATTATGCTAGTATTAGGAGAGAGGGTGCACTGAGACGGGCGTGCTTGCGGGGGAAAGCTGCATAGACCGTCTCGCAAGTACAATAGCCGGCGTGTGCTTTATCAAGCAGCGAGAACAGGCGGCAAAACCCTCTTTCCGCCGGTGGCGGAGTTTGCAGTTTCTGGCGGCACACGCGGTCGGGTAATGAGCGGCGCAAAACGGCGCCTTCCCCCAAGCGGGGCACGCAAGCAAATACAAAGGCGGCTTTGAGTCCCTTTTATAAAGGCGGATTGTGGTGAATAGCAGTGATATAGCAGGAGCATTAAACGCAGAATTGGTTACCTTCCACGATGCCACTGTTCCGCTTACCACGGTAAGTATTGATTCTCGGAACGTTTGTCAGGGCGCACTCTTTGTAGCGCTGAGCGGCACAACGCATGATGGACATTGCTTTGTCGCAGCGGCATTCCGTGCCGGCGCAGTTGCAGCGCTGGTCGACCGGCAGCACTACAGCGATCCGCTCTTCGATCTTGCAGCACTGGCACGGCAGTATGCGGCTACGCTCATAATTGTAGAAAATACCCTCCGGGGTTTACACAAGGCGGCGGCATGGTATGTAGCGCAGTTTCCGGCGCTCCTACGGATAGGTATTACAGGTTCATCGGGCAAAACAACGACAAAAGAAATTGCGGCAGCTATGATTGCCGCTGAAAAATCGGTTATAACGAATGAAGGCAACCTGAATTCTGAAACGGGCTTACCGTTATCGGTCTTCGCTATCCGCGCCTACCATGCAGTAGGGATTTTTGAAATGGGCATGAACCGACCCCATGAGATTGAGGAACTAGCGCAGATACTCAAGCCGCAGATAGCCCTTATTACCCATATCGGTACTGCTCATCTGGGGGCTTTCGGCACCCAAGAACAGATAGCACTCGAAAAGAAAGCCATCTTTGCCTCTTTTTCTGGAAGCGAAACCGCCTTAATTCCGGCTCATGATGCCTACCGAGATCTGCTCGCCGCGGGAGTCAAGGGCAAGATTGTTTTTTATGACTCGGTTTTTGAATCCGTAATGGATTGTGGCATTGCCGGAAGCGAGCTCCGCTATGATCGGATACCGGTGCATTTTAAGCTTGCCGGCTCTCACAATGTCCAAAATGCGGTGGCAGCCTGTGCCATCGCCCGCGCTGTGCCGGTCAGCAGCGCTGCCATTCGTCAGGGACTTGCGCAGGTGCAGCCGCTCTTTGGGCGCAGTCAGATTATACCCGGCGCGATAACAGTCCTCTGTGATTGTTACAATGCAAATCCTGAATCCATGGCGGCGGCTCTTCACTGGTGCGACAATCTTGCATGGATAGGAAAAAAGATTTATGTTATAGGCTCTATGTTAGAATTAGGAACGCATTCCGTCGCAGCACATGAGCATATAGGGCATATTTTGGCACACTGTCAAGCTGCTCTGATCTGTTTCTTAGGGAAGGAAACCATACCGGCGGCAGCAATAGTGGCGCAAGAGAGTAGCATTCCCTGTTTTCAGAGCGAGACTATCGCTGAACTTTCCGCACGACTGCGGCAAGAGGCGCAGACAGGCGATTTTGTACTGCTCAAAGGCTCGCGCGCGTGTGCTTTGGAGCAGGTAATGGAGGTATTGCGGTGTTATTAGAATTTATCTACCCTCTGGTAACTTACCTGACCCCGCTTAATGTCCTCCAGTACATCACGTTCCGCGGGGCGTATTCTGCCTTAACAACCCTGCTTATCTGTTTCTTGTGCGGTCCCCGGCTCATAAAAGCTTTACACCGCCTTAAAGTAGGACAAGTTATTCGTACCGATGGTCCGGCTACCCATCTGCAAAAAACCGGCACGCCCACTATGGGAGGGTTGCTTATCATCCTCTCGGTGGTATTCTCGCTGCTTATATGGCAGGACCTGCATAATACTAAAGTCTGGCTTACCCTTGGCGCTTTTGTTGCTTTAGGGCTGGTCGGTTTTATTGACGATTTTATCAAAGTACATTTTCATAACTCGGCGGGTATTCCGGCATGGGCAAAATTACTCGGTCAAGGACTTGTTGCCTTGACAGTCGTGCTGATTCTCTATTTTTCCGGTGATGAGGAAACGACACTTTTATACGTCCCTTTTTTGAAATATCCGGTCTTAGACCTCGGCGTACTCTGGATTCCCTTTGGCGTCCTCCTCATTATGGGGGAGTCCAATGCGGTCAACTTTACCGATGGGCTTGACGGATTAGCAACCGGTCTGCTCATTTTAGTCTTCACAGCCTTAGCGCTCCTCACCTATATTTCAGGACGCGCCGATTATGCCGCCTATCTGGGTATACCCTATCTTGCCGGCAGCGGTGAATTAACGGTGTTTTGTCTGGCAATGATCGGCGCTTGTGTGGGATTTCTCTGGTTTAACAGCCATCCAGCAGAAGTGATTATGGGTGATGTTGGCAGTCTCTCTATGGGGGGAGTAATTGCGGTGATAAGCCTTATTATCAAAAAAGAAGTACTCGTCCTTGTTATCGGCGGTGTTTTTGTCTTAGAGATTGCCTCGGTAATACTACAAATCGCCTCGTTCAAGATCCGGAAAAAACGTATTTTTAAGATGGCGCCGTTACATCACCATTTTGAAGAATCCGGCTGGCAAGAGACAAAGATTGTTACCCGGTTTTGGATATTGGGAGGATTGTTCGTTATTATTGCATTATCAACACTGAAGATCCAATAGAAGATCACAGAAGATTATAGAAGATTATGGACGAATTCAAAATTGAAAGGTCCGGAAAGACTAAACGGAGCGCTGATTCGCTCTTGGTTTGCAGCATATTCCTGCTCGCCGCCTTTGGTTTTATTACTTTGTATTCATCCTCTGGGGTAACCCCGGATAAAATTTTCCCCGGCGGAAACTTGTTTGCCAATACTATCAGCAAACAGCTCTCATGTGAGATTATTGGTCTTGTGATGTTTTTTATTATGTCTTTTTTCCCTCTTGAATTGGTGCGCAAAGCATGGATGCCGTTTTTAATGTTTTGTATCATAGTATTATTGTGCGTTCTGCCCCTTACGCCCCTTGGATTACGGCTCAACGGCGCTCCCCGGTGGGTACGCTTTGGTTCATTACAATTTCAACCCTCTGAGCTAGTCAAGGTAATGCTGCCTTTGTACCTTGCCCATATTACTGATCGCAAACAGAAAAAGATCAATGAGCTGGTAAGCGGCATACTGCCTTTGATGATATTAACCGGCATTGTTTTGTACCTTGTCATTATCAAACAAAGGGATTTTTCTACTGGTATTATTATTGGAGTTAATATACTGGTTATCTTTGTTCTCTCCGGAGGAAAAACAAGCTATGCAATTACCGCACTCGCCATAATGATAATTATGGGCGTACTGTTTATTGTTACCAGTCCGGAACGGGTTTCACGGATGCGTGTTTTTTTTGATCCTTCCCATGACCAGCAAGGCGTCGGCTATCAAGCGGCTCAATCGAAACAAGCAGTCGCGCGCGGCTCATTTTTTGGCACCGGTATTGAGCAGAACTTAAAGGGAGGGAGTATTCCAGAGACAGAGCCGGATTTTATTTTTTCTTATTTTGCCGAAAGTTTCGGCTTTGTTGGGGTACTGTTATTTTTTTTAGTATTTAGTATTTTTGTGGTACGATCGTTTGCAGCGGCAAAGAATTCAGGAGAGACATTCCGCCGTATTATTGCTGCGGGACTGACCTGTATGCTGACCTTTCAAACTATGCTTACGGTATCGGTAGCTGTCGGCTTAATGCCGGTAACAGGGATACCTTTACCGTTTTTTTCATCCGGTGGAACATCTTTGATTCTTACCTACATGGCTACCGGTATTATTATCAATATCTCCCGAACACCGTATCGTTCAGGCTATCCTGAACGGGAAGGAGATTTTTCAAAACTGCACTTTTCCAAGAAACGAGGCGGCTGGTACTTCTTTAATTCAGGAGCGAGACGGTGATGGCTAATTACTATACGCAGAGGAACTTCTTTGAGACTAATCAAGAACCAAAGAAAAAACATATTAACTGGGAACGGGCGGTAAAAATCTTCTTGATTATTACCGCACTGGTTTTAGTTGGTATAGAACTTTTATGGTGGTTTGTCATTACTCCCTTCATGCCCTTTTCCCAGCGGGAGATTACCGGTATGCCGCAGATAGATAAAGAAGCGGTTTTTCTCAATGCGGGAATTACTGCGAAATCTTCATTTATGAATGTGAATACGACGCAGATGGAAATTGCCCTGCGTAAGGTCTATCATTTTGAGTCTATCACCGTGCATAAGTCTTTTCCTTCAACGCTTACTATTATGATAAAGTCAGCGCAAGCTGTCGCAATGGCTTTTGTGCAACTAGACGGAAAAACCAGTCCGGTGTATTTTGATAAAAATGGCGTCGTGGTTCATATAGGGAAGGATATAACGCAATCGGTGCCGTTGATTAGCGGTACTGTCTTTAACGAGCCGAGTTTGGGGGAGTATTTTATTCCGCCGGAATTTGCTACATTTCTATCTGATCTTGAGCAAGTACAGAAAAGCGCGCCTGATTTGTTGCTTGCGCTCTCAGAGATACGCATTGATCCGCGCACCTACGGCTATGATTTAGTGATCTATCCTATCCGGTATCCGGTGAGGGTTCGTATCAGAGAAAATTTGGATAGGGAAATACTTCGCTATATGTTATTATTAATTGATGTTGCTGCCACTTCCGGCTCCAATATTGCAGAAATTGATTTCCGGTCCGGTACGGCATCGTATATTCCAAAGGGGGCATCCTCTGGCTAATGATGATTTAGTGGTCGGACTCGATGTTGGGACGACTAAGGTATGCGCTGTCATAGGCGAGCGTAATGAAAACGGTAGTCTTGAAATAACCGGCATAGGGGTTGCTCCGTCAACCGGTATGCGTAAAGGAGTCGTGGTCAACATTGAGGCTACGATACGCTCTGTTACCGCTGCCATTGAAGCGGCTGAACTTATGAGCGGACGGGAAGTAAGCATGTGTTGGACCGGCATAGGGGGCAATCATATTGACGGGATCAATTCCCGTGGTGTTGTTGCTGTTACTGAAAAGGACCGTGATCGGGTTATAGGGCAGGAAGACATACAAAGAGTGCTTGAGTCTGCCCGTGCTGTGGTAATTCCTATGGACCGGCAGGTCTTAACCGTTATTCCCCAGACGTTTATTGTTGACGATCAGCGGGGAATACGAGTACCATTAGATATGATAGGGGTACGGCTGGAAGCCGAGGTACATATTATTACCTGTTCAGTTACGAGTGCGCAGAACTTAGTCAAATGCGTCAACCGATCAGGCTATACAACCAAGGATCTTATTTTACAGTCGCTTGCCGCGGCACGCGCGGTGCTGACACTGGAAGAAAAAGAAATGGGGGTTGCCCTCATTGACTTAGGCGGAGGCACAACCGACGTACTGGTTTTTTCCGAAGGGGCGCCGTATTCAACAATGACCATTCCGGCAGGAGGCAGCATGATAACCAGTGATATATCGAAGGTAAAGAATATTTCACTGGAAACAGCTGAAAAAGTAAAACTTGACGCTGGTTGTTGTTGGGAAAGTATGTTGGACAATGATAGCGAGGTAGTGGTGCCGGGGGTGGGCGGACGACCGCCCACCCCTATTCCCCGCTCGCAACTTTTTGATATTATACAGCCGCGCATGGAAGAAATATTTATGATGATAAAAGAGAAACTGGAGCGGCTTTCTTTGACGCGCCCCCTGATTGGCGGCATTGTCATCACAGGCGGCGGTGCAAAACTGCCTGGTACGGCAGAGCTTGCTGGACAGATATTTAGGCTGCCGGTTCGTATCGGCAATCCTTTATCGGTGGGCGGTTTAGTCGAAGAATACCGGAGTCCGGCGTATGCTACTGCGGTAGGACTTGTGTTAGAAGGCGATGCTCGTGAGCGAGAAGCCAGAGACAGTCATCTTATGGTGGAGTCGCGACCGCGAGAGCAGGAAAAGACTGAATTCTTCGGAAGGATAGTCAACTGGTTCAGGGAATTTTTTTAATAGAGGTAAGGCTTACACTCGGTTCGGGTATGGGTTCACCAAAACTGAGTACGAGGTCTGACCTAAGTCGGGTGTGGGTCTTCACCCGAACCGGGTGTGAATGTTCACCTAAACCGAGTGTGGGTCTTCACCTGAACCGGGTGTGGGTCTTCACCTAAACCGAGTGTAGGTCTGACCTAAGTCGGGTGTGAATGTTCACCAAGACTAGGTGTGAGTCTTCACAAAAAGTCAGTGGTAAAGTATGACCATAACTCAAAGAGAGATGGTCATAAAACTTTGAACTGAGAGTCAGATAGAAATGGTGTCTGATGATCAATTCAAGATTGAAACATTTTTAAGTAGAGAGGGGAGGGGTTTATGGATTTTGAAATATTGAATGATACGCCAATGATCGTCAATGGAGCAGTAATTAAGGTCATTGGAACCGGAGGCGGCGGATCAAATGCCGTCAATCGCATGATTGAGTGTGGCTTACAGGGTGTTGAATTTATTGTTGCAAACACCGATGTACAGGATCTTAACAAATGTAAAGCCAAATTCAAGCTCCAGCTTGGGGCAAAATTAACCGGCGGTCGCGGTGCCGGCGGTAAGCCTGAAATTGGCGAAAAAGCGGCTAACGAAGATCGGGATGCTATTGTCGATGCTATCAAAGGCGCTGAAATGGTCTTTGTAACAGCCGGCATGGGAGGCGGTACGGGTACAGGCTCTGCGCCGGTCATTGCACAAATAGCCCGTGAACTAGGCGCTCTCACCGTCGGTGTCGTTACAAAACCGTTTGACTTTGAAGGACGCTTCAAAATGCGGCTCGCAAGCGAAGGCATTGCTAAATTACAGGAGGTGGTCGATTCGCTTATCATCATACCGAATCAGCACCTTATCAGTACGGTCGGTCGTAATACGCCTATTCAAGAAGCCTTCTCCAAAGCAGATGATGTGCTTCGCCAGGCGGTACAGGGTATTTCTGATACGATTACCGAAACAGGGCTTATTAACATAGATTTAGAAGATGTCAAGTCTATTATGAAAGGGCAGGGTATTACCCTCATGGGGGTCGGCTTTGGTTCGGGTGATAACCGGGTTACCGATGCTGTTTCCAATGCGGTTGATAATCCGCTCTTAGAAGATACCAAGATCGAGGGGGCTACCAAAATACTGGTCAATGTGGCAAGCGGTCCTGATTTGTCCCTTGCCGAGTATGAGGAAGCCGTCAGTATTATTACCAATAATGCTTATAGTGATGCTGAAGTTATCCCCGGTTGTTATGTGGATGCCAAACTCGGCGATAAGTTCCGCGTTATGGTTATTGCAACTGGCTTTCAGCAGAATAAAGCAACTAAGGCTCCTCTACAGGAGCAAAGCACTCTTGACGTAAAACCCAAGGTTAAAGAAAGTGATTTTATTGATCTCGAAGAATGGCAAAAGATACATAACCGATCCCGGCGTCAAGACTTGGGGGGAGGACGAGGTGCAGAAGATGATCTTGAAATCCCCACGGTCTACCGGGGAGGGCATAAAGTGGGTAAAGAAAGTTCAGTGGATAGACGTATAGGAGGGTAAGGGTAAAGATGAGGGAGCGGCAGAAGATACTCATGCAGGGGCGAAAAAGACCGGCAGACTATCCCGCTCTTTCATCTCCTTTTCTGCACAATTAGATGATGAAGATAAAAAATGAAGTAGTCATAGGCATAGTTGTCTTGATTTGTATTGCAGGGGCAGTGGTAGGTATCGGGGCATGCCAAACTCGTTCCCGACAATCACAGTTAGCAGCGCATATCATAGAGCTCGGCGGCGGCGGAACGCCAACCGGTCTTGAAGACCTGCGTAAAGCTATCGCTTTGTATGAAAAAAAGATTGAAGAACATGTTAAAGATGCTGAGAAACGCGGTTCGTATTGGAAAATACTCGCGGACCGGCTTTACGATAAGGGCTTGCATGCCGATGCCCTTGATGCACTGCAACAGGCAATAATATACCAGCCTGAGGATACGGCGCTTTACTATATGCAAGGCGTATCAGCCAGTATTATGGCGAAAGCAGTGGCGGACACCGCTCAGCAGGATAAATACTATACTCTGGCAGAAACGAGTTTTTTGCGTTCTATCGCGCTTAACTCAAAATATCTACGCCCCCGCTACAGTCTTGGGGTATTGTACGCCTTTGATCTGAATCGTCCGGATGATGCCATCCCGCATTTGCAACTGTACTTAGAGCAGTCGCCCAATTCAACGCCGATGGCTACTGATATTAATGCAATGTTTGTACTGGCGCGAGCCTATTATATGACAGGCGATAATCAAAAAGCGGTCGAATGGTATGATACTATCATTGCTCATACTAAGGACCCTGCTCAAAAAGTAGAAGCAGATAATAATAAACAGATCGTACTTGAGCAGATCTACCGGTAACGCAATCACCATACATAAGGCATTTTTTTATAAATAGTAGTTGCATGAGGTACTATTAACAGCTTATACTAGCCTTTGTGCTGAATTGCACTGGAGGCTCTAATCTATTAGCCTTTTAATTTGCACAAATACTGGATAATACTTTATGAATAATCGTGGATTACTTGATTTTATCATTACCCGGATCCCTCATATCTCGCCGGTAGATAAAATAAGTCTGTGTACCCGCTTTACCTCAGAGGCTGATATAATCAGCTTGACCAAAGCGGACCTTGAACAAATTCTAGGGCGTTTCCTGCCCAAACTGAAATGGGATCTTGATTTATGGATCGGACAAGCTGAACAGGATACCTGGACTATCACGCATCGCGGCATGAATACCGTGTCGTACGCTTCACCTGATTATCCGCCGCTGCTCCGTGAGATTTACGATCCGCCGCACCTGATCTTTTATTGGGGGCAGTTACCTGATCCGGAGCGTCCTTTGGTTGCTATGGTAGGAACACGGCGACCGGCATCACCGGGAGCCATGTTTGCAATACGAGTCTCAAAGGAATTTGCCGATGCCGGAGTATCAGTTGTTTCCGGTCTTGCACTCGGTATTGACGGGTTCTCACATCGGGGGAACCTCAGCGCTCGTACGATTGCTGTTCTTGCTTCGGGTCTTGATGAGCTAAGTCCGGCGGCGAACAAAGTCCTTGCCCGCAAGATACTGGAACAGGGCGGCTGTATTATGACCGAATACCCCCCCGGCACCCCGCCGCATCAATGGCGTTTCCCAACGCGCAACCGGATTATATCGGGTCTTTCCCGCGGCACGCTCATTGTAGAGGCGCCTGAACGTTCAGGCGCCCTTATTACCGGTCGGTGCGCTCTGGAACAGGGGCGTGATGTCTGGGTCGCCGGTCTGTATGGTGAGCCTTTGGGAGAGGGATCACGGAAATTTGCGAATGAAGGCGCACGGGTTGTCAGTTCTGCCTATGAAATTTTGGAAGAATGGGAAGCAAAGTTTACGGTGATTACATCATTAAAAGAAGAACCATGAAGACGGTGGAAGATACTCGATAAAGAATACGAAAAGATAGGTAATAAGAAACGGGACGCGAAGATAGGAACGATGCGATTGCTGTTCAGGACGAGAATAACGCTGAATGGAAATCGTCAAAGATGAAGGGCTGAGGGAAACGGATACCACATTCGATTATGGACGGAATTGAGAGGCACACGAACACTGTCTCAAACGGTCATAGTGGATAGATGGTCCGCCTCAACAGGAAGCTGTCCTGAGTGCGGGAGGAAGAACAAACTCAGTATGGAGGACAGGAAGTAGACTGTGCTGATGCGGATACTCTGAAGAGAGAGAGATAGAAAAGCGGGCGTGTACTACAGGAAGGAATAAAGATTCGTGCGGAGGCTGAAAGCGCTGGATTGACAGGGCTTGCTCTGTCGGACTAAGTTTGGTCTGTGAAACAAGAAACCCATCGCTTGAGCGAAGGGTAGCTCACAACAGGAGAGGTTCTTCTTGAAGCAAGATGAGGTAAAAAAGATTCTCGTTATTGTAGAATCTCCGGCAAAAGCCAAAACTATTGAGAAATACCTTGGCGATCACTATAGCGTTAAGGCAAGTATGGGGCATTTGATTGATCTTCCCCGGTCCCGGATGGCGGTTGATGTTGAACAAAACTTTGAGCCTGAATATATCACGGTACGGGGGCGGGCGACTATTCTCAAGGATTTGCAAAAAGATGCAAAAAAAGCGGCGTCTGTCATGCTGGCAAGTGATAATGACCGGGAAGGTGAAGCTATAGCATGGCATTTGCGCAATGCTATCAGGGAAAAGGCGGCGGTTCCTATTGTCCGTATTGCTTTTAATGAGATAACTCCAACGGCAATTAAAGAAGCGGTGGCGAATCCTTCAGATATTGATGAAGCAAAGGTCAATGCACAAAAAGCACGGCGGGTTCTTGACCGGCTGGTAGGCTATAACTTGACTCCGCTTTTATGGAAAAAGGTAAAGGGCGGACTTTCCGCCGGACGCGTGCAGTCGGTAGCGTTGCGTCTTATCTGTGAACGTGAAGATGAAGTCGAAGCTTTTATTCCAGAAGAGTATTGGACATTGAGCGGTGATTTTAGAATCAAGAAAACCTTATGGACAGCGCAGTTGGTACTCTGGGAAAGAGAAAAACCCAACCTTAAAACCGAGGCGTCCGTCAATGAGATCATTGACTGTATAAAAGGGAAAGAGGGGACGGTTAGTGAGGTACGGGAAATTGAGAAGACTATCAAGCCTAAGCCGCCTTTTACCACCTCCCAACTCCAGCAGGTAGCGGCAAACCGGCTGAGCTTTGCCAGTAAAAAGACCATGCAGGTAGCGCAGCAGCTCTATGAAGGGGTCAGTATTGGTTCAAGTCGTGTGGGGCTTATTACCTATATGCGCACCGATTCTGTGCGTATCTCAAAACAAGCGCTTGAAGAAGTCCGCGCCTTTATACAAGAGGTCTATCCTGATGAACTGCCCGAGGCGGCTGTAGAATATTTAGTAGAGAAGACAGCACAAAACGCCCATGAAGCGATACGACCGACCTATACCACCTACCGCCCCGATTCAATCAAGGGGCATTTATCACTGGATCAGTTTAAGCTTTACAGTATTATTTGGGAACGTTTTGTAGCAAGCCAGATGAAACCGGCGCAGACAAAAACAATAAGTACCGACATAGTGGTGGGGGATGCGCTCTTCCGTATTTCAGGCACAAAGATTATAAAAAAAGGGTTTTATCAGGCGCTGAATATACTTGCAGTCAAAGAAGAAAAGAACAGCGCCCACTACCCATGCCTCAAAAAGGGAGATACCGTTATTTTTGAGCAGTTCCATGCGGAGCAGCATTTTACCCAAGGACCGCCGCGTTATACCGATGCGTCAATAGTCAAAACGCTTGAAGAAAAAGGTATAGGGCGCCCTTCAACCTATGCGCCGATTATCTCTGTTCTCCAAGACCGCTACTACGTTACCCGGTCCAATAAGCAGTTAGTCCCGACTGTTCTCGGACGGCTCATTAACACCATATTGGTGAGTTATTTTCCGCATATCGTTAATGTTGATTTTACTGCCTTGATGGAGCATAATCTTGACAGCGTTGAAGAGGATTTGGTGTGCTGGCAGGATATGATTCGGGAATTTTATCAGCCGTTTAAGAGGCAGCTTGATGAAGTATTCCAAAATCTTGAGCCGATTAAGATATCGCTGGACGAGCCGACCGATCAGCTCTGTGAAAAATGTGGTCGTCAGATGGTAAAGAGATTGGGGCGTTTTGGTTATTTTTTAGCTTGTTCTGGATTTCCAGAATGCCACAACACCAAACCCATTCCTCTTGCCGTATGCCCTCAGTGCGGCGGTGATATAGTGGCGCGCAAAGCCCAAAAACGCGGTAAGGAATTTTACGGCTGCACGAATTACCCGACATGTAATTTCTTTACCAAGTATAAGCCTCTGCCGCAGAATTGTCCGGAATGCGGCTGGTTTATGGTCGAAAAATACGATAAAGTAAACGGATCATACAAGATATGTATCAATCCAGCGTGTAATTATCTGCACAGCGTTGAAAGTTCAACCGAATCCTAGAGATCGCCCGCCATCTTGTTTGCAAGGTTTCGGCGTTGTCCTTGGTAGGATAAGAAGCTTGTCCTAGGGTAGATCAAGGTGTTGTCCTTGCTAAGACAACGCATTGCCCTTGGTAGAACAAGACGTTTTCCTTGGAAGATAAGGCATTGTCCTTGGTAAGATAATGAGCTTGTCTTAGGCTAGATTAAGGTGTTGTCCCTGCTAAGACAAAGCGTTGTCCTTGGTAGAACAAGACGTTGTCCTTGCTAGGATAATGAGCTTGTCTTAGGGTAGATCAAGGCGTTGTCCCTGCTAAGACAAGGCGTTGTCCTTGGTAGAACAAGAGGTTTTCCTATTTTGTGTGCGAGGAGGAAGATGAATGGCATTAAATTGTGGTATTGTAGGACTTCCCAATGTAGGCAAGTCAACGATTTTTCAAGCCTTGTGCGGAGCGCCGGCTGAAGTGGCAAATTATCCTTTTTGCACTATAAATCCCAATGTTGGTATCGTTACGGTACCGGATCAGAGGCTGCTTAACTTGCAGCAGCTTTTTAAGCCGGCTCGTACCATACCGGCAACCGTCGAATTTGTTGACATTGCCGGTCTTGTTAAGGGAGCGTCAAAAGGAGAAGGATTGGGCAATCAGTTCCTCTCTCATATACGGGAAGTCGGCATCATAGTGCAGGTGGTTCGGTGCTTTGAAAATCCAGATATTATTCATGTTGAAAACCGCGTTGATCCAAACAATGACATGGATATTATTGCCATTGAATTAGCTTTAGCTGATATTGATACGCTGCTTAAACGCAAAGAAAGGGCGGAACGCACGCTTAAAGTCAGCGCAAAAGCTGAACAGAAAACCGCGGAGCTTGTTCTTGCAGCGCTGGCTAAAATCTATCCGGTATTGCAGAACGGCGGCACAGTTCGCTCTGTTCCTTTGACCGATGACGAACGCTCCGCTATCTACGATTGCCATTTTATTACGATGAAGCCGCAGTTATACGTCTGTAATGTTGACGAAGCCGGAGCGCAGCAGGGCAACGACTACTTTGAACAGGTAAAAAAACGCGCTCTTTCAGAGGGTGCGGATGCCATTGGTATTTGCGGTAAATTTGAAGCGGAGCTTGCCGATATTGCAGAGCCGGCTGAACGCCTTGCATTTTTAGCGGAGCTGGGCTTAAAAGAATCCGGCTTGAATGCTTTGATTCGTGCTGCCTACCGGCTCTTAGGCTTGCGTACTTTCTTTACCGCCGGCTCGGATGAATGTCGGGCATGGACAGTGCGTAACGGCGCCTGCGCGCCTGAGGCAGCCGGTGTTATTCATAGTGATTTTGAAAAAGGCTTTATTAAAGCAGAAGTTTACTCATCTGAGGATATAGTTCAGTACCGGACAGAGGCAAAGATAAAAGAGGCAGGAAAATACCGTATTGAAGGAAAAGAGTACCGTATACAGGACGGCGATGTGGTATTTTTCCGGTTTAATGTGTGAGCTACCCCCAAGGCTCAAGCGGTGGGCTTCTTGTTTCACAGACCAAACGTAGACCGAGCAAGCCCTGCCAATAAGTGCGCTTTCAGCCTCGCCCCGCAAGAATATTATTCCTTCCCATAGTATACGCCCGCTTTCCTATCTCTCTTTTCTGAATATCCACAGTCGCACGTATACCTCCTGTCCTCCAGCGTGAGTTTGTTCTTGCTCCCGCACTCAGGACAGTTTTGAGTTGAGGCGGACCATCTATCCACATGACCGTTTGAGACAGTTTTCGGATGTCTCTCATTCATCTTTGACAATTTCCATCCAGCGATATGCTTATTCTGAACCGCTATCACACCGTTCTCTTTCCCTATCTTTTTCTTTATCGAGTATCTTACACCGTCTTTCATAGTTCTTCGTCCTTTTCTTACCTGTAGCGTGGATCACTATTTTTTATCGAAGTCTGCCCTAGTTCGGGCGTGTTTGCCCGCTTCCTGTAATGCGGAAACGATACGTTGTTAAGGCATCAAGTCCCATAGGTCCCCGTGCGTGGAATTTCTGCGTACTAATGCCAAGCTCCGCGCCAAAACCGAATTGCCCGCCATCGGTAAACCGTGTTGAAGCATTCACGTAAACACAAGCCGCATCTACCTGCTGGCAAAATTTTTGAGCATGCTGAAGATTATTGGTCACAATAGCCTCTGAATGATGCGTACCATACCGGTTAATGTGTTCAAGAGCCTGATCAAAAGAATCGACCACCTTTACCGCAAGGATATAGTCAAGGTATTCAGTCTCCCAATCCTCCTCAACAGCATCTTTGAGGTTCAGTCCCTCAGGCGGAATGCCTATTGCTTCTTTTGACCGCTTGTCGCAGCGTAATTCTACTGTACCGGCAAGGCGCGCGGCTAAAAGAGGCATGAGCAGATGAGCAGCCGGCTCTTTTACTAAGAGCGTTTCTACCGCATTACAGGCACCCGGTTTTTGAACCTTTGCATTTTCGATAATAGCAAGCGCCATCTGCATATCTGCATCAGGTTCAACATAAATATGACAATTTCCCGCGCCAGTTTCAATAACCGGAACCTTTGCGTTTTCTACCACAGACCGGATGAGATGTTTTCCACCGCGCGGTATCAGCACATCAATACCTCCTCGTGCAGCTAAAATCTCCGCTACTTCATCATGACCACCGTCAGCCAATGCCAGCGCATCGACGACGCCTCCGCCGGTTTTTAATCCGTCTTTAATCGCTTTAACTAAAGCGCGGTTTGAATGAACCGCAGAGGATGCTCCGCGTAACAGTATTGAACAGCCTGCTTTATAGGCAAGACTAAAGGCATCAACCGTAACATCAGGGCGCGATTCATAGATAATTGCCGCAACTCCCAGCGGCATCGTAACCTGTTCAACGACCAGACCGTTGGCGAGTGTCCAGCCAGAGCGGACTATGCCCGTTGGGTCAGGCAGGTCAATCACCGTTGCAATGCTGTCTCTGATACCTGCAATACGTTTCTCATCAAGCCGCAGCCTGTCCAGAAGCGCTTCGCTCATACCAGCCTGCTTCGCTTGTGCTTGATCGATTTCATTTGCCGCTCTGATGCTCTCTTGAGCCTGAGCGATCGCCTCCATAACCTTGCGGAGCGCCGCATCTTTTTGAGCGCGTGTCTCCTGCGCTAAACGGCTCTGCGCCTGTCTCAATGATCTAAAAACTTGTTCTAACATGGTATCATGCGCCCTCTTTTCATGCGCGCTTAATCTCCTTTAATTAAAATAACAGTTCGAGGTCTGACGCGACCGGCATATATTATCACTATAAAATTATATCCACGCAGATATATCTCTCAATAGTAGTCTAACTTCATCATCATTCGGGTTAATATCCAATATCTTCTCGAAGTCCTTTTTTGAAAAATAGAAGTTACGGGTTGCTCTATATGAAAGTCCGCGATAGTAAAGTGAATTTTAAGAATGTTTTGGTTTCATCAGGATCAAGAACCGGGTTTTTTGAAAGGCGTTCAATAGTCTGTGTTATATTCTCAATCGCAAGATCATATTTTCTAATATGGTAATATGTAATTCCAAGATTACTATACGCTTTAGTATATTCCGGACTGAGTGCAAGCGCCTTTTTACAATCCTCAATAGCTAATGCGTATTCACCTTTAGCGTCGTGTGCTATTCCACGATTACTATAGGCAATAGCATCCAATGGTGAGCCGATCTTTATTGCCTCTGTAGCTTCAGCTATTGCGAAATCATATTCATGACTGCCTAAAGCTTCAACTACATTCTGGATATGAGCCTCGGCACTCTCAGAATCGAGAGGTGGCTCCGTTCTTCTTTTAAGCCATTGTTCAGTTACAAATGGATTAATTTCAAAAGCTTTTTTCAAATCTGTTTCAGCTAATTTTTCTTCACCTAAAGCCATATATGCTCTGCATCGAAATAGATAGACTTCATAATCTGTAGGATCAATCTCGATAGCACGGCTAAAATCTTCTATTGCCGATTTATAATCGTGTAACATATCACAATAGAAGCTTCCTCGGTTAACATACCCATCAATTGCCAACTGATTGATTTCTACACACTTGGAGTAATCAGTTAAAGCTAAATCATAATTCTTTTCATGTCCGTAGATACTTCCACGATTATTGTATGCTTCAAAGGAAAATGGATTAATTTGTATTGCCTTTGTGAAATCATCTTTTGCTTTATCAAAATCCCCCTTGCTCCAATAGAGCATACCGCGATAAACATAAAAATTATAGTTATTGGGAGCAGTGCTGATCATTTTCGTAAAGTCGTCAATCGTTAAATTTTCTTGCCTGTTTTCCATAAAAATCACTCTTAAACACTCTCGTTGTATTAACCGCCCATACGGTCAATTTCAGAATAGCAGAGGTGGTGAGAATATGCAAGCTTTTAGAATGGAAGCAGAGTGGGGCAGTCTCACATGAGAATGACTTGGTTTCAGGCATTTATTGATAGTTCTTCTATGGTAAAATCCATTTTAATTCCTATAAAAATATTCATATCTTTTTTATTCAATAATGTCAACCAAGTTGAAACCCAATGTCGCCTAGGGGGTGTCGTCAAAAGTAAGGAAATAAAGTAAGATAACAAGATGAAAGAAAATGGAAAAGCACTGCACAGACATGACATCAGTGATAACCTGTGGGAAAAGATAAAAGACTTACTTCCAGGAGCGGCAGGTAAACAGGGTCGAATGGCTCATGACAATCGACGCTTTATCAATGCTGTATCCTGGATTATCAGAACCGGTGTTCCTTG
>JAISMB010000050.1 GCA_031276945.1 Spirochaetaceae bacterium | reverse complement strand
CCTGAAAAAGGGCAGAGTCTCTCTAACCTATTGAAATGGATCAAGATGGTGTATGCGATACGGTGGAATAAAAAGCACCATAAGACCGGTCATTTCTGGGGAGATAGGTTTTATTCGCGCGAGATCAAGGATAAAAAGGACTTTTGGACTGTGTATAACTACATAGATCAAAACCCTGTCGCAGCAGGATTGGTGCAGAAGCCTGAACAATGGCAGTACAGCGGCGCATACCATCGGAAACACGGTATTGTCAGCATTGTCTCTCTGGTAACTGACATTGCTTGGAGGACAGACCTCAAACTGCTTTTGTGAAAGTGGAGAGGTATTGCTACTCGCTCTGCTCAACGCTCTGATTCCTTTCTTGCCGCTCTCTATCTCAGATTTATCTTCCTTCCTTTTGACGACACCCCCTAGGACAGCGGCTTCTCCTTGCTAGGAGAAGGTCGTGAGCTACCCTAGGACAACGCCGCGATCTACCCTAGGGGTGTTGCGGGCTAAGATGAGCTAGTAGCTCCACGTAAAACCAAACGAAACCATCGGCACAGGCAAATCGTAACTGGCAGTAGTGCTGCCAGTCTCTTCTGCACCGGTATACGTATTGAAGGTGGTATTATTGACTTTGCGGGTCTGCCAGAAAGCAAGCAGATTCTCAACGGCAAGGTATATCTGTAATTGGGTTTTGCCGGTGGGATTGGAAACGTACCATGAAAATTTCAGGTTGATGGGCAGCGTAAAGCCGTCCCGTTCAAGCTTGTTTTCATTATTCGCCTTGCTGTATTGCTGAATTACCGTCTTACTGCCGTCCTCATTTTCAACTAATACCGGCACACTGACAATCGTACCACCGTAACTAAAGATACGCAGCGCACCGGAAGAATAACTGATCTGCGCGGCAACATTGAACCGGCTTGTGGGCTTGTAATTAAGCACAAGGTGCAGGTTATGGAAGCGGTGAAACGCAGGATAAAACCAGCCGCGGTCATATTCATCCGTATCATCTGGATTATTATGCTGCGCCCAGTTAAACGAGTACGTTATCCAGCCGTCTAAAAAGCGTGAAGACTTTTTCTGAAGCATAAAATCAAAGCCGAATATATGCGAGAGACCGTTAAAGTTAAACACAATACTTTCAGACTGCGCTGCAAAATCATACGCTCGGTATTGGTAGGAGCGGTCAAACCCATATTTATAGTACAATTCAAGATTAAAACTGTACCTGTCCAGAAAGTCCAGTTTTGCGCCCAGAATGCTGGTCCAGGTCTTTTCCTGTTTAAGCTCATAATCATCAATACCGTGTTGAGCTTCAATATACGTTATGGCGCTGTCGTTCATTGAAGAAAAGAGACCGGTTCCTATGCTGAGAGCGAGCGAATCAATGAAGCCTTTTGCGGTAAACACGGTGTAATCAAGGTTAAGCCGCGGGTTAAAAACCGGCATAGTTTGAATAGAAAAATCCCTGCCCTTGAAAAAGACGTGATCCAGCCGCAGTCCTATCTCGGCGCCGATACGGTAATCAGGGTTGGTGTATGCCAAGACCGTATAGCCTGAACTAAAAAGCCCGAAGTTTTTAATAGCGGGCTGGTCCAAAGCCAGTAAAACATGCTTACGGAGTAGATAAACGTAGTCTACCTCAGGATCTTCAAAAATAGTGTTAAGGGATACAGTATCAGACGGTTGGTAGTAGAAAATTCCGTTATTATCATAATACCCGTACCAGTTGAACCACAGAGGCTGTGCAATGCTCTGCATCCAGAGTGTTCCCATTTCATGGATACCGGCGGAAAACAGCAAGCCCTGCCCCCAATCCCAGTCAAAATCGCCCCGTACCTGAAAGTTCGCCGTATCGCTTTTGAGGTTAAAATCCCTCTGATTAGCGTAGTGGTACGGTTTAGTGGTATCTATATTAAATAAAGGAGAAGTCAGTAAGTCATACCATGTAATGGTAGTGGGTAAGGCTCCAGATGCGGGATTCCAATACACAATCGGCTTATCCTTCTCATCAAGACCATAGAGAAAATCCTCGCTGTACTCCTGCTCTACCCAATTATCTATATTTGCTGTCATCTGACTGTTGTGAAAACCAGTCCCCAGACTGGCGCGGACCGCCATATCCTGTCGGAGGGAGTATGAAACACTAGTAGTCAGAAAGCCAAGCCAGTTTTCCCAATTGCCGCGTGTACGACTGTTGGGGTTTTGATAGTCCGCCCCGACACCGTCCCCGCCTATATAGCCGCTGGCGGTGAATTCAAGGTTATTGAACGGACGGTACTGACCGGCAAAGGCGCCGCTTCGGATGTAGGGCGCAACGCTGACCGCATCTATCAGCTCAATCCGCTCATCAATCCACGTTAAAGACGGCGCCATCTGCTTTACCAGCCAGACAAAAGGATCCCAGTAGGTCAGTTTCCCCATAACAATAATCCCGCCCTTGCCGTTCAGCGGAAAGGACAGATTAAGATTGGTTGCGGAGCTTGAAATGCCGACTTCCAGCTCGGTTTCTCGCGGATCAGGCTGCTTTGAGGTAATTTCAAGCAGACCGGAGGTGGTATGTCCGTAGCGGGCGGAAAATACCCCGTGTGAAAGCTGAACACTCTGCACCATCCGCGGGTCAAAGATAGAAAAAGCGCCGCCCCAGTGATAAGGATTGTCAATATAAAAACCGTTCATAACCGCCATCAAGTCTCCGGGTTCTCCTCCGCGAATAGAAGGCTGCGCGTTAAACAAGCCTGAATAGCCGACGCCGGGCAGGAGTTTGACCGCGGTTATAACATCTTCGATAATGCCGACTTCTGCGTTTCGGCTCAATTCGGTCTCTGTGATTGCCACACTGCGACCGGTTCGTGTTTCGCTCACGCCCGGTCTGCTTGCGGCAATGACCAACTCCTGCCCTTCTATGAGAAAGGAGAGCGTTAGTCCAAAGACAAAGGTATCGCCGCTGGGAGAAATTTCAGTGCTGAGCGTATCATAGCCCGGGTATGTGATCTGTATGAGCGCCGGCGTGTCGTCAGGAAGCTGGAGCATGGCATTGCCGTCCTGATCACATTCGTACTGCTGTCCATCAGAAGACCAGACAACCGCACCTTCCAACGGTATTGCCAGATCAGTATCAATAACCTGTATTGTTACCGGACGTGCGGAAAGAAAATGTGCCGCGCTTATCATCAAGAAACAAAAAACTACTGTTGTTTTGAACATACTATCTACCTATAAAACTTAAACTTATTCAAACCTGCTCACGCTGTAGCATTAACGTGCTAGGGCGTAGCTTAAACTTTTTATGCTCTGGAGTAAAGTATGTTCCTGAACCTACGAGAGGGCGGAGGCAAAGCGCGAAAAGAATGCACACGGTGTTCTCAAAGCCGCGGCATGAGCGCCTTCTCATCTTTGACTGAAAAACACTAAAAACTACTAGACAAAGGAAAAGTATTCTTGTATAGTACAACTGTCCTTTTTATAAAAGTATGTTACTTGTAGTAACGGCGCCGTACCCAAGTGGTAAGGGAGAGGTCTGCAAAACCTTTATGCGACGGTTCAATTCCGCCCGGCGCCTCTTTCATAAACAGTTCTATTAACTGCATCTTAATTAACTGCCGGAAATAAATCTATGATTTTTGATAAACGGGAAAATAAATTATCGTATCAAGCAAAAGATGAAACTATCTGTCCGGCTTGTAGTACAGTTTTTTATCGCGAAGAACTGCTCACAGGAGGCGGACGACTTATTGCCGGAACGATTACGGATGAACTGCACCGCCTGTATGAACCGTCTGCAAAATACGGTGAGGTGCATCCGCTCGTCTATCAAGCCACGGTATGCCCTCAGTGTTGGTTTGCGTCAATGGAGAAAGATTTTTTTCTGCTGCCGGCAAGCGCAGTCGAACAGGTCAATAACGACCAAGAAAAGCGCATGGAAGAGGTGCAGCTTCTTTTTCCTGATGTCGACTTTGAGAAGAACCGCAACCTTATCTCAGGCGCTGCCTCTCAATACCTTGTAATGCGCTGTTACGATTATTTTAATAAAGAAATTTCACCAACCATAAAGCAGGGAATTGCTGCGCTCAGAGCCGGCTGGCTTTTTGACGCACTGCACGAGAAAAACCCCCATGAAAACTATGATTGGCTCGCTCTCTTGCTCAAAAAAAAAGCCTTGTTTTTTTATTTAGAAGCCATCCATCGTGAACAAAATGGGCAAGAAACAGTATCTGCCCTGAAAAATTGCGGACCAGATACTGACAAAAATTATGCTTATGAGGGAATTTTATATTTATCCGCGCTTTTGCAGGTAAAATATGGACAAGTAAAGGATAGGGCAAATCGTTTAGCTTCTTTGGACGATGCCAAACGTACTATAGCCCGTATGTTCGGGGTCGGTAAGGCATCAAAAGAAAAACCCGGACCACTTTTGGAGCATGCACGTAATCTGTATATGCTGATCAATAAAGAGCTTAACGAGACTGATTGATGACAATTTTAGAAGCAGTAATCCTCGGCGCGGTTCAAGGATTAACTGAATTTTTACCGGTGAGCAGTTCAGGGCATCTGGTCTTGATTCAGCAGTTGATGCACATTGAGACGCCTTCTCTTTTTTTTGACACCATGCTCCATCTTGGTACTCTCTTGGCAGTTTTTATAGTGCTTTGGTCCGATATTTGGGACTTGCTGCGCCAGCCGGTACAGCCGTTGACTAGTTTTTTGGTTTTAGCAACGATTCCGGCAGTTGTTGTTGCGCTGTTTCTCAGGGATTTTATAGAAGCGTCTTTTGAATCACCGGATTTCTTAGGAATTGCTTTCTTAATCACCGGACTGGTTCTTTTTGTAGCTGAGTATATTTCCAAAAGACCGGGAAGATTTCGCAGCGATTTAGAACTCAATGGAAAAGACGCCCTCATCATCGGTATTATGCAGAGCATTGCCCTTTTCCCCGGCATTTCCCGTTCAGGTTTTACTTTAGCCGGCGCACTTTCCCGCAGACTCGAGCGGGGTTTTGCCGCCCGCTTCTCTTTTCTCCTCTCAATTCCAGCCATAATCGGCGCGCTGGTACTACAAATACAAGAACTACCTGATGGCATAAGCGCTTCAGTCTACAGTACACCGGTTATTGTTGGCACCTTTACCGCTGCTCTGGTAGGATTTATCTCTATCAAAGTCATGCTTAAATTGATACAGGAACACTCTGTGCGTATATTCGCCTGCTACACGGCAATTCTTGGTATAGTACTGATGATATACCGAGAATACTAAATCTTATCCTCCGAGTACCGCCCCCGGAAAATCAGGGGCGCCGTTCAGAAAATCACGCCACGGCAGAGCTTTCTTGGTTTGGTATTGCAGACGTTGTACGCCTAAAAGTCCGCTGCCGGTTTGGATAAGTAATCCGCCTTGTTTATCAGTCCCGATAACAGTACCGGGGATATAGCTGGTATCGCCGCTCGTATCCGGCATAGGCTTGCTCTCAAGGATGTAGAGATACCGACCACAATGCGTGGTAAAAGACAGGGGCCACGGGGTAAAGGCGCGTATCTGAGCATCAAGGTCAAGCGCAGTTTTGCTCCAGTCTATCAACCCATCTTCTTTTGAAAAGAGCCGGCAGTAGCTTGCCTCCTCATGGTTTTGAGGCTTTTCCTCAAGCATTGTTCCGTCAGCTATACTCTGTACTACTGCCAAAAGGAGGTCTGCCGCCAAAGCAGCAGTAGAATCGCTTAAAGAGGCAGTCGTTTCACAGCCGGTAAGAGGGAAGCGTTTTTGGGCAAGAAGAGTACCGCTATCCATTGCTAAGGCAAGCCTTTGGATGCTGATACCAGTTTCTAGCTCGCGGTGCAGGATGACCGAGGTGAGCGGACTAGGTCCGCGGTATTTGGGCAGAAGGCTCGGATGTACATTGATACCGCCGCAGGGAAACAACGATAAGAACCGAGGACCAAAAATATGTCCATAGGCAAATGAAACCAAGAGATCCGGCTTAAGCTCTGCAACCGCAAGACGGGCGGCAGAATCAAGTTTCTCCGGCTTGAGCTGGCGGCACTGGGGCAGTAGAAATGCAGCGGCTGCCCCTATATCGCTGGGAACAAGCTGTCTTTGCCTCCCTCCACGCAGACTATCAGGCTTGGTGAGAATGCCGGCGAGTTCAAAATTACCCCCTGAATGCTGTGCTAATAGTGTAAGACTTGGCACAGCAAGAGCCGGCGTTCCCGCAAAAAGGATACGCATTAGTTGTTCTTATGCCTTTCTATTTTAGTGAGCAGCCGCTTTCTTTTAAGCTCTGTGAGGTGATCGATAAAGAGGATTCCTTCAAGGTGATCGAGTTCGTGAAGTATGACCCGCGCTAATATGCCGTCTGCTGTAAAGTTAAAGGGTTTAGCTTTTTCATTCCATGCCTGTATATGCACCGACTTTGAGCGTGTTACCTTTGACCACATACCGGGTAATGAAAGGCAGCCTTCCTCATAGACGCTTGTTTCTGCTGAAGTTTCTAATAACGAGGGATTGATAAAAACACGTATATCATCACCTTCAATATGGGTTACAAAAATACGTTTCATAAACCCGACCTGCGCACCAGCCAACCCTACTCCTTTGCCTTTGTGTAAAGCCTCTATCATGTTCTGTGTAATGGTCAAAAGCTCTCCGTTGAACGTAGTAATACGCTGAGACTTTTGTCGAAGCAGTTCATTGCCAAAGGTGATAATTTCCATAGACTAACAATACTCAATTCAGGCTGTTTTGTAAATCCATCTAGCCTGCGGTCTACCCAGAGGTCAACCCAGAGGTCAGACCTCGGCTTAGGATGGGACAGACCTCGCCTAGTCAGCCACCCTGACTGCACCGTGTCAGACCGACTGAGAAAGATAGGTCAGACCTCGGTGGCTGGGTGTACCTTGAGTGGACAGTGATCAGTGGTTAGTGAGCAGTTTTGCCTTAACAACACAAGGACTAGTCACTTACCACTAATCACGAGCCACTCTGAAGCAAGGGTCAGACCTCAAAAGCAGGATAGTGATCGGTTTCCTCTTAAATAACACAAGGTACAAACCACTGGCTTTCTGCCCATCTGGCTGGCATACTGTATCAGTACTTTAAGCAGTCTATCTTTGCACGTATAAGCCTTGACTCTTTTGCTAAAAAAAGAGGCGGATACCGGGTAATCGGCTCCGCCTTTAAGTTATGCGCAGAAAGAGATGCGCTCAGGTCTAATCGTTCTTTCCCATCACTACTTCAACTGTGTTGACAGTGCCGGCAGCTTGGACAGGAATGCCAAGGCTGATAGTTTTACCATTGAGCCGGTATTCTCTAACACCTTTACTGACACCGGCTCTGTTATCAACGGTGATCTGGTAAGTAGCGCCGCGCCACACCCGCGTAACAGAAAAGCCATGCCACGCCGGAGGAATACACGGATCAATAATAAGGCTGTCAAAGCCGGGACGAATGCCCAGGATGTAGCGGGTTGCTGAAAAATAACTCCAGCCGGCAGAACCAGTCATAAAAGGATGCCGTGCGCGACCGTAAGCGCTATGATCAGGTCCGACGATAAATTGGCAATACGAATACGGCTCTGATTCACGGATTTCTATCTTGTCGTTCTGTAAATACGGACACAGAGCATCATAGAATTTCATAGCCCGCTCGCCGCGCCCTAATACTGCCTCGGCAGCCCATGCCCAAGGATTCGGATGGCTAAAGATAGCCGCATTTTCTTTCAGTCCTTTGTAAACCCGCGTTACAAATCCAATTTCATCGTTCGGTTTTGAATACGCCGGCGCACAGAGCATAAGTCCCCATGGCGTGTAGAGATAACTATCAACCGCATCCATAGCCTTTTTTCCGCGTTCCGGCGCCGCAACCCCAGAGACAACCGCCCAAGTGTTGCTTTCCATAAAGACCTTTCCTTCGGTATTCTCCGGCGTGCCGATTTTATGTCCGGACGCCGTGATACCCCGTGTGTACCATTCGCCGTTCCACAGCTCCGCTTCACAAACCGCATGAACCTTTTCTTTCAAGGCGCTGTACTTGTGTACATCCTCTGTGCGACCGAGTTTCTCAGCAAGATCAAGAAAATGCACCAGCGCCCAGTGGTGTAAAAACGAAACCATAGCAGATTCCCCGCCGCCTAAGTTAAGACAATCATTCCAGTCTGCGCGCAGCCCCTTACAAATACCAGTTTTACCGACTTGTTCAGCAGAGAAATCCAAGATTTTAGTCATGTGTTCATACACTGTGCCAGCCCCGCCGTCTGCGTAGCTGAGAACTTTGTCTACAAAATCAAGATCACCGGTCTCACGGATATATTCTACAATCGCAGGCACAAGCCAGAGGGCATCGTCAGCGCAAACATCGTTAAGACTGTTGCCCAGAGTGCTTTTGTCAAGCGTTGGTACGACAGTCGGCGACTTAAACACCGGCTCTTTTTTCTCTTCAAACCATTCAGGCTGAAAAAGATGTAAGCCGTAGCCCCAACTGGTTAATCCTTTGAGCAATTCAATAATCCGGCTCCGGCATTTCTCAGGATTCGAGTGCGGAATAGACAGCGCATCCTGCGCCGTATCACGGTAGCCTAAGCCGGTACGCCCGCCGACTTCAATAAATGAAGCAAAGCGTGAAAACATGACGTTAATTTCAGATTGGTACAAAGTCCAGATATTGATCATGGTATTCATGGCTTGATGCGGTGTGTTAATCTGCAATTTATTCAGTTTCGCCTGCCAAAAAGCTGCCAGTTGCTCACGCGCCGCATCAACCTGCGTAAAAGAAGCATAGCGTTTGCGACAGGCGATACCCGCCGCTCTATCCCCCTGCCCCAGCATAAATACAAGGCGGCTGCTCTCCAGAGCGCCGAGACTTATCTTGCGGCGCAGGCAGCCTGCGTGATTGCCTCCCAACTCGAAAGAGCCGGAACAAAAACCTCTTTCAACGGCAAGCGGATTTGTTTCTGTCCGGTAAGGACCGATAAACGTATCACGCAGACAATCAAAACTCTCAGGCGAATCATCATAGACACCTGAGGCGGTAAAAAATTGATGCCCGCCTTCTTCATAAAACGGGTCCATTTCAATAACACCGTCCGCATAAGATGAACCGCAGGAATACAAACTCATTTGAAAGTTCTGATTATCCATTCTTATCTGATGATAAGAAAACTCCAGATACGAAAAGATGCTTAATGAGCGCGCCTTGGGGGTCGTATTAGTTATGCGTACGTCCCATAATTCCACAGGCTCGTCAAGCGGAATAAACAAAGTTTGTTCCGCGATGATCCCCTGATATTCACAGCGGTAAGTGCTGTACGAAAGTCCGTGCCTGCAAGTATAGCGCGCCTTATCAAGCGGTTTACCCACCGGCTGCCACGAGATTGACCAATACTCGCCGCTTTCATTGTCGCGGATATAGACATAATGCCCCGGTCTATCCATCGGAACGCCGTTGGGTCTAAATCGGGAAATTCTCTGATATTCAGGCGATTTGTAAAACACATACCCTCCTGCCGTGTGGTTAAACACGCCGCACATATCACGCACGCCTATATAATTTGTCCATGAGACCGGCACATCGATCCGGTTGATGACATATTCACGTTTTTCATTATCAAAATAACCGTATTCCATACATTCCTCCAGATAGAATATACCACAAATAGCACAGAAGCCAGTACAAAAAACTCTCCCAAGCGGCTCAGCCGGTTTAGCCGCCGAGGTCTGACCTACCCCAAGCAGAGGTCTGACCTACCCCAAGCAGAGGTCTGTCCTACCCCAAGCAGAGGTCTGACTTACCCCAAGCAGAGGTCTGTCCTACCCCAAGCAGAGGTCTGACTTACCCCAAGCAGAGGTCTGACTTACCCCAAGCAGAGGTCTGACTTACCCCAAGCAGAGGTCTGTCCTACCCCAAGCAGAGGTCTGTCCTACCCCAAGCAGAGGTCTGTCCTACCCCAAGCCGAGGTCTGTCCTACCCCAAGCAGAGGTCTGACCTACCCCAAGCAGAGGTCTGACCTACCCCAAGCAGAGGTCTGTCCTACCCCAAGCAGAGGTCTGACTTACCCCAAGCCGAGGTCTGTCCTACC
>JAISMB010000041.1 GCA_031276945.1 Spirochaetaceae bacterium | reverse complement strand
GTGCTGTTGAACTTTGAGGCAATAAGCGAGCATGTAAAGACGGTAACGGATGAAGAGACCAGTGTCCGCAGTGCGATGGAAGAACAGGGAATGGGGAGCAAAACCCTCCTCGAATCCATGGGGAGTTTGAACGAGATAACCGGAGAAGTGAAGCGCAGTGCGCAGGAAATGATGAACGGCAGCCATGACGTGATAAAGGAGAGCAAGATGCTGGAACAGATAACGCAAGAGATAGGGAACGGGATGAGAGAGATGGCAACCGGAGCAGAGCAGATAGATAGTGCGGTACACAAGGTGAATGAGATAAGCGCTGAGAACAAAGAAAAGATAGCAATGCTTATGACAGAAGTTTCTCGGTTCAAGATAGATTGAGAGAGTGAGGGAAGGTCAGACCTCACAGCCAGTCTTGGTGGATACTTACGCTTAACTAGGTCAGACCTCACACGGTTCGAGTGAAGACCCACACCCGGCTCAGGTGAAGACTCACACTCGGTTCGAGTGAAGACCCACACCCGGCTCAGGTGAAGACTCACACTCGGTTCGAGTGAAGACCCACACCCGGCTCAGGTGAAGACTCACACTCGGTTCGAGTGAAGACCCACATTTAACTAGGTCAGACCTCACAGCCAGCCACTGAAAAGCAAGGGCAGACCTTAGGCGGATGTTCCAGTACTTGAACGGCTCTCTGGGCGTCAAGGCGGATGATTTGTGCCGTATTTCATGCGCTCTAAGCGTAGAGTTCCCGGTAGAACTCAAAATATGAGCGAGGCTTTCCGGTATCGCTGCTCCGCGCTAGTACTGCAAGGCGTTCGAGTTTTATGTCTTTGTCCTGCGCAAGCCGGTAAGCCTTCTCTTCCCGCGCCGGCACAAGACGGTCCGGCGCATACGTAAAACCCCATAAATAAGCGGCGAGGGAGTGTTTCTTCACATTAAATGGTATGCTGATGGTGATTGCATCCCTGACTGCTATGCCTTGGGGAAGAACCTGATTGAGGCGCATGATAAAATCACTGACACCTACCGCCGCTACTGTATCAACCGAGGCAATTTCTGCTTGTGCGGTAATACCGATAGCTAAGGGGGCGGCAATTTCCAAACGGGGCAAGGGGTTAAAACCTTTTGAATACACGACCTCAAGTCCGGCACGGATAAAGGCGGCAGCGAAAATCTCCATAATAGAAAGATGGGAATGAAAGATTGCCGGACCGGTCTTAGAAAAAGAAAATACCAGTCTGTTTGTAGCGCTCTGAGACACCGGCTGCACGTGCGCTGTGCCGGGCAGCGGCGCCGGTTGCGTGACTGTATTGACCGAGACTGCCCGTTCCCCGCTGCATACCCCGCAGTAATGCGGACAAGGCGTGGCGCACAGCGGTGTTACTGTTCCGGCTGCTGACTTGCTGCATTCATGCGCTAAATACTCAAGGCTTGTACCGGATTCAATGCAGCGCCACGGTTCGTTCTTTCCCGATAAAACTTCTTTTACGAGCGCCGGATAGTGGTTTAGCACGGAGCGCCATATATCAATCCGACAATGCTCTGTCCATGCGTCAAGCCGGCAGCCGGCGCGGTAAGCTTCTTCAATCAGCTCTCCTATGCGCTGGTCCCCGCGGCTTATTATGCCTTCGAGCATTGAAAAGAATGGGTCTTGTACGCTTACCTTATGACCGGCGGGGCGTAACTGGGATCGAATGTAGACTAGTTTGTTGCGGGCGCTTTCTTCGTCAAGCTGTACGGCATGTTCATAGGGGGTGTGCGGCTTTGGCACAAACGTCCCCACATTTATAGTGAAATGCATGCGGGTAATCCGCGCAATAGCGTGAATAAAGTCGACTATTTTTACGGCTTCGTCTTCTGTACCGACCGGCAAGCCTATCATAAAATAGAATTTTGCCCCGTGCCAGCCGTTTTTCCGCGCTTCCTGCAAGATAGCAATGATCGAATCGCGGGAAACTTCTTTGTTAAGCGCAAACTGATCTTTTTGATCCGGCGTTTCTATGGCAAAGCTAAGACCGCTCCGGCGCACTGTGGCAATTTTTTCCAAGACCGGCAAGGAAAAACTTGAGACCCGTAACGAAGGCAGCTGAAAAGAAACATGGTACGGTGAAAACTGCCGGTTCAGCTCGTCAACCAAGGCTCCCAGATGGGCATAGTCTCCACTTGATAATGATGAAAGGCTGATTTCCCTATACCCTCCTGAGCGCACAAAAGCCCCGACCTCTTCTTTAATAGTATCCGCTGATTTTTGCCTCATGGGTCGATACCAAATACCGGCATGACAGAACCGACACCCATTGGGGCAGCCGCGCATAATTTCAACTGCGCCGTGATGCTGCACAACCTTCATATTCGGCACGGGAAAAACTGCTGCTGAAGGTTCTCGGCTGTCAAAATGTATGTCAACGGTACGCCGTGCTGTTTCTTTCCCCGCAACCCATACCGAAGGATGAGCTGCTATACATGCGAAGAGGTCCGTTCTCTGAGCTCCTTGCCGCCGTAAAATGAGCAACTTTTGCACAAGGTCAAAAAATGCATCTTCCGCTTCGCCTATCCAAAATGCGTCAATAAAGCGGCTCAAAGGCAGAGGATTTGACACGCACGGACCGCCTGCGATTACAAGAGGGTGTTGTGCTTGACGGTCAGCGGTATGCAGAGGAATACCGGCACAGTCAAGGATGCACAAAATATTGGTAATGCCTAACTCATAGCCGATGGTAAAGAGCAGAAGATCAAGGTCGCATAAAGCAATGCCGGTATCAAGCCCATAAAGCGGAATACCGGTCTTTTTAAGCACAGCTTCAAAATCCGGCGCCGGCGCGCACGCCCTATCGCAGGAAACATCCGGCAGCCGGTTCAGGCGGTTGTAGAGAATCTTGAGCGCCTGATTGCTCAACGCAATTTCGTATAAATCTGGAAATACTATAGCTGTGTGCAAGAGCGCTTTTTGTTTTGCAAGACGCCCGTATTCACCGCCGACATAGCGCGCCGGCTTTTCAACTGTTAAGAGTAATTTTCCCAATTCTTGTACTGGATCAATAAAACGCATAGTATCCTTATTCAGTAAGAGTCCGGTAGCACTTTTTTTAAGCCTCGTGCAAGCTACATGGAGGAGGTCTGACTTACCCTGACCGAGGTCTGACCTACCGACCTACCACTGCGCCAGCGACTGTATTTTACCCAGATAGAAAATGGCGTACGCCGTATCGGTTCACAGCGCCGAAATTGTAGAAACACCCTTCCGCTCTTAGAGCGGGAGAGTCTTGAAAGGAACGCCGAACTTCTCCGCCGCCCGCGCCGCTTGAGTCTGTCCAGCTATGATTACCGGGAATAAAGAACCTTTGTAGGCAGCAATACGGTTTACCGCCGTACTTAAAGCCGGCACTGAAAGCGATAGAATATGTTTGAGTCTATCTGCCTTGTGGTGATGCTCAATGCCGCATAAAAGACGCAGGAAATCTCCAAAACCTTTTTCAGCAGCCGTGCGCGGATTTGTCTCTTGAGCATAGGTGCCGATAACCGCTTTTTCAAGACTGTCATGCTCCAAAATCGGTAAAGTGCGCATGATCTCGCTAAAACTATCCAGCGATCGCAGAGGGGACGGATCGCGGTATGTTGCAAAAGAAAACGCCCCCTCAAAATTATCACTCATGGCAAATGCACCGTATGCGCCGCCTTTCATACGAATAGCCTCCCAGAGCGCGCCGGTAGAAAGGTAATGGGCAAGAACCATCTCAGCAGCCTGCCCGCACGAGGCGTAAGGCGCAGCCGGCAGCGAAGAGGCGGCAAATCCAACCTGCAAGGAAGGGGAGCAAAAAACTTCAGGCGTGCTTGGCGTAGTAAAAGCAAAAGAGCGGCGCGGGCGCGGCGGACCGAATCGTGCAAAACCTTCAAGCACTCTGAGCATGACAGCCAGTGCAGGCTCCGAACCGGTGATATTGGCAAGCATACCAGCTGAACCGACTATCGTATCACGGATACGGCATAAGGTCCTGCTGATCTCTTCTATATCCAAAGACGCAATCCGGTGAATAAATTCGATTTGACTTATACCTCTCCACAGTTCTTCGACCCGTGTCGAACGGCTCAAAGCCATACTTGAGCGCATCAGTGCATAGGCTGATCCTTTGTGGGCAAAACCGGATTCAAAATCACTTTTCATTTCAAGGACAAGATCGCGCAAGTGCCGCAGATCGGAAAAGTCAGCCTCAACAAGGGAACGGAGCGCCAGTTCTGCGGATGGTACGATCTTTTCATCCAGAGCTTTAAGTCTGAAGATAATCCAATCGCGACCTACAATATCCATAATACCTGAGGGAAGGGCGAGGGTATGCGCCATGCCCGGTACGCAGAAGCAGGTTTGCAGTGTAGCGTTGAAATCCCCGGCTGTCTGTGCAAACAGACTTGCAGCCTGTCCGTAATCCATACCGGCAAATCCAGATGCGGTTATTGCAGAGGCGAAGAGGCGAAGCCATGGGTATTCATCAGCGCTGAGTATATCAACCGGAAAGGCAAAGTCCAGATAACTAATACCGTTAGTCCACAGATTGTGGCTGATAACCGGAATACCGGCGACATCATGGAAGCTGCGGGGGACCTGTTCTAGTTCAGGCGATAGGTCTGTCCGCTTTACGTGGGGTATGCGGGCAAGATCAGCAGGACTGTCCTTTGCGCTTTGCACCGCTTCTAAAGCGTCTTCTTTTTCTCTAAGGGCTTGCTTCTGCGCCTCTGCCCATGATGCTTCTAACTCTGCCATGCGCAGAGCTTCCTGTGCCTCTTTTTTCTCAAGATAGCTGGCATCTGGTTTTACGATAACCAAGGCTCTGTGCGGATTATCAAGCAGCCGTGTTTGTATAAGATTTTCAAAGTAGCGTTTATCAGCGGCAAGATGAGCTTTAAGCGCCTGTAATACCGGCGTAAAAACTAAAGTATCCCACGGGGTACGACCGTGAAGCCATCCGGTAAGGGAGCGGCGCAGCCACACTAAAGAATACGGACCGCTGCCGGCACGTTTGATCTCACGATGAGAGAATTCAAGCGACAAAAGAGCCGCATCTATTTCCTGCGGTGCAATACCCTCATGCACAAGCCGGTGCAGCTCCCTTAAAATCAAACGCTCTACAGGCTCTGCTTCTCCTGCAACTCCCTTCAAGCCCACGGTAAAAATTAACTGGCGTAATTCGCTTTCCATTCCTGAGACCGGCGCAATATCTTCACCCAAGCCTGATTCAATGAGTGTACGCATCAAAGGAGAACCATCATGTCCCAGAAGAACCTCTACCAAAACATCAAAAGAAAAAGCTTCCAAAGGCTCTAGCGCATCCCCTACTAACCATGAGAGAAGCACAGAGGAATTTTGTTCAGCGGACGCCGGCGCCAGTACCTGCACGATACGCGGCTTTTTCCAGCGTGTTTGTAAGATAATCGGCGCGGCAGGCTCCCCTGCCGGCACAGCCTTTAAGACCTGTTCACTTAAAAAGCAAAGCTGTTTTTCTGTTGGAATATTACCGGCAAGAAAAATACGGCAGTTTGCCGGCACATACCGGCTCTGATGAAAGCGCCGCAGAGCTTCCCATGTTAAATCAGGAATACAGTCCGGATCGCCGCCTGATTCAAAGGCATACGGCGTATCAGGCACAACCGAATCAAAGGCGGAGCGGGCTACAAAGGTATCAAAAGAAGAGTAAGCGCCTTTCATTTCGTTGTACACAACACCGGTACGGGAGAGCTTGCCGTTGGTATATACGAGCCTATGCCCTTCCTGCATAAAGGTCCACTCGGATAACAAAGGGTGGAAGACCGCATCGCCATAGACAGCCATGATATTGAAATAGTCCGCTTCATTCGTTGAGCTAGAGGGGTAGATTGTTTTATCAGGGAATGTCCACGCGTTGAGGTAAGTCTGCAAACTTCCCTGTCTTAAAACCAAAAAAGTATCTTTAAGCGGGTACTGTTCTGAACCGCATAAAACCGCATGTTCTGTAATATGGGCAGCGCCGGTTGAATCTTCAGGTGTCGTCGCAAAAACATACGCAAACAAATTTTCACTATCATCGTTGTAGAGATGGAAGACCTGAGCGCCGGTTTTCTGATGAAGCGCCCAAATACCGGTTGCTTTTAATTCCTCCAAGACAACAGTATCAATAATTTCAAAGCCGCTGCTGAGGATTTGTCCTTTTGTTAAGTGCATAAAGTCTCCTTACCAGTTCAAGTATAGAGGTTAACCGGTAAAAAATCAACAGCCGCAGGAAACCAGTAAGAAAGGCTCAGCGTCTCTCCTTCATAGCTCCCTCAGAGCCGCCCTCTCACCACCTGAGCTGGACGCCGAGAGAATATTGCAGATCAGTAGACGTTCCCGACTTATACCATACAAAGGGAGGGTTATTTTGATACATTCTTTTATTCGTCTTGGCAATAATATCGAGCTGCGAAAATACTGAGAGGGAAAGCCATTTGAAAACAGGCGGCAGCGTGTATGTTCCCCAGAGCGAGACCGCAAAGCTTGTCTCCACCGTGTCCCCTGACGGAGTAGTGTGGATGATATTCGCTCTGTCTGTGTTGTCGCCCTCCGTGTTGTGCGACATAAAGGCATTCATCTCGCCGTGCGCCATAGCAAACAAGCGCACGCCAGCCTCCCCTTTGTTAAGAACCGTCAAATGCGCATCAAACTGAGCCACAAGCGCATCACCGCCGTATTGATAACCTATGTATTCAAGCGCATAGACATTGCCTTCGTTAAAAGAGATGCGCCGGTTGAGTATCATAAAGTCAACGCGGTCCCTGCGGTACAAGACCGGACTGGTATACGCCCCTTCCAGCGAAAGGTTTAAGACGGCGTTCCGCTTCCCGAACGTTAAAGCATGGGCATATTCAATACCGCCCAAGATACCCCATGCGTCAGCTTCGCTGTCCGATTCATTGGGAGCCCGCGCCTGATCCAAGGCGCCTTGCAGGTAAAAGTTCCAGTGGGGTGCAAAGGCAAAATCAAGCTCAAGATGCGCCAAGGCATTAAACAAATCGCTCTCATCCCAGTTATGATAAATAAAAGCAGGGTTCAAATACCGTATATTGAAATACGCATCTTGGTACATGATATTCTCGGACAAAGAGAGTACCAGTTGGGGAAGCACGCGGAACTCAAGACGGTGCAGCATAAAATAGCGGGATTTCTCGCCGCTGCCGTCATAATTGTATTTATCGTAGATGGTCATAAGCAGATCGTAGCGGAATTTATCGTAGAAGGCGGCGAAACGAACAAAGTTATCAAAATCCCGATGGCTGCCAATCAGGAAATTGCCGCTCTGTCCATTCCCCCACTGAAGGCTCTCCCGCCCGAAACTAAAGTTCCAATGCGCGCCGCCAAAGGAGAGAAACGCCCTTTTAGGAAATATACAGTCTATATCAAGAGTCTGCGGCGGAATGTTGAGGGTGAAACGTTGCGCAAAAGCAGCGGCAAAGGTGCGGATAGGATATTCTTCAGCACCTGTTTGAGGGATGAGCGCGCCTATACCGGTGGGGGTGCAATAGCTGTCCTGCCCTTGACTGTTAAAATTCCAGCTATACCGGATATCAGAGGTAAGGTAGAACCAATTCCCCAGACTCAGGTTCAGATCAAGCTTGGTGAAGGGGGCGCGCTGGGCGTATCCTTTGAGCCAATCTTCTTCATTAACAAAATCGCTGGTATTGCTGTGCGTGTAAAGCTCAAGGGCAAGCATAACATGAGCGTCCATGCGTACCGAATCCCCTAATGAAAAGCGCAGGGGCGCCGCGGCTTCTTTATATAAGGTGTCGTAGACCGGCACAAGCTCAGGCGTCATCTGTGCCGGATCAAGCCGCTTGAGGATGATGAGAGCTTCAGCTTTTGTCCAAGGACGGACAGAGGAAGGGCTGCCCAGTCCGTAAATCTGATAGAGCGCATCAATCTGTGTATAAAACGAAGAAGAGAGCGGAATAAATTCCTGCGTTTGCGCGGGGAGCAGCTTAGAAATAATGCAGAAGATACAAACAAAGAGATAGTTCATAGAGACACAGCCTTATAGAGTGGTATGGTCAGAAGCCTGTTTCTTTTTGTCAGAAATCCGGTCTTGCCTTTCAGCACTACGCCATCAGACTGTTCGCCTTAAAGAAGCAAAGCCGCCGTTGGGTAGAAGCATACCCGATAGCTGTTTTTGTACGCAATATCCAGACTGGGGTAAAGATAGAGATAGATAAGATAGATAGGACAGACCTCGCCGTCAAAAATAAATAAAAAATATTGTGCTCTAAATTGAATCAAAAAGCAGAGTCAGCTCCATTATAGAGGTATTATGGCAGCGCATAATTTTCCCCGTGGGATCACAGACCAAGGTCTGACTTATCATGTTACTTCAAAAGTAAACAGAGACGCTTTTGAATTAGAGCCGGATGAGATGAAAAAACTCTTTCTCACCGTCATTGAAGAATCAAAAACCAAAAAAAGTTTCAAGTTTAAGCTGTGGAACTTCTGCATCATGGGTAATCATTTCCATTTTCTCATTACGCCTGAAAAGGGGCAGAGTCTCTCTGAGATATTGAAGTGGATTAAGATGGTTTTTGCTATCAGATGGAACAAGCAACACCATAAGACCGGTCATTTCTGGGGAGATAGGTTTTTCTCACGCGAAATAAAGGATAAAAAAGACTTTTGGACTGTGTATAACTACATTGATCAAAACCCTGTCGCAGCAGGATTGGTGCAGAAGCCTAAAGACTGGCAGTACAGCGGCGCATACCATCGGGAACAGGGGATCATGACGATTGTCTCTCTGGTAACTGACACAGCTTGGAGGACAGACCTCAAGCTGTTTTTATGAAGGTCAGACCTTACCCTTCGTTAGCCCGCCTGTTAACGACACGACACGCCCTAGAGCGTTGACATTGCGCGCAGCCGCGCGATGATAGGTGGAAGAGTTTTTATAATGTAGTCAATACTCTCCGGTTTAAGACCGAGCCCCAAACTAAAGCGTATTGAACCATGGGCAATCTCAGGATCAACACCGGTTGCCATAAGTACATGGGAAGGCTCAAGGCTTCCTGAGGCGCACGCTGAACCGGTTGATGCTTCTATGCCCGCAAGGTCCAGAGATAAAAGAATGGATTCTCCTTCGGCGCCGGGAAAAGAAACATTAAGGGTATTAGGTAGCGTATCGGTTGGATGCCCGTTAAGGATAATGGCGGGAATATGCGCAAGCAGCCCTTCTTTCAGGCGGTTTTTTAAGGCAAGAATCATGGTGCCGTAAACCTCATGATCGTGCAGAGCGCAGAGCGCAGCCCTCCCGAATCCCAGTATACCGGGGCTGTTATACGTACCTGCCCGCCGCCCGTCTTCCTGATGACCGCCCTGAATAAGCGGCAGGAGCGGCGCACCCTTACGCACGTACAAAGCGCCCACTCCTTTTGGACCGTAAATCTTATGCGCCGACATCGTTAAATAATCAACCTGTAAATCCTCAACATGCACCGGAATTTTCCCCACAGCCTGAACCGCATCGGTGTGCATCCACGCCCCGACTTCCTTGGTTAAACCGGCGATAGAGCGAATATCCTGAATCGTACCGATCTCATTGTTTGCCATCATAACCGATACAAAGAGCGTCTTTTTACTGAGCAGGCTCTTGAAATGGGCGAGATCGACTTTTCCGTAGCGGTCAACCGGCGCAAAATGCACGGTAAAACCCAGCGATTTGAGGAATTGAGCTGAGTTCAAAACACACGGATGTTCAATAGTCGTGGTGATAATTTCGTTTCTTTCTGTACTTGCTTCATGGCGCATGGTTTGAAAAACCGTATTATTTGACTCAGAACCGCCTGAAGTAAAGGTAATGGTGGACGCCGGCGTTCCTAAGAGCTGCCCGACTGCGGCACGCGCCTCTTCAATACCGGCGCGCGCTTTACGCCCTGAGCTGTGCATGCTGGAAGCATTACCGTACATTTCAAAAGCCGCTGCAAGTACAGCTTTGACCTCATCGCGCAAAGGCGTTGTCGCATTGTAATCTATATAAACAAAGTGTTCAGTCATGGTTATCTCCTTAATTCCTACTATTTTTATCAATATTTAATATACTGCAAAGAAGCGGTACTGGCAAGAGCTATAGGAGCCTTTCCGTCCATGAGCGGGCGCATTAGCGCGTGGATAAAACGATTGAGGCTTACGCCGCTCCTTTGCGTGCAAAGCCTCGATTGTTTCCCGCGCTGCCCTGTCTTCTTGCAAGAAGGGCAGCGCCCGGCGGTTTTATACCGTTGTTTTGTTTACGAGCTCCTCATACAAGGCGCTGTATTCTTTTACTGATTTTTTCCATGAAAAATCTTCTTGCATACCGTATACCCGCAGCGCCTCAAAGTGTTTAGGGCGGTTTTTGTAGGTCTCAACCGCCCATTCGACTGTCCGGTACAGGGCAGAGGGGGTGAGGTCGTTAAATACAAAGCCGCTGCCTGAGCCGGTGTTCTGATTGTAATTTTCTACTGTGTCGGTTAGTCCGCCGGTTTTGCGCACAAGGGGGACTGTGCCGTACTGGAGGGCATAGAGCTGGGAAAGTCCGCACGGTTCATAGCTGCTGGGCATGAGGTAAAGGTCAGAGCCGGCATAGAGCAAATGCTCAAGCTCTCTTTTGTAGGGGACTGCCTTGAAATTATCCAGTGTTCTTGAAAGATACTCTAACTCTTTTTCACACCACGGTTCTCCGTCTGCGACAACAGCCATCTGCACCCCGAGGTTCTGTACTATATGGTAGGCTGCGCCGTAATAAGCGCCGAAGCATTCGCCTATTCCCTTTTGTTCGCTGAGGCGGTTTGCCCATCCTATGAGGGGGATATACGGATCGCGGGGCAGGTCCAGCGCGTCTTGCAAGGCTTCCTTTGCCTGAGCTTTTCCGGTTCTCCAATTTTTATGCGAATATGCTTTAGGAATAAAGCTGTCGTGCGCTGGATTCCACTCGGCAGTATCAATACCGTTGACTATGCCCGAATAATCGGCTGACCGGTACTGTAAAAGCCCATCTAAACCGCAGCCGAAAGCCTGAGTTTTTGTTTCTTGCGCATAGGTCGGCGATACGGTGTTGATCTTATCAGCCGATGAGATGCCGGCTTTGAGTATGTTCATAGCGCCATAGAATTCAAAATCACGCGAGAACACAGAAGGATCAAGCTCGGTATAAAGAAAGTTATCGCTGCTGCAACGGCATTGAAAAGCGAGGTTGTGAATAGTCAGCAGTGAACGGGTTTGGGCAAAGTGATGGTGCCTTTCTGTATATTTCAGAAAAACCGGCACGAGGGCGGTCTGCCAATCATGCGCATGCAGCACATCAGGATACCACTTAATCTTTTCGCAAAGCTGGAAGACGGCACGGGAAAACAAGGTGAACCGGAAGGGGTTATCACCAACCGGCTCTGTGGCTGTGCCATAGATAACGGTAGACCGGGAGAAACATTCGTGGTCAATGCAGTAGACGACCACGGGATTTTTCTTGTTTGAACCGGGCAGTTGTGTTTTATACACGGTGCACAGCTCTTCATGACCGCCGACCGACACGCTCAAAGCCCCGTCCAGCGCTGTTAAGTTGGTCCGGTCAAGAACACAGTATAAAGGAAGCGCGATACGGACCCGATGCCCGTCTTGAGCCAAGGATAGTGATAGAGCAGAGACAACATCTGCTAATCCGCCTGTTTTAATAAAAGGGGCAGCTTCACTGACTGCCATTAAAATTCTCATAAAAACCTCCATATACAGGTAGTATAACTATACCTGCAAAAAGCAATCCTAAATGATTGAGCTATAAAGCTCAAGGGTAGCAGAGGAGACCGTGCGGTTGACAGTGTTCAGGGTGTCGTGTTAAGGGGACTTATCGCCCCCCTTAGGTCAGACCTCTCCCCCCTTAAGTCAGACCTCTCTCCCCTTAGGTCAGACCTCTCCCCCCTTAAGTCAGACCTCTCCCCCCTTAAGTCAGACCTCTCTCCCCTTAGGTCAGACCTCACCCCCCTTAAGTCAGACCTCACCCCCCTTAAGTCAGACCTCACCCCCCTTAAGTCAGACCTCACCCCCCTTAAGTCAGA
>JAISMB010000134.1 GCA_031276945.1 Spirochaetaceae bacterium | reverse complement strand
ATCTCATTGAGAATATATTTCGGTGGCTTAAACAGTACAGAGGTATTGCCACTCGCTATGCTAAACGCTCTGATTCCTTTCTTGCCGCTCTCTATCTCAGATCTATCTTCCTTCCTTTTAATGACACTCCCGAGGGTTTTGAGTCCACGCACTAGGGTTTTAAGTCCACGCCCTAGGGTTTTGAGTCGCAGCCCGAGGGTTTTGAGTACATAAGAAGGATTAGAGATTCTCGCGGGGTGCAGAAATACAAGGCGTGCGGAGGCTGAAACTGCTGGCTTGACAGGGCTTGCTCTGTTAGTCTAAGTTTGGTCTGTGAACCAAGAAGCTCTTCGCTAAAAGCGGTGGGTAGCTCACACTGGCATGAGTTTAACTTAAAAGGAGAGGGGGAGAAACCCCGTTAATCTATGAATCGTATCCCTGTTGGAGTTTTAGGCGCAACCGGCATGGTAGGACAGCAGTATCTAAGCCTTCTTGCAGGACATCCGTGGTTTGCCGTGCGTTTTGTCGCCGCCTCGGCACGAAGCGCCGGTAAATCTTACCGTGATGCTGTAGCCGGCAGGTGGCACCTCGGCAAAAGCGCCGAGGAGTCGGTCTATAGCATCACGGTAGAAGATGCCAATGATGTCTCCCGCGCTCAAGCGGCAGCAGCAGAAGGGAGGTGCGTGTTTGTCTTTTCAGCTTTAGAAATGGGAAAAGATGAGACCCGCCGTCTTGAAGAAGCTTATGCTGCCTGCGGCATTCCGGTCATTTCCAATGCATCCGCGCACCGCTGGACGGCTGATGTACCGATGCTTATAGCCGAAGTCAATCCGCACCATACCGATATTATCCAGACGCAAAGAGCAGCACGCGGGTGGAAAAACGGTTTTATTGTGGTAAAGCCAAATTGCTCAATCCAAAGTTATGTTACTCCGCTCCATGCGCTCTTAAAAGCCGGCTATGATCTTAAACGGGTCATCGTCAGCACCTTACAGGCGGTTTCCGGCGCGGGATATCCGGGCGTTTCAAGCTTTGATATTGTCGATAATGTTGTGCCGTACATAAGCGGCGAAGAAGAAAAGTCAGAGCAAGAACCGCTCAAGATATTGGGAGACATTGCAGAGGGTGTTTTTGTAAACCGAGTCGAACCGCTCATCAGCGCCCACTGTAACCGAGTGCCGGTACTTAATGGTCATACTGCCTGCGTTAGTTTGGAATTTGGAACGGTCAAACCTTCGCTTGATGAAGTAAAGAAGGTCTGGTCAGAATTTACCAGCATCCCCCAAGCATTAAAGCTCCCTTCAGCGCCCCAGCACCCGATTATTGTACGAGAAGAGCCGGATCGTCCTCAAGCCCGTTTTGATCGGGATGCCGATAAAGCTATGGCGGTCAGTGTAGGACGAATCCGTCCTTGTCCGGTTTTTGATATCCGCTTTGTGGGTCTGCACCACAATACCATTCGCGGTGCGGCAGGCGGCGGCATACTCAATGCTGAACTGCTCAAAGCCCAAGGCTATATAGCAGTATAACAAGAGGAACGTATGAGAAGAAAAGATCGGGAGATATCCCGTCAAGAGGCGGAACAGGTGATTGACAGCAGTGATTTTGCCGTTATGGCTACGGTGAATCAGGATGGAACGCCGTATTGTGTGCCACTTTCCCTCGCACGGGATGGACAATGGCTGTACTTTCATTGCGCGACCGAGGGGAAAAAGCTTGATAACCTCCGTTACCAGAACAAGGTGTTTATTAGTTTTGTCAGTACAGTGAGTATTCCGCACGGTTTCTTTACCTGTCATTACCGCTCCGCACTCATTGCCGGCAGTGCCGAGGAAATAACCGTGCCATCGGAAAAAATAGCCGCACTCAAATGTATCTGCGAGCGTTTTACTCAGGACAATATGGCGCACTTTGATGAAGCTCTTGCAAGAAGTTTGTCAATAACCGGAGTCTGGAAAGTACACATTGACAGCATAACAGGAAAAGCAAAAGGCAGTGGGTAAGAGAGGGCGTCGTGCGATGATTCTTGAGGTTTTTGTGAGAAGAATTGTGAGAAGAATATTGGTAATAATTTTTATCGGTGCAAGTCTTTTATCTGTTCAGGCACAAAATACATCTTCATCTACAAGTGCATCAGCAGGACAGAGCGTTTCAACTGTATCGATAGTACAGCAAGCGCCTGAACGGGCGGAAACGATTATGAAAGCACTCTCGGCAGCTTATCCTGATATACTAGGACCGGCGCAGTATATCAAGGGTGATTGGGCGATAGCTGTGCGCGGCGTCTTGTACTTTTACGCCGGCGGTCGGCTTTTGCCGGCTGAATTGCTGTCTCAAGCAGAGCAGTACGCTCCTCAGCCTTTTTATACCTATCCGGCGGAAATGCCGGTATGGAAAACACCCAGCGCAGAAGAATCCGAACGCATGAAAATTGCAACGAGGCGCAGGACAAGCCAGCCTTTGAAGCGTTCTTCACGCTTCTGGGATGCTGTGTACAGAGCTTCTTCAAAAGAAGAAGCGTACGAACGGCTCAAGACGCTTCGGTTTTTAGGACGCAATGTCATGGTCCATTATTCAATTTTAGAGGAACTGTCATTAGTTGAAGAACAGATTCTTGCTGCTGCAAAGAAAGATACGCAGGTACAAAAGTGGATAAACAGTATAGATACCCTCTCGGCATGGAATTGGCGAACCATAGCCCAAAGCGAAACACGCAGTTACCATGCCTATGCTACTGCACTTGATATTTTGCCGAAGCACTCAGGCAACTTAGAAACGTACTGGCTTTGGACGGCTGAAGATAACCCGGAATGGTGGACCGTTCCCTACGAAAAACGCCTCCATCCGCCTGATGCAGTGGTAAAGGCATTTGAACGCTATGGTTTTATCTGGGGTGGTAAATGGTCATTTTATGATACTATGCACTTTGAATACCGTCCTGAATTACTGCTCTTGAGTGGTATTCAGACAGCGCAATTCCATTAGGTAAAAGCCGCTCTGTTGCCGTTATGAACAGGGAAAAGACAGTGTTTTCAGATGTTCAAGATAACCCGATGCGGAACGCGGCTCTTTTTTATCATACCGTTGGCGGGAAGTGTAGCGATACGCCGGACTGCTCTCTCGCATGAAAGCAGTGAGAGCGGCATTTAAGAATCCTGAGACGAACCTTTTTTAGTTCGCAATGAAGAAAATAGGAAATAAACGTCAAATCGTAACGTCGATTTGAGCGTGTTTAGAAGGCAGTATGAACATTATCGAATCAGTACAGCACGTGCAAGAACGAATAGCCGATGCGTGCCGGCGTGTCGGGCGCAAGCCGGATTCAGTACAGCTTATGGCTGTGTCGAAAACGCAGCCTTTGTCGTCCATAGAGTCCGCATGGAACGCGGGTATCAGGCTCTTTGGGGAAAATCGGGTACAGGAGGCTGCTGAAAAATTCACGATCTTCAAAGAACAGCATCCTGAAATCAAGCTGCATTTAATAGGCGCTCTCCAGCGTAATAAAACAAGCACAGCTTTGAAGCTTTTCGATTGTGTGCAATCGGTTGATCGTGAGCCTCTTATTGATAAGCTGGGGAAAACTTACGCTTCTGGAACTCACCCTTTGCCTATTCTGTTGGAATTTCATACCGGAGAGGACAGCAAAATCGGTTTTCCCACTCTTGATAGTCTCTGTCGGGCAGCGGAATGCGCGCTACGGTATCCGTCTCTTGTGGTGCGCGGGCTTATGACCATAGCGCCCTATACCGATGACAAAGCTCAGATTCGTGCCTCTTTTCGCTCTCTTGTTGCGGCGCGCTCTAGCTTAACCGCCCGTTTTCCCGCCTGTGATTGGTCATGTCTTTCTATGGGTATGTCGAACGATTTTGAAATTGCCATTGAAGAAGGCTCTAGTCTGGTACGGGTAGGAACGGCAATCTTCGGCAGCAGATAGCGTAACGCCTGTTCCTCGACAACCAAGGCTCTTACCTCTCTCAGAGCTAGAACTCATAACAAAAATCTCAGTGCTTTCAGAGTCGCTCACTTACCAGAGAGATGATAAAGTTTTACCGCTTGGAAAAATTCTCCGAGGTCTGACCTACCCCAAGCCGAGGTCTGACTTACCCTCTCGTCCCTTTATCAAAAATGATCCTGATCATTTTATAAAACCATGCTGACAATTCTCTGAAATCATACGTATCATTTTGTAAAATCATACGGACAGTTTTATGAAACCATGCGTATCATTTTGTAAAATCATACGGACAATTCTCTGAAATCATACGTATCATTTTGTAAAATCATGCTGACAATTCTCTGAAACCTTGTGGTTTATTTTATAAAATCATACGGATAGTTTTATGAAATCATATTGTTCATTCTCTAAAATCATGCGGATGGGTAGGACAGACCTCGGTCAGGGGTAAGTCAGACCTCGGCTTAGGGGTAGGTCAGACCTCGGCTTGGGGTAAGTCAGACCTCAAAAGTGAATTCAAAATCATGCGGGGCGTTTTGTGCGGCGCGGCGCACGGGAAGCGTTCAGATAAAGAGCGCTTCGCCGCTCTGCCTTAGCCTTTTACCGCACCGGCGGTCAGTCCTTTAATGAATTGCTTACTCATGCTCAGGTAGAGCGCAATAACCGGCAGCGCGGAGAGCGTCAGCACCGCCAGCACCTTGGACCAGTCAGTTTGATATTGTCCAAAAAGCCGCGTAACGCCCAGCAGTACCGTCTTCGCACCGTCATCGGTAATAAAAATGAGCGGAAACCAGAGGTCGTTCCAAAAGGGGACGAGGTTGTAAATGGCGACCGTGGCAAGCGCCGGACGCAGCAGCGGGGCAATAATGCGGGTGAATACCCCCAGCCGCCCCGCTCCGTCAATAATGCCGGCTTCCGTTAATTCGTACGGCACTTGACGGATAAATTCAGTCAAAATGAAGACGGCAATCGGCACGCCCATCGCCACATAGAGCGGCACAAGAGACCATATCGTATTGAGCAGCCCGAGAGTTTTGATAATCTCAAGAATCCTGATTGAGGCGATTTTTATCGGCAGCATCATGCCTGCAATGCAGAAAAAATAGAGCGCCCGTGAAACCTTCCCGCGCCAGTTCACCAGCGCATAGGCAGCCAGAGAACCGACAATCAGCAGTATGACGAGGGAAAGAACCACCGCAATAAAACTATTCTTAAAATATCCCAGAAAATCGCCGTCCTGCAAAACGGTACTGTAATTCGAGACATTCCACTGCTCAGGCAGTCCAAAAGGATTTTGATAAATGCTCAGGCGATCCTTAAACGAGTTGATCACCATGATAAAGAGCGGGAACAGCACGATGAGAGACCAGAGACCGAGGAGGCAGTGCGCCAGAACATGGCGCTTCTGCCGCTTGAGGGAACTGCGCGCCATCCTAATCCCGCTCCTGCGTCAAATGTAAAACCGGCAGCACGCCGAGGCAGAGAACAAAAAACGTAACCGTTGCCAGCGCCGATCCCATCCCCGGTTCAGGAATACCCACAGGATGTTGTCCGGCTATACCGAGCCTGTAGAAGAGAGTCCCGATAAGATCGGTGGCATAATTGGGCGCTCCGTTGACATTCTCCATCGCGAAAACAACATCAAAGGCATTAAAATTATTAACAAAGGTTAGAATAGCAATCATGCCGACAACGGGGCGGATAAGCGGCAGTTTAATATGCCAAAAGATTTGCAGTTCATGCGCCCCCTCAAGCGCGGCGACTTCAAAGAAGTCTTCGCTTATATTTTGCAGCGCGGCGACAAACATCATGGTCGGTATGCCAATCCACTGCCAGCAGGAAACGAGCGCCACGCAGGTTAAGGCGGTGGCGCGATTGCCCAGCCACGGGTGAACCAGAAAGCCCAGATGCAGGCGCTGCAAGAAAGGACCGGTCCAGACCGGATTGAGCAGTAATTTCCACAGATAGCCGGTAACCAATACCGCAAGCGTTACGGGTATGAAAATAACGGTCTGATAAAAACGGACCGCTTTCATTGTTTTATTTGTCAAGAGCGTGGCGAAAAGAATCCCCAGACAGTTTTGTACCAGCATGTGAATGAGGAAGAAGTAAAGCGTATGCCCGAAAGCCTCTTTGTAGCGGTCGGCGTACTGCGCTACGGTGAAGAGTTTTTTGAAATTCTCAAGCCCGACAAAGGTGCGCCCGCTGCTGATAGAGCCTGTGTATAAACTCAAGCGCAGAGAATCGAGGAGCGGGAATGCCATGAAGACAAGATAAAACAAAAGCGCCGGCGCAAGATACGGAAGCCAGCGCAGTCCGGTTACTAAATCTGTTCGTAATCTTTTGATCATAATACGACCTTCCTGATTTTTTAAGAGGATATGCACGCTAAAAACGGCTCAATCGTGAAATCTATAGCCTTAATCAGTCTTTGTCAACTGCTTATTCTCCCGTCCGCGCCTGCTTAAAAAGCAAACCGTGCGCTTATAGGACACACGCCGCCTGCTTATGTTCCCGCCCGCGCTTGCTTAAAAAGCAAACCGTGCGCTTATAGGACACACGCCACCTGCTTATGTTCCAGCCCGCGCCTGCTTAAAAAGCAAACTGTGCGCTTATAGGACACACGCCGCCTGGTGCGCTTTATATTTCTTGTAATTCGTAAGCACTGCTTCCTAAGCCGATCTTTTCTGCATGCATGATTTGCGCCCGCCAATCGGTGCTGGGATGAATGTCGGTAAAATGGTCGCCGGTATGAGCGCGCTCAGATAGCAGAGAGCCGGCAAGAGCAGTCGCTGCATTAACTTTGTCTATACAAGCTTTATCCAAAGCAACCGGATCAAAACTGGCAAAAATCCCAATATCCGGCACTATTGCCGCATCGTTTTCACCGTGGCAATCACAGTACGGCGATACGTGGTTTATTATGTTAATATGGAAATTCGGTCGTCCGTTGAGTACCGCCGCGGCGTATTCTGCCATTTTATACCCAAGCTTTGTTGAGCTGGTGCCTGAATTGTTGCTCACGGCATGGTAAATACAGGCGCCAATGCACCGACCGCATCCAACACACAGCTCTTGATCTATATGGGCTTTTTTCTCTTCATCAAAGAGAATTGCCTTTTGATTGCAGTACTTTGTACAAATCCGGCACCCTTTACAGGCGCTCGTATTGACTGCCGGCTTGCCGTCATTGTGCATAACCATCTTGCCCGCCCGACTTCCGCTTCCCATACCGATATTTTTAATTGCGCCGCCAAAGCCAGAGCCTTCATGCCCCTTAAAATGATTGAGAGAAATAAAGACATCCGCATCCATAATAGCGCGACCTATCTTTGCTGTTTGACAAAAAACACCATTCGGCACTGGCGCCTCAATTTCATCAAGCCCTTTAATGCCGTCTGCAATGATGTTCTGACATCCTGTTGACAGGGGCGAATAGCCATTTTCCAGAGCCGCATCAAGATGCACAAGAGCATTGTTGCGCCGCCCGACATAAAGCGTATTACAATCGGTCAGAAAGGGCAGACCTCCTAACGCTTTTACCCTATCGGCTACGGTCTTGGCAAAATTCGGTCGTAAAAATGCAAGATTGCCCGGCTCGCCGAAATGAATCTTAATTGCTACATATTTTTGTGAAAAATCAATCTTTTCAATACCGGCTCTGCACATCAGAGTATCAAGTTTTGATAACAGACTTTCACCAACCTTACAACGCATACTGGTCCAATACACTACTGACATAAGTTCCTCCGTTCTCTTTGCATCATTGAAAATGCTTTCATGGTATTCTTTATTCTATGTATTATCCTCACAAAATGCAACAGCTCGCCGCTTCTTATCTTTTGATGAGAATTGACTTTCGTGGTGTAATGGGAAAGAGATCCGTGAAAGCACCGGTAATTTTTGAACAGCGCGGTAAAGAGGGCAAGCGGTTAAAGGATATTCTGCTATAAAGCATCAAAAAGGATAAATATATATTGACAAAATCTATAGGACTCGGTAATACTACTAATACTTATGCCTGGTGGTTTTATGCTGTTATGTGTCATGCCAAAAGGCGGGGGTTTTGTAGGTTTTTTCAAAGTGAGGTCTGAGGAAGGGGAGTTAATTCTTACAGGGTGAACCATGATTTCTGAGGGGAGTGAAAAAAAAGTCATCTTAAAAGGTTGGAGATTATCCAACGCTTTAAGGCTTAAGCCTCTAAGCTAGAGAGGGCGGGTGAAAAAAAGCCAATCAACCTGCTTAAACAGCTTATCCACCGCGAAAATAAGATATTTTCCCCATAAAATAAAGCACGCTCTACACAATCTTCATAATATAGAGAGGGGAATTATGGAACAGTGGCTTCCAGAATCGCGCGTAAAATTACTGACTATGACCAGCAGATGGATTGATGCCTTTCAAGAACAAGGAGAAATCTGGGGAATACCGGTTGCCGACCAAATTGAACTGTTGGCATGCTTTAACAAAGCACATGCTGTCTTGCAAACTGCTCTTTCAGAAGTGCGCACTGCAGCTATTACTGCCGATTGTCAGCTTATTTTTGGCGCGTTAATAGAGAAAATGATCCTTATTAAGGATCGGTACTTAAAAACCCCACCTCTTACCAAGGAGGATTTAAGTAGCTTGTTCTCCATAGAACCTAAACCTAAACGGCTTGTGGAAGACAATGTCTTTCTTCTCTGGGAGAGACCTCTCGTGCATGCACAATTAAAGCAAATCATTAAACAATTATGGTAAATACCGGCATAAATAGAAAAAGGAATACGTTTTTTGATGAGTGTTCTTTGACTAAAAGAACGGTGATGGTGATCCACAAAGTATGACGGAGGGATAAGACAACAGGGGCATAAAGAGATACTATGAGAGAATGATAATAACCATAGAACTCAAATGCCCCCATTGCCATAGCTCCAACATAACCCGAAACGGAAAAAAGAGCAAGGGAAAGCAACTTTACCGTTGTAAAGACTGCGGACGTCAGTTTATAAGCGACCATGAAAGAACCTATCAGGGATGCCTTTCCTGGGTAGTCGAACTGGTAAAAATCATGCTCGTCCGGGGAATGGGCATACGGGACATCAGTACCGTACTGAAAATCAGTATCACCAAATGGGAATAAACTACGATTGGATAGCATTGTTTATAAGTCTTTATAAGATAAAAATTTATAAACAAATTCCAAACCTTTGAGGCTGGTTTCAAAATTTCTTTATACATCCCTGTAAGCAATCATTCGGATAAGTCTATAGATAAACTATATTTGAAAATTTTTGAACGCTCTTGAAGCATTATGCCAGATTCTCGGTTTTCTCATAATTTTTCTCACTTTTTCACAGTCTTTCTTATTTTTCTCTTGCACTCAAAACCGGCACTTTAACGCCTTATATATTTATACAATATATAATTAAATTGATACACTGTGGGAAAAAATAAAAGACTTACTGTCGGAAAAAGCTGGACAATGGGGTCGGATGGCACATGACAATAGACGGTTTATCAACGCAGTATCGTGGATTATCAGAACCGGAGCTCCAGACAGAGATTTACCTCCTGAATATGGCGACTGGAGAAATACACACCGAAGATTTTCCCGCTGGCGGGATAGAGATGTCTGGAAAACAATAGCCGATGCAGTACTCGGAGGAATATATACCACGTGGTTCATGATAGAGGCAAGTTATAACAAAGTCCATGCGGACGGATGTGGAGCGGTCGGAGGAAATCAAGCGATGGGCGTACAAAAGAGGGCTCAATACCAAAGTCCATCTTGCTATAGATAAGAGGGGAAAGCCAGTACGTATCATAGTTTCAGCGGGGCAGGAGGCGGATTGCACCTATGCACCGCTCTTAATGGCAGGTTTATCGGTAAAAGTCTTGATTGCCGATAGAGGGTATGACGTGAACCAGGTAATAGACACAGCCTGTGCAAGAGGTATTAAGGTAGTTATTCCTTCCAAGCGTAGTCGGAAGGTGGTAAGGACTTATGACACAGAGCTGTATAAGAAGCGCCATCTTATTGAGAATGTATTTCGCTGGATCCAACAGTGCAGAGGTAGTGTACTTTACGGAATCGAGCGCAACTCCACCAACACCATTATCCTTCAATGCGATCTTCTTCGTAGGCGGCTCTCAAATCGTCATCAGAGTATAGATCAGTTCTTCTGATACCACTAACTCCACTACATCATGAGATACTTGCACATACTCATCACCAAGGATACTTCCATCCTCTTCATTCCAAGTTCGCACCACATACCCTGAACCGTCCGCTTCATTGTACTTGACTATCAGTGTTTTCCCTGCACACGGTTCATTCCAAATACCGCTAGTATAGGCAAATACTACCGTATCTCCCCAGATGTTCGTTACTGTAACATCTTTGCTCTCTTCGCTTCCCAAAGTTAGCTCGTCCTTTGGCTATGATTACTTTTTCAATCCGAAACAGCTTCCCTATTGTTGTCTCGTCTACCTTCTTGATCATATTTGCTTTATTTGCTTCACCCAGCTTTTCAAGTAAGTTCGGGTGATATTCAATCGCATCAAACACTGTCTCGCTGAGAAGCATCAAGTTCGGTCTATAGAACAACTCAAGCCCTGCCTTGATATCTTGTGTATGGATTTCCCGTACCCATTAACCCTTTTAGTTGAAGGTGTTGTAGAACGACCAGACAAATTTAAGACCGTCTCGGCAATTCGTTTCTCTTGTGCCAATTCAAATTTACCCACCAACTGCTCAGTGTGCTACTTTTCCCACAGCTTAAACACTCCGTCCATCATCTCAAGTTCCGCACAATCAATAAAATCTTTGGTGGTGATCCACAAAGTATGATGGAGGAGTCAAGACAACAGGGATATACTGAAAATTAGTATCACCAAGATCTTAAAAGCGCTGAAATCGACCATATACCAGATAAGACCGAAGAAAATTCACTATGACCGCCTTGATAAAGATTGAGTGTTGGAAGTACGTGGGAGAAAAGAAGAACAAAGTATGGCTTATATACGCGTATCACCGTGAAAGCGGGGAAATTGTGGCGTTCATCTGGGGGAAGCGGGATCTGAAAACCGTCCGAAAACTGAGAAAGAGGATAAAAAGGATGGGGATACGCTCTGACAGGATAGCGACAGCTTTCTTTCAGCCTTCGCGGAGGACAATCATGAGATGGGGGAAAACATATGGGAGGGATAGAGAGGAATCATTGCCGGATGAGGCATCGGATCAGGCGGGCGTTTCGGAAGACGTGCTGTTTTTCCAAAAAAATTGTTCAACCAATGGAAAGCGTTTGACATGGCTTTGTTTGAGGCGCATCACACTTTGTGGATCACCTCCTGATTTTCAACTATTCAAAGGATACGTACAGTCTTGAGTATAGAACTGTTACGTATAAAATAACTCTCGCTCAGAGAGAAACTCATGCTCTCTCCCACCCATGTTAAACGTGTCTTGTATAAGACACCCTGAGGCGAAACTTATATATTCTTGCAGGGGCATCAAATGCCCCTGACTCAGGGTGTATCTTCTCAATCTCAATACTTACGATGTACTATCTGTAAGATTGGTAAAAGTGCCTGTTAAGACGCCTCTTTTTTTTAGATCGATAATGTATGCGCTGTATTTTCTATCTGTAACAGCAATATGAGTAAGTATCCAATCACGCAAAAACCGTACAAAAGCGTTGGGTACAAAATTATGCCCTTCTTCAAAGGCTTTTACACCATCAAGTACCTTTTTGACAAAAGCTTCATGTTCTTTTTTATGCGCCGCAAAGTCTGGATAGTCTATACGCTTCATAATTTTTTCTTCAGCCGTAAAATGGAACTGTACATAATTGACAGTAGCGCGAATTACTTCCTTAAAATACTCATTTAATTTAGCATCGCCCTCTAAACAAGCATCATATAAATTATTAGTCAACCTAAATAACT
>JAISMB010000083.1 GCA_031276945.1 Spirochaetaceae bacterium | reverse complement strand
AAGAGTTTTTTCATCTCATCCGGCTCTAATTCAAAAGCGTCTCTGTTTACTTTTGAAGTAACATGATAGGTCAGACCTTGGTCTGTGCTCCCACGGGGAAAATTATGTGATGCCATAATACCTATATAAGGGAGCTGACTCTGCTTTTTGATTCAATGAGAGCACAATATTTTTAATTTATTTTTGAGGGCGAGGTCTGTCCTATCTTTATCTGTCCTATCTTGTTTGACGACACCTTCTAGTAAGGAATGAAGGTTCACTCCAGGAAAGTAACTCTCGGCGGTCAGGTCAGACCTCAAGCCCTTCCTGTGAAGACAGTCCTCTCTCGGCTTGTGTCAGACGAGACCAATGAATTCTTGTGCATAGCTGTGCGGATCAAAGGGCTTAATATCGCCGTAGCGCTCACCGGTGCATACAAAAATAACCGGCAGTTTAAGCTCGCTGGCAAGTGAAAAAGCTATACCGCCGCGGGCAGACGAATCGTACTTTGTGAGAATTACCGCATCAAGAGGAACCGCCTCATGAAACGTTTGCGCCTGAACAAGCGCATTTCTGCCGGTCGTAACATCCAGCACAAGCCATTTACGGTAGCAGGCGCCTGCGGCTTTTAAGGCAACAACCCGATCTATCTTTTTAAGCTCCTCAACAAGCGCCGCTTTCGTGTGCATACGACCTGCCGTATCAGCTATAATAAGATCAGCCCCCCCAGCCTGCCGCACAGCGAGGGCATCAAAAACTACTGCCGCCGGATCCCCGCCCTGTTTATGCGCAACAACCCTGATCCCCAGCCGCTCACCGTGGATTTTAAGCTGTTCTATTGCCGCTGCCCGAAAAGTATCCGCCGCCGCCATAAGCGGGCGCTTTCCGGCTTCACGGTACTGAGATGCCAGCTTCGCCGCACTCGTGGTTTTACCCACACCGTTTACCCCTAACAAAAGGATAATATCAGCCTGCATATCAGGCGGCGGCAGGAGTATTGCTTCTAAAAGCTCCACGAGGATGCGCTTTGCCTGCTCAGCGTCATTGATATGTTCTTTTTTAGACCGGCTGCGTAAAGAGTCGGTAATGCTATAAGCATCCTTTGCGCCAAAATCACCTTCCACCAGTAGGTCCGTTAATTCTTCAAATGTCTCTTCAGAAAGCGATTTTTTAAGCTTAAAGAAGTTCTTAATACGATCAGTAAAACTCATGATAATTCCTTAAACCAAGGTATAATAGCTTTATTTAATCAGTGATACGCTCTGATCATGTGCGGTACTGAGGTAGCGGTAGCTACGATACAGCATATCAGCAGCCGTAATGCCAAAGACCACCCAAGTACCCAAGGAGATATAGTATGTAGTTGTTGCTTGCTTATACAGATCGCTACTATGCGTACGGGCGCTTGCCTTGCTCTGCTCTGTAGCTATCCCCTGCATAATAAAAGCAATCGGGAGCGCAATCCAAAAACGTCCAAATGCGTTATAAAATGATTTGCGGTTTTTCTCAATCAGCGTTTCAGGCGACTCAAGAGGCACCTTAAAATCCCACGCCATTGCAACATTCGCCGGATCGCTGGAAGCAACTGCTATGCCCTGAGCAACTTCCCCCTTATCACTCTCTAAGCGAAAATACCCGTATTCATCTACCGGTAGCGCCGCCTCTAGCGGGCTTTGTCCTAAATACCGGCTTCCTAAATACACTGCTGCCGTGGTAGAAGGCTCTATCTTAAACAGTCCGTAAGTTATCGGTTTAAGAGCAACTGATAAGTTGAGCAATTCATCAGGATTGGTTGTAACCGTCAGATGCTGCGCTTCATAATCCTGTGCGGACAGGTCAAGGGCAACAGCGCCTGCGCGGTAGGGACGCTCATCAAGGCTCCCCTGTCCGGCAACAATACCATCTACGGTAATAAGGGCGGTATCCGGCTCCACATTCACGGCAAGATGCGCCGGAGGTATTCCGGAAAGAGCGGCGATAAGATCGCTTGCTAAATCATCAACAGCTTCTGCTGTTTCTTCAAGGGAAAAAAGCAGAGCAGTTTCGTAATGGTAGGCATTGTTGTACAAAGTCCAGAGGGCAATAGTACAGTAAAGCCGTCCATGAAAACTTGATACGCTTCCGGCAAGGAGCGCATCGGATTTTTTACTGGCACAAAAACGGGCTTCATCGCCGGCACGGGGTCTTGGAGGAAAAACGCCTTTAGCATTGTCTTCGCTCAACTTAAATACCGGCTGCGCCTCAATAATGACCGTCTCCGTATCGGCATTTGAGAGCTTCTGTTCTAATGCAGCAATATCTTTATCAAAAGTACGCAGGTTTTTTCTATACTTCCATGACGGATACCCTCTAAAGATGAGCTGATCACGCTCATTGCGCTTTTTACTTAACTCCTGCGCCGTGCTGCTGCGTAATGCCGCACGAGCAACCTGCTCATAGTAAGCGTACTCCTCTTGTGTGCGCCGGCGCTCTGTTACAACCGTGATGCTTTTTACTATGTTTTGCACCAAGATTGTGCCTATTGTGTGTTGAGACACGGGGATTGCAGACACATCAAAGTCGGTTATACACAGCACCCATTCTTTATTCAGCACGACCGGTTCTGCCGATTCGGTGCTGCCGGCTGCAAACAAAGGAAGCGGGGCAAAGAAGAAAAGGAGGGTGTAGACCCGCACCAAACACCTTACCATACAAGTTCGATCTGTACTCCATCGCGATAGGCAAGCAGGTCAGGCATAGGGATCGCTACAGAAGTCCCCCGTACACCTTGTATCGGCTTTCCCTGAGCATCAACGCCGCTCAATGTTCCGTCTCCCGGCAGTGAAAAATGCAGCTCAAACATATAACCGGTGCTGAGCAAGGCAGCTAAACTAAGCAGTTCCGGTTCAATGGCATGTTCCTCACTGAGCATTATCCGAAGCTGCCGTTTAGCGCCGTTTTGTGTGAAGGAGGCATGACGACCCGTTGCATCCAAGAAGCGCACTAATGCCTCAAGATCAGCGAACTCAAGCTTAATCATCATAACAATATCGTTATCAGTCGTTTTTGTCTTAAATGAACGCAACTTCAGCCCCGGAATCCGGATAATACTGCGCTCAAAATCCGCCTTGCTCACAGGAACCGTGGGCCAGTTGGCATTACCGTCAAGCTGCCCTATGGATTGAATAGCCTGTGAAATACGGTATTCCATGGTTACGGTCCCTGAACCGTTCGGCTTAATAGCCACATTCGACCGTATTCCCAGACAACTGCTTAACAGTAAGGCAATCATCAATCCTACGCATATTCTTTTCATAAAAACTCCTTTAATACAGTATAAACCGTGCTGTACGGCTTTTTCTTAGTCTACAGGCAGACAGTGTTTTATGTCATGGACCCCAAGCTGTCGTGTGCGCATTGCTTTCAACAGGCGAGGTCTGACCTATTTTGACGGCAAGGTCTGACTTATGCGTTAGGCTGCCTCTAACTTATGGCTCAGTTCACTTCTGACCCGCCGAGGTCTGACTTATAGCTAGCTGTCTCCCTGCCCTCTCTTAACTCTTCTTGAGCTTGGGATACTCAATCCTTGAATGGTAATATCCGGTTAAGACTTTTACAAAAGCCTTCTTTATCGTTTCAAGGTCCTGAAAGGTTAATTCTGATTGGGCAAGCTGCCCATGACTGACCTTCGCCGTTATCAGGTCTTGAATAAATTTTTCTATTTTAGCCGCATTAGGCTTTTCTAAGGTGCGGACCGCAGCCTCACTCACATCGGCAAGCATAACAACCGCCGATTCACGGGTATGCGGAGGAGTGCCGGGGTAAGAAAAATCTTCCGCGCTGACATGCGGATCCTGTTCTAATGCCTTGTTATAAAACCATGCGATAACTGAATTGCCGTGATGTTCACCGATAATCGCAACAACTTCTTGAGGCAGTTTAAGATGACGCGCCTTTTCTATGCCGGCTTTAACGTGGCTGCGGATAATGGTAGCGGAAAGCCGTGCCGGAATGTCGTCATGGGGGTTATAGCCGCTTTGGTTTTCTACAAAGTACTGCGGCTGATCCATTTTGCCAATATCGTGGTAGTAAGCGCCGACCCGTGCTAAAAGAGGATTTGCCCCAATATCCTGACAGGCTGCTTCCGCTAAATTTGCCACCATAAGCGAATGACTATAGGTGCCGGGCGCAACAGAAAAGAGCTGTTTGAGTATAGGCGCATTGAGATCGCTCAATTCACTGAGCCGAAACACGGTAGCTGCATTCAAGGCGCGCTCCAAAGGAGGGAGAAACCCCAGTACCAGCATGCCGCAAGCTATGCCGTTAAAAGCTGCCCAGCAAAGAGCAGCCGGATAAAAACCCGCCTGTGATCTATGATCCAAGAGTATGGCGATGATTACCACCATCTGAGCACACGCAATGATGAGACCGGCTCTCAGCAAATCCATTCTGTTTTTAATAGTACGCAAGGCAACAGAGGCAACCACTCCTGAGGTAAGCGCAAAGATATAAGAAGGCAGATCAAAGGCGCCGCCTAGAAAGGCGGTTAAAGGCAGCGCCAGCGCCAAGGCTAAGGCAAGAGGAGCGTTAATGAGAATAGAGGGCAGCATGATAGCCAGTGCTGTGGGCATGACAAGCGCGCTCGGCAGGTAGTCTGAGCCGGTGAAGACATCGCGGGTAAATACCGAGCCTATGATATACAGGACAACTAAAGCTGAAACAAGGTATATCTCCGATTCCTTCAGGCGCTGACCGATTATTGTCCCGCTTCCTATAAGGAGCAAAAGCCCGTAAAGCAAGCACATAATCAGTATCTTGGCAGCTACGATCCGTATGTCGCTGCGGGGGAAAGCGTTGTTTAAGGCGCGCAGCTCGCGTATATCATCTTCGCTGACAATGAAGCCTTTGCGGATAACTCTTTTGCCTTCTTCAATAGTGTTGAGCACCGGTTCTACCCGTGCGGCAACTGCTGCAATTTGTTTCTCAGTCTCCTCATTTGAAAAGAAGACATTTTCCTTAATAAAAGGAGAGACCAGAGCTATGGCATAGTTACGGTAATGGGCGGGAAAGACCGCGGAGGTCGGCGGTGTAAACCGGTTGATAAGATCAATCACGTTGCTTAACACCACGATCTGCCGGTAGTTTATCCGCTCCCTATCAAGCCGGGTGCCGGAAACACGCAGCAGCTCTACAGTTTCCGGATTGTAATTCTCAAGACCGGTTCTTGGCAGCGCAAACACTCCAGTTTGAATAATGTAATGCAGAACGCTTTGGCAATAATCAATGACATGTTCACGCTCAGGCTCCATAAAGAGAGCATCAAGGTTTTCTCCCATGAAGAGACCGGGAAACTCAGATTGTATGGTAGACCGGTACGTAGCCGGCGAGGTATCCGGGGCAAACTCAGAGAAAAAGTTGCGTGAAAATGATGCAAAATGCTGATAAGCGCTGAGCATCTCTTGTCCAGCCTGTTCGGACACGACAAAGACAGCCGGCACAAGGTTTTTCTGTGCTTCAATCCGCAACTGTGTCGCCTTCTCATCCGTGTAAGTAACGGTCTGTTCAGCTATAATATCCCGTTCCGCAACCCTCCCGACTTCAATATCAAGATTACCGAATGTATTCATAGTCGTAAGGATTACTACCATAACGATCATAAAAGCAAAGAATGTTACAAGCACGGATAAAAGCCGCACTTGTGAGAAACGAGACGAAAAGGTAGAGGCATATTCCTTTAACTTAAAGATTTTTTTCATAAAAGACTGGGCAACCCTTTTTTGTATCAAAAATCTATGGGCTTACCTGCCTCCTTTTTGGTATAAAAAGCCTCACAAGAAGGCTTTGTCTCTTCAAAACTAACACCTCCTCAGGGTCAAAGAAACCTGAGGACCTGAGTATTTTTAACCGCTCACGCTCTAGGGTAGTAAAAGATGGTGGCGAGAAACGCTCTTTAGGCGCGGCTTGCCGGAAACGAATCCTTCTCGTACTCGTAAGCTTGAATAATCTTTTTAATGAGAGGATTTCGTACGACATCTGCTGTATTAAGCCATGCAAAATGTATCCCTTCAACCGTTTTAAGCAAAGATAAAGCATGCAAGAGCCCTGAATCAGCGGGGCGCGGGAGGTCTATTTGCGTCGCATCCCCTGTGATAACGGCACGAGAACCGGAGCCGATTCGGGTTAAGAACATTTTCATCTGTTCTCTCGTGGTATTTTGCGCTTCATCTAAAATAATTGCCGCATCGTTGAGGCTCCGTCCGCGCATATAGGCGAGCGGGGCAATTTCAATAGCGCGCGTTTCTTCAAGCCTGTGGATAAGCTCAAAAGGGATCAGAGCTTCCATAGCATCGTAGAGCGGGCGCAGGTACGGACTTATCTTTTGAGCGAGGTCTCCGGGTAAAAAACCCAGACTCTCACCGGCTTCCACTACCGGTCGTGTCAGGACTAATTTGTATACTCTTTTGGAGAGCAGCAAGCGGAGCGCCTCGGCAACGGCAAGGTAAGTTTTTCCCGTACCCGCAGGTCCCACACAGAAAGTAATATCGCAAGAACGCATACCTTGAATGTAGGCGGCTTGATTTTTGCCCCGTGGATACACCCGTTTGAAACCATGCGGGATCATTATCAGGGCATCGTTGATGTAATCTTTATACGTCCGTTCTCCGGTGGTCAGAGTATCGACCACTGCCCGCACATAATCAGGTGTTGGGCTTTCACCGGTATGTACCGCTGTGATGAGTGCGTTAATCACTGTCTTAAAATCTTGTTCATTGATTGTCTGCGCTCTGATTTCATTGCCGCGCGCCACAATACGACCGCCTAGTAACTGTTCAATCGTTTGAAGATTAGCATCATTAGCACCGCACACGCCGGATAATTCTTCAGTATCTTTCAGGACTATCGTTATGGTTTCCTGCACAGAAAAAGACTAGCATAGAACGCACGAAAAGGGAAGAGGGGGAAGCGGCTCGTCTTGATGATAGCCGGATAAGCGGGATAGGATAGGTCAGACCTCGCCCCTCCCTTCCTGCCGATAAGCGGGGTAGGTCAGACCTCGAAAGGACCTCGAAAGCAGGATAGGTCAGCGGGCTGAACCGATCTACGTGAACCCTTCACTCCGTGCTGGAATCGTTGCGCAGTCTGGGGTAAAAATGAGAAGCTTTGTATGCGAGCCAAGGGGAGAAGCAGATGCCGGATTGGAATTGCGGCACGATAAGGTTAAAGCAGAAAGTTAGGCAGGTGCGATGATAGGTTATGCCTGAGTGCTTGCCCGTTTGAGACGGTCATTGATGGCAATGCCCAATCCTTTTTCAGGCGCTAACTGAGCATAAATGACCGGTACTGTCTCAGCGTCCAGTTCGTGTAGCAGCACAAAAAGATTGGCGGCAGCTTCGCTTAATGAACCGGATTCGGAAAGCACCAAGGTTTTTGCAATGGCAGGCTTGCCGGCGCACCAGCTTTCACGGGATTTGCCGTCAAAGAAAAGATAGGCGGCATCAGTGTGATAGGGTATCTGTTCTAAAGAGGAGGTATGCAGGGGTTTTGTCGGGGCATAATGATTTTTGAGCTGGCCCGGGGAGCTAATCGTCTGCGGATCGTATCCTCGCAGCACAGGACCAATGAGGGCTTCAATCTGTTCCTGCGCTGTCCCTCCAGGTCTGAGTATGCACGGCTTGCAGGAACACAGATCAAGCACGGTGGATTCAAGCCCTATGCCGGTTTTACCATCGTCAATGATATAGTCAGCCGCACCATTAAGGGATTGAACAACGTGTTCCGCCCGTGTGGGAGACAAACGCCCAAAAAGATTGGCGCTGGGCGCGGCAATAGCGCCTGTTGAGAGGCGGATCAGTTTTTGGGCGACCGGGTGACTGGGAACCCGGACTGCAACGGTAGACAGTCCCGCGGTAACAATATCCGGCACGCTCGGCTGTTTCGGGAGAATCACGGTAAGGGGACCGGGCCAAAGATTTTGTATGAGCTTGTCAAGCGTTGTCCGCGCACCGAGAGCTTGCAGCGCAGCTACCGCTTCAAGCATTGCATAATCGGCAATATGCACAATAAGCGGATCAAAGCGCGGTCTTTTTTTTGCTGCAAATACCGCTGTTACCGCCGCAGGGTTAAAGGCATCCGCCCCCAGCCCATAGACCGTTTCAGTCGGGAAGGCAACCACTTTTCCCCGACGCAGCGCATCAGCAGCAAGCTTTATAGCTTGTTCGTCTGGGTATAAGAGGACTGTACTAGAGTTCATCTCGCCGTGTAATAACTCGCGCAATAAGTCCATAACGAACCGCCTCGTCCGCGTTCATCCAAAAATCACGGTCAGTATCCTTTTCAACTTGTTCATAAGGAGTGCCGGATTCTGCTGCTATGAGCAGATTTATCTTTCTGCGCAGCTTTTCGAGTTCCCGTGCATGGATTTCAATATCACTGGCAACGCCGCGTATGCCGGAAAGCGGCTGGTGAATAAGATAATGACTGTTGGGTAGACCAAGCCTGTGTTCTTTAGGACTTGCAAGCGCAATGATCGCCGCTGCACTGGCAACTAAACCCATGCCTATGGTCCATACTTCAGCTTTAATAAAGCGAATCATATCGAAAATAGCATAACCGGCATCCGCATCCCCGCCGGGGGAATCTATAAAAATATGGATAGGTTCTGCCCCTCTATCTTCTAAAAGCACCAGTTGGCGGATGGTCCGTTCTGCAAGGTCTTTTCTTATTTCACCAGACAGTATAATAGCACGAGTCTTGAGCATTTTTTCCATCAGCAGATCCGCGCCAGCTCCTCTGTCTTCTGGTTCTTTCTCATCATCATCGTCATCAAGCCAGATAGAATGTTTCATACCGGTAATAATACTCATAGCCGGCTTTACTTTCAAGTGCAATGCTTTGTTGAAAGCGAAGATTTGTGTGTGTAGCGTCTGTTCCTGCTAGACATGAAGCTTGAAAAAGAGCAGTATTATAACGCATTGTGTTTTTAGGAGGTAACTATGAAACGTGCGTGTATGGTGGTGGTGTACGTGGTGCTTATGGCGGCAATAGTGTCTGCTGCCGGAAGGCGAGAGGCAGTCGGGACAAGCGTGCAGGATAATTCGCTTGCTACTGTGCTGAACAACAAAAAGCTGGTAGTTGGACTGGATGATTCCTTTCCGCCCATGGGTTTTCGCAACGAAAAGAATGAGATAGTCGGCTATGATGTTGATCTGGCAAAAGAAGTAGGCTCTCGGCTGGGCATAACGGTAACCTTTCAGTCTATAGACTGGAATGCAAAGGAGCAGGAACTCAATACCGGTGAGATTGACTGCATTTGGAATGGCTTTACGATTACCGCCGAGCGGCAGAAGGCAATGACTTTTACCAAAGCCTACTTAAAGAATGCGCAGGTCGTTGTTGTACAAAGCGGTTCTCCTTATAAGACTCTCTCTGATCTTCTGAGGAAAAAGGCGGGCGTACAAGCCGGTTCGTCAGCGTTTGAGGCGATTGAAAGTTCCGGTACTTTTAAGGAAGGTTTGGCAGAAATTGTTGAATATAAAGATAATTTGACTGCGCTTATGGACCTTGAAGTCGGCGGTATTGACGCGGTTGTCATGGATTTGTTGGTTGCTAACGATAATATTAACCGTTCAGGCAAAGGGTTCCGTATTCTTGATGAAGCTCTTGCGCCTGAAGAATACGGCATAGGTTTCCGCAAAGGAGAACAAGCGCTTGCGGATAAAGTCTGGGAAACGCTTGAAGCAATGGCACAAGACGGCACTGTCGGCGCTATTGCCACCCGCTGGTTTGGTGCGGATATTTCTATTATTGGAAAATAGTCAGTATGAGCCGGTTCTGTGCGCCCTGTAACGGAGCCGGCGCTTCTTCAGGAGAGCTTCTGTCTGCTCATCAATCAGGAGCTCTCTCTTAGGTCTGTATAAAGGAAAGTTGAGCGGCAATCTGGCGGGCTATCTCCAGTCGCTCCGCAAAGTCTTGTAGGAAGTCTGAACATCGGCTACACGCTGGTTTACTGTTTGAGCTATACCTTCCCCCATCTTCAATTACCGTTTGCATTACACTACTCTGCTCTTGGATTTTAGTTGAACCGCTTTGCACCTGTGCAGCGGAGGTTTGCTTTGAAGTTGAATAGCGGTCAAATCAGGTATTCTCCCCCGTTAAATCGGGGGAACTGGCTCTGTTAAGAGGAGAAGGGGAAGGAAAAGAAAGCAGCTTCAGTGGTGAACTCTTCACTTTGCCGTACTGTCCACTTTGAAGCGGGAAACCTCATCCATGAGCTGCCCTATCTGCCGCTTGTTCGCCGCGCTTATGTCATTCACCTTGTGTACCGCAGTCTCTATCTGTTCTGTTCCTGATGCCATCTCGTGCATACCATTCCCTATCTCCGTGGTGATCTGCTCCAGGGTCTTGCTCTCCTGTATCACTTCATGACTGCCGCTCAGCATCTCTTGGGCGTTGCGTTTTACCTCATCCGTTATCTGCTTGAGACTCCCTATGGATTCAAAGATGACTTGGCTGCCGGTTCCCTGCTCTTCCATAGCTTTGCGGACCTGCAGCTCCTGATCGGTTACGGTCTGCACGCCGTCGCTTATCGCCTTGAAGTTGCGCAGCACCTCATTGATAGACTCGGTGATATTGTCTATGGAGTCCTTTATCTTGAGCACAATATCGCTTATGGTTTTTGACTGCTCATCGGAAGACTCCGCGAGCTTGCGGATTTCCTCTGCGACCACTGAAAACCCCTTGCCCGCCTCTCCGGCATGCGCCGCCTCTATGGCGGCGTTCATGGAAAGGAGGTTTGTCTGTCCGGCGATGGCTTCTATGACCCCGTTGATCTCCAGCAAGCCCGTAGACTCTTTAGCTATCGCTTGAATATCCACAAAGACCTCCTGCAAGCCGACCTGCCCAATTTCTGCGGCTAAGGTCAGCTTGGTTATATTATCCGCGTTTTTGACAAGACTTTGGGTTACGCTCTGGATGTTTGTCAGCATTTCTTCTATTGCCGAAGAAGAGTGGCGCACACAGGTGGTCTGCTTCTGAATCTGGGCGTTGATAAGATCGATATGTTCGATAATCCGCCCCATGACCTCGGTAGCGCCTTTGACGCTGATCGACTGCTTGGCGGTTTGGGCGTTTATGCTCTTGATGTTGGCGGTGATTTGGCTGACCGAGGCGGCGGTTTCGGTCATATTCCCCGCCAGGTCCTTGCCGGTCTGGGAGAGGGTCAAAGCTTCCTTCTTGATAGCAAGGACAAGATGCTTTATTTTGTCTATCGTAAGGTTGAAGTAGTGGGCAAGGTCGCCGATTTCGCTCGTATCCGTGAGGTCTATAGTTTTGGTGAGATCGCCTTCCCCTTCGGAAATATCTTTGAGCAGCGAAGCTAGGGTCTTGATGGGGCGGCTTATGGAACGAGCCAGGAAAAAGGCGGCAGACCCGATAACCAAGACCATGCCGATGGCTATGATGCTGCTCAGGAAGAATATCCTGTAGATAGGAGCCATAACCACTGCGGAAGGAATGCCGATGCTCAAGGACCAGGGATCGAGGGTCCTGCCGATGGCAAAGGGAACGGAGATGAAAACCATATCCCCCGAGGCGCTCCTGTTCCTAAAGAAAAACGGCTTCCCCTCCAATACCGCCTGCATATACGCCTCTAAATAAGGTCCCGCTTGAGCCGCTTCGCTCTCCTGTATGGATTTGGTAATCTCCGCCGGATTAACGTGGGCGACCACCGTTCCTTTATTGCTGAAGACCGCGGCGACGCTGCCGGGGTAGGGATTGATTACCCCGACCTTGGACTGGACGACTGAGACCGCAATATCTATGCCCACGGTTGCGACCACCTTTCCCCGGCTCTTAACCGGCACCACTAGGTCAGTCATAAGGACCGGCTTGCCCTCAATCTCCCAGTAGGTGGGGTCGGTGATCATTTCGTTGCCGGTTGTCAGGGGGTACTGGTAGTACTCCGCTTCTTCATATTCCACGCACGCCTGCACGATGACGCTCCCTTCAGATTTGACCCACCACGGGATGTAGCGACCGCTCTCGTTGGTTCCGGTGGTATTCGCGTATGCTTCATCCATCCCGTCCAGAGCGTTAGGCTCCCATATCGTCCATACGCCGAGGATTTCCTGATTTGCTTCAACCACGCCCTGCAGCATTACGTCAAAGATCGCCCTCCGTGAGTCAGGCGGCAGTTCTTCAAACTTCTCCATGATCTGCGCGATGGTGCGGGACGCATCCATGTAGACGTCAATCCAGTTTTGAATATCCTTTCCCTGCTCAGAAGCGATAGTGCGGACATGGGCGTAGGCGAGGTTTTCGATCTCGACCTTGGCAAGATACGTGGTAACGCCGATTAAAAGCACCGTGCCGGTAACGACCAAGGCGAGGATGATCACCATCAATTTAACGCCGATTTTCATAAGACTCTCCTTTTGAGAATGAAGATGAAAAGAGCCGTGGAGCAAGAGCGCCAAGCGCCTCCTGCATTTTTCGGGCGCTGTTCATATATGAGCAACGGCAGAAAAGCCCAGTTTACACAAACATACCAATAATTGTTCACATCATACTCCCTATCATCTATACACCTATTAAATTTTAACCCATACTGTATGCTTATGGCTAGTACTTTCTCTCCCTACCATGCGCCGCTCAGCCTCTGCAATAAGTCTTTCACTCTGTAAAATAAGCCGCTCAGCCTCTGCAATAAGCAGTTCACTCTGTAGAATAAGCCGCTCAGCCTCTGCAATAAGCAATTCACTCTGTAGAATAAGCCGCTCAGCCTCTGCAATAAGTCTTTCACTCTGTAGAATAAGCCGCTCAGCCTCTGCAATAAGCAGTTCAGTCTGTAGAATAAGCCGCTCAGCCTCTGCAATAAGCAGTTCACTCTGTAGAATAAGCCGCTCAGCCTGTACCATACGCTATTCTTAACGTACAATGAAGCATTCTTAACGTAAAACGAAGCATTCTTAAGGTAAAATGACTCATTCTTAACGTAAAACGAAGCATTCTTAATGTACAATGACTCATTCTTAAGGTAAAACGAAGCATTCTTAACGTAAAATGAAGCATTCTTAGCGTACAATGACTCATTCTTAACGTACAATGACTCATTCTTAAGGTAAAATGACTCATTCTTAACGTAAAACGAAGCATTCTTAACGTACAATGACTCATTCTTAATATAAAATGAAGCATTCTTAGCGTACAATGACTCATTCTTAACGTAAAACGAAGCGCCGGAATGACAAATGAGGCGGCATAAGAGGCGGGGGGCATGCAAAAAACGAGCGAGGGCGGCAAGTATGCCTCTTGGATAGGGGCAGAGACAGAGCGGGAGGATGGTTTTTATAAATGGTAACTTGACAACCGCAGAAGCAGCCTCTATAATTTCAATAAACAGTGAGGGGCTTGTTTTATGGAAATCACCCACAAACTTTTTGGTGTCCTTTCTTCGGGCGAAGAAGTCTTTTTATACACGCTGCGTGCCGGCGATTTATCCCTGTCAATCTCATCTTTAGGAGCGGCGTTGACGGCTTTATATGTGCCTTCCCGCAAAGGGCGCGCCGATGATGTGCTGCTCGGTTATTCAACCCTTGATTCATGGACGCACAATAGAACCTTTATGGGCGTCGTTGCAGGACGCTTTGCAAACCGTATTGCAAAAGGGCGCTTCTCTTTGGACGGAAAAACCTACTGTCTGCGGCGCAATGACGGAGAAAACAGCCTGCACTCAGGACCGGGCGGCTTCGATAGAAAAGTCTGGGAAACAGAGAGCTACCGGCACGAAGACGGCATTTTTCTGCGGCTTGAACTGTGCTCTCCTGAGGGAGAAGGCGGCTTTCCGGGAAATATGACCGTGAGCGTTACCTACGGCTTATTCCCCTCCAACGAAGTTTCCATTGCCTACGAAGCGCACTGTGATGCGCTCTGCCCAATCAATTTAACCAATCACGCCTATTTTAACCTCAAAGGAGAAGGCTCAGGCTCCATCCTGCACCATGAACTGCTTCTCAATGCCTCTGCCTATCTTGAACTTGACGGCGATAAAATACCCACAGGCAAGCTCATTCCTCTCGCTGATACTCCTTTTGATTTCAGACAAATGAAACGCATAGGAACGGATATTGCAAAGGTCGGCGGCTACGATCATTGTTTTGTCGTTGACGGCGCTCAGGCAATCCTGCGTCCCTGCGCCCAAGTCTTTGAAGCGAGCAGCGGGCGGATTATGCGTGTCTTTACTACCCAGCCGGGCGTACAATTTTATACCGGTAACTTTCTTGACGGTATTGAAGGGAAACTTGACTCTGTCTACCATCAATATGACGGCTTCTGTCTTGAAACGCAGCATTTTCCAGATTCACCGAACAAACCGCAGTTTCCAGCGGCGCTTGTCGGTCCTGACAAAGCCTATAAAGAACAGACGCTTTTTGTTTTTGACATACAAACAAATTGATAGTATATTAAAAAGCGGACATAAAAAGGCGGCGGCGGCGTGGGCAATGCTCAAAACAAACAGAGCCGCGGTAAACAAGCCTGAGTAAAGACCCATAAATAAAGGGAGCCTTCGCCTTAAAGAAGGGAAAACCTCAAAAAACAAAGGGCGGAGAGAGAAGCATAAGCGCCGGAGATAGAAAAAAGAAGCGCGGAGCCCGGCTGCGGATGCAGAACGGACGGCTTCCCTCCAAGAAAAGCGGAAAAAAAGGCGGCGGCTTATGAGGCGTTCTGAAAAGAAGCTTTGCAGAGCAGCGCCAAAGTTAAAAGATTATATACGAGAGTGCATCGTTATTTCTATATTAAAGAGGATTGGTAAATGGACATTCAGTTACAGGAACTTATCGACAAAATAAAGAAAGAAGGCATAGAAGCTACACAAGCTGAAATCGCCCAACAGAAAGCAAAAGCAGAAGCGGAAGCGCGGCATATTATTGAAGCGGCTCAAAAAGAAGCGGCGGCTATAATTGCTCAAGGTAAAATTGACGCCGAGCGTTCTGAAGCTGCCGGAAAAGCGGCTTTGGAGCAGGCAGCGCGGAATCTGATATTGGCTTTTAAGGCGGAAATTGAGACTCTCTTAGGAAAGCTTGTCAGGCAGGAGTTGAGTACTGCCTATACTGCCGATGTTTTGAAACTTACTTTGCCGGATTTGCTTAAAAGTTGGGTTTCTGCACAGACAAACACCATTGACCTGATAGTAAGCGAGAGTGATTTGCAGAAATTACAGGACTTTTTCAATGCAAAGCTCGATGAGCAGTTGAAAAAAGGTATTACGCTCAAATCAAGCAGGAATATAGGCGCCGGGTTCCGTATTGCAGCTAAAGACGGCTCTGCATATTACGATTTTTCTGATGAGGCGGTTGCTGAAATGCTTGCGGGGTATCTCAATCCTCGTCTCGCAGCAATTCTCAAAACAACAGTAAAAAAAGGATAAGCGGTGGCGTACTATTATTTGACCTCACAGCTTCCCTATCTTGTTTATGGGCAGCCCGCTCCTTTTTCTGCGGCGGCGTTTAAGGCGTTGTGTCGTGCCAAGCTTTCAAAGAACGATGCTTCAGAGCTTGATCTGTGTGTTCTTGATCCGGTAGCTGATATGCCGGCTGCTCCGTTTATCAAGCAGTGGTATGTATGGGAACGGGCGTTACGCCTCAATCTTGCGCGCTATAGGGCAATACAGCTTAGAAGAGATAGTCCTGAACCGCCGGCATATCCTGCTGATGCCTCGGCGCTTGCAAAGCAAGCCGCTTCTATCGAATCTCCTTTGGAAGCTGAAGTATTTTTGGATGAAGCACGGTGGAAAGTAATAGAATCGCTGCAGGGGTTGCAGTATTTTCATGTTAATACTCTTTATGCCTATCTTCTGAAATTACTCCTTATGGAACGGCGGGGGGCTTTTGTCATGGAAGAAGGTTTTGCAGAATATAAAAGACTTTATGCGGTTATACGTGGATAGATTGTCGAGAGAGAATGGAGTTTTACAATGGTCGGAACAAAGGGAACAGTAGTCGCCGTTAACGGCAATATGGTAAGCGTCAAATGTGATGGAATCGTTTCTATGAACGAAGTCGGTTTTGTTGCCGTTTCTGATAAGAAACTGAAAAGCGAAGTTATCCGTATCCGTGGCGACATTGCTCAGTTACAAGTATTTGAAATTACCAAAGGCATAGCCCTCGGTGATAGCGTGGAATTCTCAGGCGATATGTTAGCCGTTGAATTGGGTCCGGGACTTTTAGGACAGGTCTTTGATGGACTCCAAAACCCGCTTCCACAACTTGCTGAAAAAGCCGGGTATTTTCTTGAGCGCGGCGTTTACCTTGATGCTTTGCCTCTTGATAGAAAATGGGATTTTACTCCAACAGTAAAAGTTGGGGATACTGTTGAACGAGCCGATACGCTGGGAACCGTACTCGAAGGCGCTTTTATTCACCGGATTATGGTGCCTTTTAATCGGTATGGTACTTATACCGTTAATGCTGTTATGCCCGCCGGTTCTTATACCGTGCGTGATACTATAGCTACCTTACAAGACGAGCGGGGCACTGCTATTCCGGTGAGTCTGTCGTTTAGATGGCCCGTTAAGCGACCGGTTGATGCTTTTGAAGAGCGGCTTAAACCGGAAGAGCCTATGGTGACTCGTGTCAGGCTTATTGATACTTTTTTTCCGGTAGCACGGGGCGGTACCTATTGTATTCCCGGTCCTTTTGGTGCGGGGAAAACCGTCTTGCAGCAAGTTACCAGCCGGAATGCTGATGTTGATATTGTGATTTTAGCGGCATGCGGTGAGCGCGCCGGTGAAGTTGTTGAAACGCTCAAGGAATTTCCAGCACTTACTGACCCAAAAACCGGTCGTTCCCTTATGGAAAGAACAGTCATCATTTGTAATACTTCATCTATGCCGGTTGCAGCGCGTGAAGCATCGGTATACACGGCTGTTACTCTGGCGGAATACTACCGGCAGATGGGTCTGCATATTTTACTGCTTGCCGATTCGACAAGCAGATGGGCGCAGGCAATGCGTGAAATGTCTGGTCGTCTTGAAGAGATTCCCGGTGAGGAAGCTTTTCCTGCTTATCTTGAATCAACTATTGCTGCCTTTTATGAGCGTGCCGGATTAGTTCGTCTCCGTGACGGCTCACTAGGATCCGTTACCATAGGAGGAACAGTAAGTCCGGCGGGAGGTAATTTTGAAGAACCGGTTACTCAGGCGACACTGAAAGTTGTCGGCGCCTTCCATGGACTTTCGCGCGAACGCTCTGATGCTCGTAAATATCCGGCAATTCATCCGCTTGAATCATGGTCGAAGTACAAAGGAATCATCCCAGCCAATCAAGTAGCGTATGCTCATAATTTTATGACACGGGGCAGTGAGGTTGAACAAATGATGAAAGTTGTCGGTGAAGAAGGGACAAGTCTTGATGATTACATTGTCTATCTCAAAGGCGACTTTTTAGACTCGGTGTACTTTCAGCAAGATTCATTTAGCACCGTTGATGCGGCAGCTTCACCAGAACGGCAGCAGCATTTATTTGCCATTGTCTTGGATATTTTAAGAAAAAATTTCCGGTTTGTTGATAAAAATGAAGCGCGTGGTTGGTTCAACCGGCTCCGACAGCGTTTCCTTGATTATAATGGTCTTGAATGGCAAAGTAAAGAATTTGAGGTACATGAAAAAGAGATTAAAGCTGTGGTAGCAGCGCAAAGTGCTGGTTAGTCTGCTATGCTAGACTGTGTACTATGTGCGATTTTATTGATGATAAAGGTAGCGGATAGTAGTTATAAAAAATTCTTAAATTAAAGGGTTAAACGGTAAAGGTGGATTCTTATGAAGAAGGTATACAGCAAAATTGAATCTATTACGGGGAGTGTCATTACTGTCAGAGCTGACGAGGTGCGCTACGGCGACTTAGCAGAAGTAGACACCGTATTTGGCACTTCGCTTGCAGAAGTCAATCGGCTTGATAATGGCTTGGTATCATTGCAAGTATTTGCTGGCGGGCGTGGTATTTCCACGGGTGATACCGTGCGTTTCTTAGGGCGTTCTATGCAGGTGAGTTTCTCTGAAAACCTTATGGGGAGGGTATTTTCTGGCTCAGGTCTCCCGCGTGATAAGGGACCAGGTTTGTACGAAAATATGATCCCTATAGGCGGTCCGTCAGTTAATCCATCTCAGCGTATTATACCGCGCCGGATGATACGTACGGGAATTCCTATGATAGATCTGTTTAATACCTTAGTTGTTTCCCAAAAATTGCCAATTTTTTCGGTTTCAGGTGAACCGTATAACCAGCTTCTTGCACGGATAGCGATGCAGGCAGAAGTTGATGTGATCGTCCTCGGTGGTATGGGACTTAAATATGATGATTATCTCTTCTTTAAAGATACTTTGGAAGAAGGCGGTGCTTTATCGCGTACCGTGATGTTTATTCACACAGCATCGGATCCTACGGTTGAATGTTTGATGATACCTGATATGTCCCTTGCGGTTGCTGAACAATTTGCTTTGCAGGATAAAGATGTCTTAGTTTTATTAACTGATATGACTAATTTCGCTGATGCTATGAAAGAAATTTCTATTGTTCAAGAACAGGTACCCTCTAATCGAGGGTATCCGGGTGATTTGTATAGTCAGCTTGCTTCCCGCTATGAAAAAGCAGTTGATTTTAGTACAGCCGGTTCTATTACCGTTCTTGGTGTTACTACTATGCCGGGTGATGATGTAACGCATCCGGTGCCGGATAATACCGGCTATATTACCGAGGGACAATACTACCTTAAAGGAGGACGGATTGAGCCTTTTGGTTCATTGTCCCGTCTTAAACAACAAGTCAACGGGAAAACTCGTGCCGATCACCGTGCTATTATGGATGGTATGATCAAACTCTATGCAGCGTATAAAGATACCCTTGAAAAGAAGTCTATGGGTTTTATTATGACTCCCTGGGATGAGAAATTACTCAAATATGGCGCTGCTTTTGAAAAGCAAATGATGGATCTTTCAGTCAATATTCCTTTAGAGCGTGCCCTTGACCTGGGTTGGGAAATACTAGCTGATTGTTTTAATCCAGAGGAAACTGGTCTTCGTTCAGAATTGATTAATAAATTCTGGCCGAAGAAGCAATAAAAGATTTTGGTACAATGGCGCATCTTTTATGGGGAAAAAGCTGATACTTCTGGCGTTGCTCTATAAAACAAAAAAAAGTGGAATATTTTTCGGTTCTGAGAATGAGTAATGGGTGTTAAAATTAAAACTATGCATAATGATGCTTATTTTTATGAGAGATATCTTGATCGGGATATTTTAACTAAGCGGTAATTATAGAGGCTGGACTGTGGCAAAAATCAAACTGACTAAAAACGAGTTGAAAAAGCAAAAAGATGCACTCAAAATGTTCCGACGCTATCTGCCAACTTTGATGTTGAAAAAACAACAATTACAGGCAGAGATCCGGACTACCGAGGCGCGGATCCGCGAATTGCAACAACAAAGACACTATCTTGATGAGTCGTTTAAGGTATGGATTGCCGTTTTTGGTGAAAAAGCTGTCTTTAATCCCGGTATTCTTACTATTAGCCGGGTGAAAACTACACAGGGCAATATTGCGGGTGTTCCTATACCGATTTTTGAAGGTGCTGACTTTGAAATTGCTGCTTATGATTTAGTACATACAGCTCTCTGGCTTGATGCGGCGGTTAACCGGATGAAACAGGTCTTGCTCCTTGATTTGGAAGCGCAGACGCTGGAAGAACAACGGTCTGCCTTAGATCAAGAATTAAGAGTAACAACTCAACGCGTTAATCTCTTTGAAAAAGTAAAAATACCGGAGACACGCGGAAATATTAAGAAGATTCAGATTTTCTTAGGTGATCAGCAAACTGCTGCGGTGGTACGCGGTAAAATTGCCAAACGAGGTATGGAGAGGGTAGCCAAATGATCGTGCCAATGAAGAAAGTATCTTTATTTTTTATGGATAAAAGCAGTCCGGCATCGCTTGAGCGGTTACGAGAACTTGGTTTGGTTCACCTTGAAAAGCGGACTGTTGCTTCGGATACTTTGTCGAAATTATTGGACCGGAAAGTAAAATCTGAGACAGCATTAGGAATATTACGAACGTATAAAAACGAGAGGATACTCCCATCGGGTGCTGAATCTAATGATTTAACGACTCAGGTTCTTACCTTAGTTGATGAACGTAAAACTTTACAGGAACAGCTTCTTAGTAATACTAAGGAGTGTATGCGTATCGAAAAATGGGGTAATTTTGAACCAGATGATCTCAAAAAACTTGCTGAACAGGGAATTATCTTGATTCCTTATGAGTTGCCATATAAAACGTACAATACTTTGAGTGATGATCAAAAATTTATCGTACTGGGTAGCGATAAAACGACGGTATACGGACTTGCAGTGGAAAAAGAAATTGCTGGTGAAACACCATGGAGTGTACCGGAACGGTCACTCTCTGAACTCAATGATAGTGCCGTCATTATCAGAAACAGACTCGATGCACTGGAAAAAGAGCTCTTAGCTCTGGCGGCGGGTGCAGACCGGATAAAAGATGATCTAGCTCGTATCATACAAGATATAGAATTTGAGACTGCCCGGCTTAGTATGGAAAAACTAGATGAAATACCATCAAGCATGACCATTTCTTGGCTTACCGGTTTTGTTCCGCACGATAATATTGGAATGCTAAAACGAGCAGCCACAGAAAATGGGTGGGCGCTTTCAGTGACGGACCCGACTGATGCTGATAATCCGCCAACCTTAGTTAAAAACAAAGCTTTTGTCCGCCTTATACAGCCTTTATTCAGCTTTTTAGGAACAGTACCCGGTTACCGAGAATATGATATCAGTTTTTCGTATTTGCTGTTTTTCTGCCTCTTTTTTGCCATGATCTTTGGCGATGCGGCTTACGGTACGCTAATTTTGATTATTACTCTCTGTGTTGGTTCAAACTATAAGAAAAAAACCGGTACAGTGCCTGATGCGGTAAAATTATTTGGCTTGCTTTCTTGTTGTACCATAGTGTGGGGAGCCTTAAATGGGGCATGGTTTGCGATTCCTTACGAACATTTACCCAGTTTTTTACAAGTATTGGTAATTCCGCAATTCAATCCGTCGGTGCCCTTAGCGGAATTTCCGATGGTTTTGCGCAATTTATTTAAGATTCCTGCAGAACAACCAAGTAATACGGCATATTGGAATATTCAATTTCTTTGTTTTTCTGTAGCTCTTGTGCAGCTTGTACTTGCCCATATAAAAAATATTTTGAAGCTTGCTCAATCTGCAACGAAAGCTGTTGCGGTGGCACAGGCGGGCTGGCTTGTTATGATGATTGGCTTGTATTTTTTGGTCTTGTCAATGCTCTTACAGATAGCATTGCCGTCTTTTGCGACGTACTTAATTGCTTTTGGACTTGCAACCTATTTTATTTTTTCAGAACAGAAAGGTGGAAACTCAAACCCTCTTGTTAATGTAGGTAAGAGTTTCGCTAATTTTTTGCCGACATTTTTGAATGCTGTCTCAAGTTTTGCCGATATTATCAGTTATATTCGGCTTTTTGCTGTTGGACTTGCCGGTACTTCTATTGCACAAAGTTTTAACGCGATGTCTGGATTGGGTAACGATTTAGGTACTTCCATCGTGACTATTATCTTAAAATTAGTAGCCGGAATCTTGATATTAGCTTTTGGTCATGTTCTCAATATGATCATGAATGCCTTATCCGTGATTGTTCACGGAGTCAGGCTTAATTTACTGGAATATGCCGGTAACCACCTTGGAATGGAATGGTCCGGTTATTCATATAAACCCTTTGCACTCAAGCAAAAATCCACGAAATAAACATAAGGAGCAGATAATGGATGCGGGATTAGTTGGACAGATTGGTGTTGGAGCGTGCCTCGGTCTTGCCGCGGTTGGTTCTGCAGCTGGCGCCGGTGTTGCCGGTATGGCTGCTATTGGGGCATGGAAAAAGTGCTTTATTCAAAATAAACCGGTGCCTTTTATTTTAGTGGCTTTTGCCGGTGCTCCTTTGACACAGACTATCTATGGTTTTATTTTAATGCAGACTCTTTTAGGAAGCCAGAATTTGAATGGTTTTCAGCTTTTAGGTGTTGGTCTATTTGCAGGTCTTGCAATGGGCGGTTCAGCGCTTGCCCAAGGAAATTGTTCAGCGGCTGCCTGCGATGCCTATGGAGAAACAGGACAAGGTTTTGGTAACTATATGCTTGTCATAGGATTGTGTGAAACCGTAGCTTTGTTTGTAATGGTTTTCTCTATGTTGATTGCGTAGAAAAAAGTTGTAAAGCCAACGGTGGATAGAGCCTTTTAGATGAAAGAAAGCGTCTTTGCACGTCACCGTAAGGGACTATGATGCGTCTTTCACGAATGATAAAAATTGGCGGTTTCGACAATGTCGAATCCGTTATGATAGGGGGCGGGGGCGCTTCAGAGCCGGTTATCCAAACAATGTGGAAGGATAGTCTCATGCCGGTAGATATACCGCAGGCTATCCTTCGTATCAATCGTCTTAAAATGATGGGCTGCCGCTTGCTACGGTTTGCGGTGCCTGATTTGGAAGCCGCTACTGTTGTGGGTGAACTTGCTGGTTCTGTTTCTATGCCGTTAGTTGCTGATATTCACTTTGATTACAAAATTGCATTGCGTTGTCTTGATTTTCCTATTGCAAAGATTCGTCTTAATCCGGGAAATATCCCTCTTCGCTCTCAGGTAAAAAAAATACTATCAAAAGCTACATCTCGTGAGATACCAATCCGTATTGGTATTAATGCGGGCAGTCTCCCGGTAGATTTACGCAAAAAAGTCGATTCTCGTATTCTGTCTGTAGCAGATGCTCTGGTGCAGACAGCAGAACGAGAGTTGGCGCTATTTCAGGAATTTGATTTTCAAAACGTAGTCGTCTCAATAAAAGCTTCCTCGGTTTCTGAAACGATAAAAGCAAACAGACTTATGGCAGAACGAAGTGATGTACCCCTGCATCTCGGGGTTACCGAAGCCGGACCCCTCATTGCTGGAGTAGTGCGCAATACGATTGCTCTTTACGATTTACTGCAAGACGGTATTGGAGACACGATACGAGTCTCGCTCTCGGATACGATGGAACATGAGGTTATTGCAGGACGGGAAATCCTGAACGCCGTTGGAAGAACCCAGCAAGGGGTAACCATTATTTCATGTCCACGATGCGGACGGTACAGTTTTGATACCCATGCTTTTATTGAAAAATGGTTGCCGGCGCTCTATGCTCTCCAGAAACCTCTGCATATTGCTATTATGGGCTGTACAGTGAATGGTCCGGGTGAAGCTCGCCATGCTGATCTGGGTATTACCGGCGCCGGCAGTAAAGTGCTTTTGTTCCGGCAAGGGGAAGTTATTCGTACGCTTGATGCTAAGGATGCAGATAAAGCTTTTGCCGAAGCGTTAGGTATAGAATAAAGGATCAGGGCTTTGAAACGGAATCGGTTACAGTTGACGTGCCGAATCCTCCAGCTTAAGCTGAGCCCCCACGGTTATACCAACCCGATCAAACCAGCCTTGCGGTACTTCGAGGGCATAGCGAGCAGAACGGCTTGACTGTATCTGTATCCGGCTCAAAGGTTTCATGTCGTGGATTTCTACTATCCGACCATCGTAGCTGATAAAGGCAATGGAAAGCGGAACGAGGGTGTTTTCCATCCAGAACGAAAGTATTTGGTCTCGTTCAAAAATAAACAACATGCCGGTGCCATCAGGCACTACTTTTCGGCGCATCAAGCCTTGTGCACGCTGTACCTCGGTACGGGCAATTTCTACATTGATGGGGATTGTCTTGCCGGCGCTCTCAAGGGTGTACTGTTTTTTCTCAAAGGTTTGAGCGCCGCCGGCAACGCAATTATACAGAATGCAGGTAGAGAAAAAAGCAAAGACGACAGAAGAGCGCCTAGAATTCATGCAGAAAATCCTCGCGCAACTGCAACAGTTCTGATTTATCAACCTGAGATTCGTCTTGTATCTCGTTAAAGATTTGCGTGTCAATATATTTAATCGTAAGCGGTCTTTCCAGCGCTATACGGGTCCCCTCCGCCTCCCAAATCGTCTGTTTCGGGTCGAGCTGCGCGGGTTTTCCATATCTTTGTGCCAGAGCAGTAAAGACGCTGTAATGATCGATGAGGCGCGTATTCAAGGTAAAGGACATAATAAAGACCTGCCCATCACGGAGCTGAAACCAAGCCCGCTGGATAAACGAAGTGCCGGTTGTCTCAACAAGACTTTCATCCCGAAACGGCAGCAATGACACATCCCGGTCCCCGCGGAATAAAAACAGTTCATCTTGTTGCAAAGCCGCTTTAAGTTCATCAAGTCCTATGCCTAAAGACAGATTTCGGAAAGAACGAGAAAGCGGCTCTTGCGCTGGCAGTGCAAAACCAGCATAAAACACCAGTATAAAACTCCATAGAAAAAAATACTGTCTATTCATAGAGAGAGTATAGCGTGAAAAAAAGATGAAGGGAAGAGGAAATCATCGAGGGCTGAAAACAAACCGGCAGTCTTTTTCGGCATTATGAACTGCTACAAGGCAAGAATACTGTGCTCACCCTCGCCTCCTGCGCAACTCAAGGGATTTGCAGGTGTATTTGCACAGTAAGCAGTACTGCATGACCGTTTTTAAGCGGCGTGCATACCTCAAAAGCCACGGCTTTTAACCCATCCGCCACGTCATTATGATGTCTTTCAGTTCTTGTGGAAGAAACTGCCAAGGCGGTGCTTTTCTCTGACTCAGAGAGTTTAACCTTGAGACCTATCAGACGGATTTTCAAGAACCTTCAAATTTTGAGCGGCTACGTAACGACTATCACGGTAACTCTAACGGAGACTTTTTTCGGTATATTCTTTACGACGACTGCTTATGCGCTTTCAAAGAAGTATCTGCCTTTCTGAGCGGTGATTTTAGCACCTGAAGCAATATCGGTAAGTGCTTCTACTGCTGACCCACCGTTAGTCTTAAAGGTTACTGTGTAAGTTGGCACTGGTGTCGTCAAAAGTAAGGAAATAAAGTAAGATAACAAGATGAAAGAAAACGGAAAAGCACTGCACAGACACGACATCAGTGATAACCTGTGGGAAAAGATAAAAGACTTACTACCAGGAGGGACAGGTAAACAGGGTCGAATGGCTCATGACAATCGACGCTTTATCAATGCTGTATCCTGGATTATCAGAACCGGCGTTCCAGACAGAGATTTACCTCCTGAATACGGAGACTGGAAAAATACACACCGAAGGTTTTGCCGCCGACGGGATAGGGATGTCTGGAAAACAATAGCCGCTGAAGTTATCGGGGAAGTGGATACCACGTGGCTTATGATAGACGCAACGTATAGTAAAGTCCATGCGGACGGATGCGGAGCGGTTGGAGGAAATCAAGCGATAGGGCGTACCAAAGAAGGCTCAATACGAAAGTCCACCTTGCTATAGATACGAGGGGAAAGCCGGTGCGTATCACAGTTTCAGTGGGGCGGGAGGCGGATTGCGCGTATGCACCGCTCTTAATGGCAGGTTTATCGGTAAAAGTCTTGATTGCCGATAGAGGGTATGACGTGAACCAGGGAGGAGACACAGCCTGTGCAAGAGGTATTAAAGTAGTTATTCCTTCCAAGCGTAGTCGGAAGGTGGTAAGGACTTATGACACAGAGCTGTATAAGAAGCGCCATCTCATTGAGCATGTATTTCGGTGGCTTAAACAGTACAGAGGTATTGC
>JAISMB010000078.1 GCA_031276945.1 Spirochaetaceae bacterium | reverse complement strand
CGGCAAAACCTTCGATGTGTATTTTTCCAGTCGCCGTATTCAGGAGGTAAGTCTCTCCAAGGGGCGCCGGTTCTGATAATCCAGGATACCGCGTTGATAAAGCGTCGATTGTCATGAGCTATTCGACCCTGTTTACCTGCCGCTTCTGGCAGTAAGTCTTTTATTTTTTCCCACAGGTTATCACTGATGTCGTGTCTGTGCAGTGCTTTTCCGTTTTCTTTCATCTTGTTATCTTACTTTATTTCCTTCCTTTTGACGATACTCCCTAGCAAAACCTATAAAAAAGATGGTAGTATCGGGATAATGTTCGTAAAGAGAATCGTGCGTGTAAAGAACGGCAGCGGTGATGCAACCGCTCATGTGTAGTATCCGTGCCGCGGTTTGCGGTTATTGCAGCGGGGTAAAACAGGCGGTGAATGCGGTCGATGCACAGCTTAGAGCGCATCCGCGCGGCGCTGTTTATACCATGGGTCCGCTTATTCATAATCCACAGGTGCTTTCCGATTTGGCAGAGCGAGGCGTGCAGATGCTCTCCGAATCAGCTTTACCAAAAGACCTTTCAGGCGCAGTGGTGGTTATCCGTGCGCACGGTATCAGTCCGCAACTGAAGGCGGCATTAGAGGCGCGTCATGCTGAAATTGTCGATGCAACATGCCCGAAGGTAAGGGCAAACCAGAAAAAAGCCCAGCAGTTGACGCAAGAAGGTTATAAGATATTCTTAGCCGGTGAGCAGAACCACGGTGAAATTAAAGCGCTTAAAGGTTATGCGCCCGGTTGTATTGTGGTCCCTGATCCGAAACAGGCTCGCAAAGCAGGCGCACGGCTCGCTCAAGAGGAGCCGGATGCAGCCACGGTACTGCTGGGACAGACGACTATTTCACCGGCTGAATATCAGGACATAGCCGGCGCATTAATACCGTACTTTCCCGATATATGGCGGGTTGACACGATCTGTCCGGCAACGCAGCAGCGGCAGGAGGCGGTGCGCGCCTTATGCGCTACAGTGGATGCCGTTATTGTCATAGGCGGGCGTGAATCGGCAAACACCCACCGGCTTGTTGTCCTTGCACACGATGCGGGCAAACCGGCGTGGCTGGTAGAATCGGTCGCCGATATTCCGTCCGCTTTAGCCGGGTATACCCGAGTCGGTATCGGCGCCGGAGCCTCAACGCCGGATGAACTCATTGCTACAATAGAAAAACATATTCAAGCTTTATGATTGAAAAAAGAATAGACGCCCTTCAAGAAAGAGTGTTAATGGTTTGCGCTAAACGAAGAAAATCGTGCAGACTCAATTCCTCAACCCGCGCACTGCCGGAAAGATGGCAGGTCTCAAGGAGCCGGTTTGTCCAGTGCGCTGCATCGTCTATTCCTTTATGCAGTTCAGGTCTCTGGGCGTGTAAAACAGACAGGTTGTTTTTTATGGTCTTACGCCGTGCGGAAAAGAGATGGCGGACAAGAAGGGGAAAAAAGACCGGATACTCAGCCGGATCATAATCGGTACGCTGATCAAAGCGTATGCCCCGTGAATTAACATGGGGGATGGGGTAAAAAGAAGCAGGTTTCATAACCGGCAGCGCCTTTACCGTATAGACAGAGGCGCACAGTACCGCCAATGACGAGTAGCTCTTTGAACCGGGACCGGCAAGAATACGCTCGGCGACCTCTTGCTGTACCGTCAGCACCATACGGCTAAAGAGCCGCTTGCTTTCGATTAAATTGCCTATAAGGACCGCGGCTATGGTGTAGGGGAGGTTGCCTAAGAGATAAGGGGCGGGAGGGGCGCTCTGCCACGTTTTTAGTACATCTCCGGCAACCAAGGTAAAGCCGCCTTCCTCGGCAAATAGTTCCGGTAAAATCCGGCAGAAGCCCCGATCAACCTCAAACGCTCGAACTTGTGCGCCGCGCTCCAGTAAAAGTGCGGTCAGACCTCCAAGACCCGGTCCGATTTCCCAAACCGAATCGCCGGCTTGAATGTCCAGCGCATCAACAAGGCGCCGGCGGAGCGCCGGACTGATAAGAAAGTTTTGCCCAAATCGTTTATGCAGAGAAAGCCCGTGTTCATCTAAAAAAGCCCGCAGAGCAGAGGGTGAATCGTAGTTTACCCTTAAAGACATTGCGCTTTTCCTTCTTCCGTGCATCTCGTCTTGAGCAGTACAATGCCGGCGCCAAGCAGAGCGGTTATCAGAATGACTGCCTGCGTATTCTGGACGGGAATACCGGGGGCTTGTGCAAAAAACGATACTGTGTATTCAAGAGACCGGTAGAGCAGTTCCAGCAGCGGACAGAGGAAGTTTGCCAGAGCTGGAAACGGGCAGAAGCTTAAAAATAGAAAAGAAAAGATAATAAAAACTTCCGTGAGCGGTACAATAATAAGTCCGGCGAGTATCCCGACCGGATACAAGATGCCAAAAACGCCGGCGGTGATTGCTGCCGTTGCTATGAAAGCCCCTAATGATGCTGAAAGAGGAGCGGCTATTTTTGCCGGCAGGCGCCCCTTCATAAGCTGGGAGAGCACCGGTCCGAATACCAAAATACCGGCGAGCGCGCTGTAGGATAAGATAAAAGAGAGGGTCATGCCGGTCTTGGGCTCTCCTATAATTTGTATGAGGAAACTCATCGCAAGAAAAACAGACGGTTTCTTGGGTAGGATCATGATGATGGCATAGGTAACAAGCAGGTACATGACAGCCGCCCGGTTAAGCGAAGGCAGGTCGCCGACAAGATAAACATAGCCGACTATGAAAAGCGCCCCCAGTACTGCCGATACTTTGAGACCTACCGCCCGTTTCAAGAGCAGGCTCAGCAGCGCAATGATAAGGGAGAGGTGCATGCCGGACAGCGCTAAGACATGGGAAGAGCCGGCTTTTTGATAGTTTTGTGCGAGCTGCGTATCCACCTTGTCTTTTATACCGAGAATGAGCGCCAAAGACAAGCCTCCCCATGCGGAATCGGCAAACCATGCAAAAACCTGCATACGGATACTGGTGCGCGCCTGATCCACGAAAGAAGCCGGCTTGGTCATATACAGAGCGTCCGCGGCAAACAGCCCCTCCGCACCCGGTATAAACCTGCCTTCAATAAAAGCCTGTGTGCCGCGCCCGAATGTTTTAAGAGAAGTCCCATAATCAGCTGGAAACAGCACCAGTACCTGCCCGTATGCCGATACCCGCGCCTCCTCAGCGTTTACGCTCTGGTTTACGATAAAAGCGAGCCTGCCTCGTCCATCTGAAAAAGTCATCGGATCATTTGCAATTGTGCCGTACAAGCCGGTAATACGCTCTTGAGGCATTCCCCATCGTGCCGGACGGGGGAAGCCGGCGGTAAACCCTATGACCGCGCCAATACAGAGCGCATGGACTGCCGCATTAAGGGCGTGCAGGCGGCGGTCGTGCCGGTGAACCGTCAGCAGCGCCCGACAGAGGCTGAGTGCGGTTATACTGGCGCCGAAAAGCAGCAGCACAGAGTACGAAAACAATAAGAAAGAATAATAGACGGCTGCCGCAGCCGCCGCGCCTAGTAATACCATAGCATCACCTGATCCTTTGTCTTGCGTAGTCCTGTGAGCAAGACTGATATAAGCGACTCACATGCACCTGTGAGCGATTCAAATGCCGGTGTAAAAGCCCTAAATTTTGGTATAAAAGACTTAAACTTCGGTATAAAAGACCCAAACTCCAGTATAAAAGACCCAAACTTCAGTGTAAAAAAGCAAAAAGCAGAACTTTTTGGTGCGTGCAGGGGTGGAGGTTACCATTTGAGCTGCGAGAGAGCGTTGCGGGCTGCACTCTTCAGCGCTTCAGGATACGGGAGATAGTCAACATAGAGGAGCTGATCGAATGCTTGTTTGTCGCCTATTGTGCCGAGGGCTTGAATCACAGCTAGAACAAGCGCCGTGTCGAACCCTCTACGCGCTTCGGTTTGTGCATTGAGGTAGCCCAGTTCAAGCACCAATTCCTGTGAGGCTTCAGTACTCTTCATGGCACCAAGTGCGCTTATTGCTTCAATAAGTCTGATTTTATCTACCATACCACTTTGGTAGCCGGAGAGAACACGGTGGTAATGCTCTATGACAAGCGGAGTGGCGCTGGTCCACTTTGCTTTGATGAGCAGTATAATGGACTGGTAGCGCATATCAGCAAAGGCGCTGTCGTGTTCATGCTCCGGCAGCAGGCTGATAGCCAAAGCGCTTTCCGCTAATGCGCCCTGTTCGCTATTGCTCAGGCGGCTGCTCTGTGCCCCAATCGCAAAAGCCGCACGTTTTTCAGCTACCGGCTTAGTTTTGATTATCTCAATGAGAAACTGCTGTAAGTTGCCGGGTATGGTTTCCAGTGCGGCGGCAGCGGCTTTTTTAATGGTATCAGGATAGTCTGCTACTGCGCTGCTGAATAAAACCGGATACGAGCCTGAATCGCCTAACCGAACCAAGGCGTTAATACAGGTTAAGACGAGCGTTGTATCAGGCTCTCGACCGGCTTTAAGCGCGGCATTGTGCGCGGAAAGAGAGCTGTTAAGAAGCTCATGCACGCGGGTTTGTCCCTTGCCCACAGTAGCGAGGGCATTTATCAGCGCAACAGCGGTGAGCGTATCGGTGTACTGGCTTAAAAGCTGCATTAAAGTACCGACCGAAACGGTATGTCCGGTCTTTTCAATACCTTGGGCAGCAACCTCCACCAGCCGGGACATTTCTATGTCATGTGAAAGAATCTGTGCATAGTACAGGGTAAACTGGAGCGCAAAGTCGTAGAATTCGCCCATAAATTCATCCGCCCGCGGGTCTTTTGCCGCATCTTGCAATCTATTGACCTTATCTGCCAGATCAGCACGGATAAAATTCTGCTGATAGGTGCTGAGAGTCGATGCGAGGGATTCTTGGGGAAAAAGGGTGCCTCCTCCTATGAAGAAGAGGCACAAAAAAATCGCCAGATTCATACAAGCAGTATACCCGCACCGGCGTGTAAAGTAAATACTAGAGAAAAGAATCACGGACAGACCGCGAGGTCTGACTTAGGGGGTGTCGTCAAAAGGAAGGAAGATAAATCTGAGATAGAGAGAGACAAGAAAGGAATCAGAGCGTTGAGCATAGCGAGTAGCAATACCTCTGTACTGTTTGAGCCACCGAAATACATCTCAATAAGATGGCGCTTCTTATACAGCTCTGTGTCATAAGTCCTTACCACCTTCCGACTACGCTTGGAAGGAATAACTACCTTAATACCTCCTGCACAGGCTGTGTCTACTACATGATTCACGTCATACCCTCTATCGGCTAACAAGACTTT
>JAISMB010000077.1 GCA_031276945.1 Spirochaetaceae bacterium | reverse complement strand
AATTAGTACAGAAGCCTGAACAGTGGCAGTACAGCGGCGCATACCATCGGGAACACGGTATTGTCAGTATTATCTCGCTGGTAACTGATACTGCATGGAGGACAGACCTCAAGCTCCTCCGGTGATGGACTGGTGGGATAGGTCAGACCTACTCTATTCCTGCTATTCCTTGCAACAGGCTGCCTCTGGAACTAGCGGGAATAGCTTCCATTCTTTATGAGATTTTGCTACAGTAGCTATTACCTTATAACACTACCCAAGGAGGAATTATGTTTGGGCTTACTGATCAGGAAGTTGCGGTTTCAAAAGAAAAATATGGGGATAATCGGTTGACGGAACAGAAAACCGAAAGTTTTTTAGAAAAATTAAAGGATAATTTTAAGGATCCAATGATCAAGATATTGATTGTCGCTTTAGCTATCAATGTTATTCTTGTTATTGGTTCTTACGCCGGCTGGATAGAAGATAAAATGGCGTGGTATGAGCCTGTGGGCATAGCCGTTGCGATTCTGCTTGCGACACTGGTATCAACCTTTTCCGAATACCGGAACGAAAATGCCTTCCAAAAGTTGCAGGAGGAGGCGTCAAAAATAAAATGCAAGGTTTACCGGAATGGAGAGATTACGGAATTAGCCATTGATGATATTGTAACCGGCGATGCGATTTTGTTGCAGGCTGGCGATAAAGTGCCGGCTGACGGCATCATCATCAACGGTACGATAAAGGTTGATCAGTCGGTGCTGAATGGAGAGTCTAAAGAGGCAACTAAAATTACGATTCCTTCCGGCTATAAAGATGAAGAGACGGCAATGGATTTTCTTAACCAGTACAAGATTTTCCGTGGCTCTGTGGTCTATTCCGGCAATGCGGTCATGCAGGTAACAGTGGTCGGCGACAAATCGGTCTATGGCGCTATTGCTAAAGAATTGCAAACCGATGATGAGCGTGATACACCACTCAAGGTAAAGTTGAGCGGACTTGCCGGCACTATCAGCAAATTCGGCTACATAGGCGGTATTGCCATTGCGATAGCGCTGCTGTTTCAGCGCATTGTGATTCACAATGGCTTTAATGCGGCAGAAATCACAGCTTATTTGAGCAACTGGTCGCACCTTGTCAGCGATCTCATTCATGCTATCATGCTGGCGGTTATCATTATTGTTATGGCAGTGCCTGAAGGTCTTCCCCTCATGATCGCCATTGTATCGGCGCTGAACATGGGAAAAATGCTTAAAGATAACGTCTTAGTACGGAAAATTGCTGGTATTGAAACGGCAGGTAGTCTTAACTTTCTGTTTAGCGATAAAACCGGCACTATCACCAAGGGGAAACTTGAAGTAGTTACGTTTATTGACGGCACAGGCTTTGAGTACAAAAAGTACCGCGATGTAACCGGCGGCTTAAAACAATACCTCTCTTTGTCCATTCATCAAAACACCGACTCGGTTATATCAGGCTCAGGGGATCATGCTCATCCTGTGGGCGGGAATGCAACCGAACGGGCTATACTCGGCTTTGCCCTGCATGAAGAGGCGCTGCCGGTGCCAGTCAAAACGGTTAGAACGGTCGGTAAGATTCCTTTTAACAGTACCAATAAATATTCTGCAACGACTATTGAAGGCTCGTATAACCTTACCCTGATAAAAGGTGCGCCGGAAAAAATACTGAGCAAATGCAAATTCTATTATGAGAAGGACGGCACGGTACAACCTTTTACCGGTTTTAATGCGCTCAATGCCCATATTGATACTCTGGCAACGCGGGCTATACGGGTGCTTGCTATTGCGATTTCTGAAGAAAAAATCGTTAATAACGAAAGCCTGCCGGAAAATGATTGGATTTTGGTTGGTATCGTGGGGATTCGCGATGAGGTAAGACCGGAATCAATTACCGCGATTAACGAAGTACAGGAAGCCGGCGTTCACGTCGTTATGATAACCGGCGACCGCAAAGAGACGGCGGTTGCCATTGCACAAGAGGCAGGACTTCTCAAGAATTACAATGATTTGGTTCTCACCTCGGATGAACTTGCCACCATGGATGACGAGGCAGTAAAAAAGATAATCCCCCATATCCGGGTTGTTGCCCGTGCCTTGCCGACTGATAAGAGCCGGCTGGTCCGTCTCACGCAGGAGTTAAACTACGTGGTTGGTATGACCGGCGACGGGGTGAACGATTCGCCAGCGCTCAAGAAAGCGGATGTTGGCTTTGCTATGGGCGGCGGCACTGAGGTTGCAAAAGAAGCCAGTGAAATTGTTATTCTTGACGATAACTTCAATTCCATTGACAAAGCCATTCTTTACGGGCGGACTATTTTTAACAGTATTCGGAAATTCATCGTGTTTCAGTTGACGATCAATGTTTCTGCTGTCTTGGTCAACTTTGTGGCGCCGCTTTTTGGACAGGAAAATCCGCTCTCAATTACCCAAATACTCTGGGTAAACCTCGTTATGGATACTCTTGCTGCACTGGCGTTTGGCGGCGAGCCGGCGCTCAAACGCTTTATGCAAGAGAAGCCGAAACGCCGTGATGAACCCATTGTCAGCTCTGCTATGTGGAGTGCTATCTTTATCGGGGCTTTATGGGTTTTTCTGTTAAGCGTCGTGTATTTATTTACGCCTTTTCTAAAGCGGTATTTTCCTTTAGAGCCTGATATGTTTCACACCGGTTATTTTGCCTTTTTTATTTTTATTGCCGTCTTCAATGCGTTTAATGCCCGCACCGATAAATTGAATTTATTTGACAATATTCATAGGAATCTGGGCTTCCTCCGTATAATTCTGATTATCAGTGCGGTACAAACGCTGCTGGTTTATATTGGTCGCGGGATATTCAACTGCTATGGACTGAATCATATCCAATGGATACTGATACTGGTGCTTGCCATTTCAATTATTCCGGTTGATTTGATACGCAAGACCATGATGGCGAAACGAAACATACAATCATAATCCTCGCCCGCTTCTTTCAACCGCGCCTGAACAGTAAAGTTCAGGCGCTTCTCGTTCAGATCTCGGCTTCGATAGGACAGACCTCGGTTTTAGATAAATCAAAGATAGGTCAGACCTCGTAGGAAGACCTATCTTTCCGCAGCAAAAGCGAGCTCTTTTTCAGGCAGTCTTGCTAAGATAGTCTGTAAAGGAATACCAGTGCGCGGATCAACGGCATCCGGTATGAGTTCCAGTAAGGGGACCAGAGCAAACGCTCGCTCATGAAGCCGCGGATGGGGTATGGTTAGTAGCGGCTCTTCACAGATCTGTTGACCGAAAAGCAGTATGTCTATGTCGAGCGTGCGTTCCCCAAACCGCCGTTCACGGGACCGATCCCGACCAAACGATGCTTCAAGTCGGTGAATGGTGTTCAGCAGGACAGCCGGACTGTGCGCATAGAAACCGCTCACCGCGGTATTGAAGAAATAGTCCTGATCAAGTACGTAAAGCGGGGCGGTTTTATACAGGGATGCGCATCGCATACTGCCGAGTATAGTATCCAAGACGGCGATTGCTGCGCGCACAATACGCGGCGAGTCCCCTTTGTTCGAGCCAATGCCAAGGACAACTAAAGCGGCGCTGTCTTCAGACATCAAGCAACCTCAAGAATTCTTTCCGGCTTATTGTTACCGCGCCTAAACTCTTTAAGTGAACGGTCGGTACTTGACAGTCAATAAACCGTATGCCTTCAGCAAAAAGCTTCTGGGCAAAGACTAAAAACGCCGCCTTGGAAGCATTGGTCTCTTTGGCAAACATGGACTCGCCATAAAAAACATTGCCGAGCTTTATCCCGTAACAACCGCCTACCAGCACGCCGTCACTATAGCTTTCTGCACACTCTGCATAGCCGAGCCTGAATAATTCACTATAAGCTGCAATCATATCTTTGGTAATCCATGTACCGGCTTGACCGTGCCGTGCAATCTGGGCGCAGTTCGTAATGACCGCGGTAAAATCCCGATTAAAAGCAATATCAAATACTTTTTTGTTAAGTACTTTCTGCATGGACTTTGCAATATGGAGCTTATGCGGGAACAGGACAAAGCGCGGATCCGGTGACTGCCAGAGGAGGGGATCGCCCTCACCATACCACGGGAAAATCCCCTGTTCATAGGCAGAAAGCAGCATACCCGGCGAGAGGTTGCCGCCGATAGCAACAATATCTCCGGGCGCTTTCTCCGGTGCCGGGAACTGGTAACGCTCTGTTTCATCAAGATAGGGAAAATCCGGATCAGGACCGGGAAGGAAAGCTTTAGGCATCATCTAACCCTTTGTTTAGCTGCGCACAAAGTACAGAATATCGCCGAAAAAGGCAAAAGCCATAAATCCGAAGATAAGTACGACACCAACAATTTGAAAGGTGATAATGAACCGCGGATGCAGCGGTTTTCGTTGTATAGCTTCAATAAGAAAGAGTACTATCATACCGCCGTCGAGGATTGGCAGCGGCAGTAAGTTCATGATACAGAGCGAAATGGAAATAAGCGACAAAAAGTTTGCCAGAGTAGAAAAGCCGGTGCCGATACTCTGTCCGAAACTTTCAGTAGCAATCTCGCCTACCATCATGGTAATACGCATAGGTCCTGAAATAGCTTGTGTCAGATCAATGCCCCGAAACAAAAGAGATAAGCTCTTAACCGAGACCGCAAAGGTTTCCCATGCTTTACTTGCGCCTGTTCTGAGAGCTTGAATAGGATTAAGAGACGGCGTGCGATAGTGCAGGGTTTTATAGCCTAATCCAATGGTCGCATCTCCTGAATCGCTATACCACGGAACTATATCGGTCGTCTGTGTCTGTCCATTCCGTTCAAACTCAACTGATAATACCGGCGGTCTTTCGCGCATAATCGGGATGAGTGCAACGGTATACGGGAAATCCTGTCCATTTATTTTAAGAATACGATCCTCAGGCTCTAAGCCGGCAAGTGCGGCGGGGCTCTCCGGTACCACTTCACTCACCACAGGCTCCGCCCAGTAATACACCCCGATCTTCCCTGAACCGGTGCTTTTATCCAATTCAGGCTTTACCTTCAGGGAGTGTATCTCTCCGTTCCGTTCTACTTTAAGCGGCAGCTCTTTTTCAGGATTAAGGACGATAGTTTCTTGAATATCAAGGTAGGTTGCGATTGGCTTACCGGCAATCTCCACGATGCGATCGCCGGTTAAAAGCTGGGCGCTATCCGCCGGATACTGGGCATCCGGATCGATACTAGAGGCAAGAACTATTTTATTTTCCACGGTATTGACCGTAATGCCTGCACCCCAGACTAAAGAGAGGGCAATAACGGCAAAGATAAGATTAAAAAAGGGACCGGCAAAGGATACGATAATGCGGCGCACAGGACTGACGCTAAAAAACGTTCCTTTAACCGGCTCAACCGAGTCTCTCTTATTTTCATAAGCTTGTTGAAATTCATTTTCCCCGCTCATTTTGCAATAGCCGCCCAAGGGGAACAAACCAATACGGTATTCGACAGAGCCGATTTTCTTTTTCAAGATCGCTTTCCCCCAGCCTAAGGAAAATGCTTCAACATCAATTCCCACTAGTCGTGCTGCGAGAAAATGCCCCAGCTCATGTACAAAAATGACGACGCCAATCCCGATAAGCCCTAACAATATTTTAATGATTATCATAGTTAGGAGTATAATAATATTGAAGCGTATTTGTCAAAGAGCAGCGGATACAGACGGCAGTGTCGGCGTTCTGAGCGCTCCCCTATTCGACATTGCGCAACTGTTCACGGATATTTTCCAAGGCATCTTTCATGGAAACAACCTCCCGACTTATGGCAAGCAGAGGGGTTTTTGAGCCTATGGTATTGATTTCCCGGTTCATCTCTTGGCAGAGAAAATCAAGCTTTTTCCCCGGACTTTCATTCCGTGCCATCTCTGCACGGAATTCGGCGAGGTGCGCCGAAAGCCTTTGAATCTCTTCGGTTATGGTGTACTTGGCTAACAAAACCGCTGTCTCAGCTAAGATTCTATTTTCGTCAATACTATAAACCGTATTATCGCACAGTTCCTTAAAACGCTTGTGTATTTCCTCAATGGTTGAGCGTTCTACATCAGGCGCATGCTCTTGAATGACAACAAGCGCATGTTCGAGAGATTCAAGCTGGGCGCTAATCGCATCTTGCGTGATATGTCCCTCGCGGCTGCGCTCTTCTTCAAAGCGCTTGGTAGCTATCTTGACCAGCGAGGCTATTCTTTTTCGGTCGGTAGCTGTGTCATGTTCCTGTTCAACGGTAAACAATCCGTTTGTGTTGCTGAGGTTAATCAGCGTTGCCAGATCAACTGCTGTAGCGCTTCCTCCAGAGCAATACTGGGCAATTTCATCACAAGCTTTCTTATACGCCTGTAGGAGCGGCATGTTTACCATCACCGCCACTTTTGCTTTGCTTGTTTCTACCTTAATCCGCAGCTCAATTTTACCGCGCCTGAACTTGCGGCTGAGGTATTTGCGCAACACCGGTTCAAGAGTGGGTAAAAATTGCGGCAGCAGGAGGGAGATTTCAAGGAATCGGCTGTTGTAGCCTTTTAATTCTACCGAATACAGTCCATCCATACTTTCGACATGCGTATATGCAGTCATGTTTTTCATATCAGAAAAGGCTCTTGCGCCCGGCAGTAAGGGTTCAAGAACCATGCGGGTTTTAGTTCCCGTCCTCCTTTCAAGTGATAAGCCTTCAGAAAAAAGCTTCGTGTCCGTGCTGATATCCTTTTTATGGTAGTAGTATACGGGAAAGCAGAGAACAGTCATAGCTATCTTGAGTGAGTAGCCGGTTTTCAGGGGGCATAAAATGGAACTTTCAAAGATGGGTATGGAACCTCGCCTCTAGGTCAGACCTCGCAAGTACAAAAATAGGGTGAGGAAGAACATCAACGCTCCTCCTCACCCTATTCTTAACTACCTATTTTATTTTGACGACAAGGTCTGTCCTCTCTATCTCTCTCTATCTTGAGACAGCTGTTAAACGTGAGCGGCGGCGCTTTCTCAGTACAGCCCCATGAAACTGTAAAGTGAAAAAGAAGAAAGTCGCAATGAACCTTGTGCTTGTTTGGTATTGTGAGGACCACAAAGCCCATTCTCCGTTTAACAGCTCTCTCAAGAGGAGGAACATCAACGCTCCTCCTCACCTTATTCTTAACTATGCTTTAACTGCCTGTTTTTACATCTTGTTGTTGTTTGCGCGAAACCTTACAGCGGGTCTGCACGAAGGCGAGGTCTGTCCTATTCCTCTTGAGCCTCAGGAATATCCCAGTTGAGATACCCGCTGATTCCCGTGTCTGTGCTGTAGGTGACTGCGCTGACGCCTCCCTCGTTTCCCTTGTTTGTTATGACTATCGCTTCGTCCGCGGCTGTAATGAAGTTATTCGCATCATTGCCATTAGCCGTCAAGAACAGTTTGTGCAGGGTGCTGCCGGAATTGACCGTGATTCTTGCCGCCGGAGAAGCAGTGATCTGTCCACCGGCTTGCTCCTTGTTGCCGTAGAACTTATAAGCCACTCCATTCGCAAAGAGACCTTTCAAACCGTTGATGGTAAGACTGTCGCTTGCAGCGTCAATGGTAACGTGCGCGCCGTCCACGAAGAATACGCTGTAAATTAACCCGAGGGTCTTCTTTACCGTTACGTTTGCGGCAATAGCAAGCTCTGTCGGGCGGACTTCGATATAGTCGCCGGTCAGATCGCCTGTGTCCCACTGTATTCTCGCACCGCTGCCCTGCGGACCGATGAGATCGCCTGCATACCATTTGGTTATGTCTCCGCTGACTCCAGTCGTATCCGCGGGTCCCACCGCGAGGGAGGAATTATTACGGTTCAAGATTACCGCATTCTTTCCCAGGGGGAAGCCTTCAAAAGCGCCGTCCCGCAGTTTGCCGCCCGCCATGACCTCAACGCACCCGTTGTTAAAAGCTCCGTTGGGAGCTGAGTGTCCTGCTCCTTCAGCTAGATACGCCGAATTATCAGCCTCGATAACCAAGCTTGCGCCCTTGTTCACCCGCAGCCGTATGCCCGGATAGGTGGCAGTACCATCTTGGTCGGTACCTGCGCCTAATCCGTGATTGGGGATGGAGAAGGTCGGCAGGTTGTTAGCCACGTCCGGTATGCCGATGTCTATCACGATAAGGTTCGTGTTGTTTATGCCACCGGCGGTGGGTAGGGTCGTCCCCTTTATCTCGATTGCGTCGTCAGCAGCGCTTGCGCCAAGCTTGATGAAGAACAGATTAAGGGCGGCGGTGCTGATGTCACCAGTATACCGAATAGCTGTTTTGCCCATTTCAACATTATCCTCGCTCTCAGGCGCATTCGGCGCATAGATTGACCTGAAGATATTCTTCAAGCCCGCGTCTGCAACGTAATACCATTGAGTATCAGCGTCAGAGGTCAGCCTGACCGCGCCGTTATCATCGTAATCCCGCACTTGGTAGTTCGTAACCGATTGGGGTCGCGCGAACTTCCCGCTGACAGTCCTCACCTTTACAGGCTCTACCGCCGTTGTTAGACTGTTATCGCTGATGTTCGCTGCCGTCAGCGTCAGCGTCAGCAGCGTGCCGGCGGTGACGAGGTCCTTGGGCGTAGCGGTGATTGTTGTCTTGGCTTCGTCTGCCGCTATGTCCCAGTTGGCGCTCTCCGCTGCGGCGGCAGTTACGCCTGTGTCAAAGATAAAGGTTACGCTTACCTTCCCATCGTCGGCATAGCTTACCGCGGGGCTGCCCCCTTGCAATTCAGGAGCGGCTAGAGCAGCTGTAGCCCAGCGGGCTACAAGGGTGATGCTTTTTGGCACGACTGTGTTAAAGTCCCATGCAGCGTCCCCGTAGTACCAGCCCTCAAAAGCGGTGCCGTCTTTTGTCGGGGCTGTCGGTTCGGTAGCTTTACCGCCTCCTTCTACCGACTGCGGCTCAGGCGTTGGCGTGCCGCCGTTGGCGTCAAAGGTTACAATATACGTAGGCGGATCAGCCTCCTGAGGGCAACCCATGGTAATCAACCCGAATGCCAGCATCAACGCCGACATTCCCATAAGAAACAGTTTGTTTTTCTGCATAACTGTCCTCCTAAAGAAGTTTCCCTTCCTCATAGAGTAAAATGGAAGGGGTTAAGAGGACTAAACGTCTTGCTTTTTTGCCTGCAGAGCGGGTAAACTAACACTACGTTTAGAAACGACCCAGAGCCGTTACTTATTCCTGGCAGAAGTGTTGACGGCTTTGGGTTCCCTCTTTCTATCTTCACGGCATACCGCCGGAAAATACCGTTTCATTGCGACCGCTTCAGCGCAGCGATCAAATCCGCTCTATTTTTAACTCTTTTTAACTCTCCAAACTGATTTTTAACGTTCTAAAACGACCTTTTTTCAAGCCCTCCGAACCGCACCCGTGCGCTCTTGTCATGTGTTTCACGCTTCACGGTGCGCACCTCCGAAAGTATGCGTTATTCTGTACAGAACAATAGTGCATATTTTGTGCCAAAGAGCCTCTCTTCTGCTATAAAATCTTTAAGTATTTGTATATGAAATACTTAACTGATTGTTCTTACAGGGAATCCGCCTTTGAAAGGGGGATAATTGTATGATATTGTGAATACTCTATATGAAAAAAGTTACACCCTGTTTTTGACGACAAGGTCTGACTTAGATAGGACAGACCTCGCCGTAGGACAGACCTCGCCGTCAAAAATAAATAAAAAATATTTCGCTCTAAATTGAATCAAAAACCACAGTTAGCTCCCTTATATAAGTATTATGTCTAGTCATAATTTGCCCCGCGGGAGC
>JAISMB010000033.1 GCA_031276945.1 Spirochaetaceae bacterium | reverse complement strand
CGGCACTTTTGGGAACAGGGCATGGCAATACTTGCAGAGCGGGTACGCTCTCTGTCTTCTCTCTAATTCGACCGAGGTCTGACCCTTAGACCTCGGTCGGAAAATCGGGGCGCAGTACCTCAGCGCCGTTCCGGTAAAGATGCAGAGGACTTGCTGCTTCATTAAGGTAACAGTGCATGAGAATACGGATAACTCGTTCAAGTGAACCGACTATCGCAGCTTCCTGTACGGCAAAGAGCGGAGTTTGTCCAGCATGCCCCGTAGACCTCAAGGCTGCGGCTGGGTTCTTGGCGTCAAGATCGCTGGTAACTGAAAAAATAATTGATACTATATCAGGCTCTGCTAGATTGTTGATATTGAGGAGACCTTCATATAAGGCGCTTACCTGATGAATTATATCCTCTGCCTCATTGCGGCACTGTGTTGCCCCCCGGATGCCGACTATCTTTTTCATATATTCCCCTTTGCAATAACTAAAATTATGTCCGTCAATACCGTTGTTGCTATGCCAAAGATTAACAGGACCGTGTAGCCCAAAACTCCCCAGAGCCAGCGCACAGAACGCCGGCGCAGACACATCCACAAATCTACTATGATACCATAAACAGAACTTATACCAAGGATTAGTCCGAGTATACCGCTTACCTGACAAAGCATAACCTGCGCTTCTTCTGTCCATTCATGCGCGGAACTAAGCCAATAAAGCATAAAAAAGATGGTACACAGACCGGCAAGAACCATAATACTGTATTTAACAACCTGTACAACAAGCGGCTTTTTAGCCCAAAACATTTGATACATACTGATTTTAAGCTCTTAACCATAGTAGATTTTCATAGAAATATAATCAGAATGGAGTGAGCTAACCAACGCTTTTAGCGTTGGGCTTTCTGTTTTATAGACCAAATTTAGACCGACAGAGCAAGCTCTGTCAATAAGTGCGATTTCAGCCTCTGCACGTGAGAATGAAGCGAAGCGGAATGACCTAGGCGAATGGAACACCAAGCCACCATTGGCGGCGAAGCGTAAACAGTCCTGTTATGCGATGTTTGGAATGCCCTGAACTACACACAGATTTCTTTGTTGCGCCTAGCAATAAAAAACCTGCTACGAAGCCGCCCGCCAAGGACGGCGGGCGGGTGCTATTTATTCGTATTTATTCAATGGAATGTTCTTTTAATATATTTTACCATTCGGAAATATGAAAATCACGTACTTCTGCCGAATTATCCGCATCAATAATTAGATTCTTTGTATAAACATGAATAAATTGTTTATAATCAGATACAAAACGCAGATAATACTTCATGCTGTTAAAAATACCATTGGGAATAATATCAATACCAGTATCATTTTTAATTGATAAAATAAAATTGTTGATATATGTTTCTTCTTCTTTCGAGATAAAATTATCTTTTGAGGTGGTCAAAATATAATATCGCTTGATTGTCGTGTCGCGTGATTTTTTAACCACATCAAAAACCAGATTTCTATCAATGGGAATATTATGTTTTATTTCAAGCATTTCAAAAGGCGTATTATCGGCATTCCAAATTTCAATGTCGCCGTAGCCGTGTTTATCGGAGGAAGTATGAACATTGAGGGGTCGTAACTTTTTACCTCTATATTGCTCAAATACGGGAAGTAATAATTCATAAATGGAATACATGGCAATTACAGGAAGGCGTGAACTAACAGGAAACAAAAAATGTTTTTCCAGCATTGCAAGTATGGTATTGATGTTAAGAATGCTTGTATAATTTGAAGTATTTAGCGCGTCATCAAATATTTGTTTGTATCGCAATGAAAGAATGTGAAGTTTGTAAAATAAATATATCAAAACCTGCGAAGCATCGGCGGTATTATTCTGAACAGCGTCAAGAATATTCAAAAAACTATCCTTTACATTTTGTCTGCGTATTTTAAGCGCCTGCCCTTCAGTTTGTGTCCATGCGATTCTTTCTCTGGTCGCAAGCGTTAAAAAACCGGATTCTTTGTTCGCGTATCTGGGAAAATACTTTTTGAAAAACGGCGTTGTAATATTGGTATCGAGACTCCGAGCCGAATAGCCGCCTTCAAAATCAACGCGATGTAGTCGAATATCTTGATTTGGCGTACAAATTTTAGTCAAAAGCGAGGTTACGAGCGCCGAAACGATTGATTTGTTTTTATCTATCGCTTCAATAAGAGCATTAACATTTTCAGAGATAATTTCTGGAAATGAAATTTCGTTTTGCGTTTCATATATTTGAACCGCCCGCGTATATAATTGTTCTAATGTCCCGCTTTCATTCATACTATAAATTCAAACTCTCCATTTTGTATGTTTTTTTCTTGCTCGCGCAAACGTTTCTCCGCGTATTCCGCATATTCAGAATGTATTTCAATACCGATATAATTCCTGTTAAGATGTTTCGCGGCAAGCGCGGTCGTGCCCGATCCTAAAAACGGGTCAAGCACAAGAGCGCCTTCTTTTGTCAGAAGTTTAATCAATTCTCGCACAATGAATTCAGGATACACGGCGGGGTGTATATTTCCTTTTATTGTTTCCACCGTTGATTCAATAACGTCTTTACGCATAGAATGCCCATAGATTTTTATTATAGTAAAACCTTTGGTCAATAACTGTGTTAAACGTCCGCCGCCTTGCCCACCGTAGGGAAGCGCGTGAATCCCGTTTATTTTCATCCTAAAACTGTCAATTTTCCCTTGCTTTACCTCAAGAATCACATCCTGTAATTCTTGTCGGGCGAGTTCTTTTTGGTCTTTTGAAAGATTGGACGATTCAATTGAATCAAAATATTTTTTGCCAATGTCGTTGCCGTTATTTTTTTTCCTGCCGTTAAAACATACGTCGCGGTATTCAAGAAATGCGTCTTTATTAAAGTAGTAATCATTTGATTTTACGAAAATAAAAAACGGCTCGGTTGCGGGAATGAGTTTTCTAGGATCTTGTTTCGGCGCTGGATTTATTTTTACCCAGGTAAGTTTCATTGACAAGCCGCGCCAGATTTTCTTTTTGCGCCTGTAGCGCGAAACGATACGGCGCAAGTAATAAATTACCGTCAATATATTTATCGCCGACATTAAAAACAACCGCGCCTGTTTTTTTAACCGCACGGACACATTCACGAAAAACAATCATAATATTTTCTATATATTCGTCAATGGTTTTTTCGTTGCCGATTCCTCCGCCGCCATAGTCGCGCTGCTGAAAATACGGCGGACTTGTTATTACCAAATCAACCGATTCAGCAGGGAGCGTTTTAAGAATTTTTTTGCTGTCTTCGCAATATATTTTATTGATATCCATAATCTTGCTAATAGTCCTTATATCCATTTTATGCATTTTTGGCTCTCAAAGAGCCGGTTTCCTCTCTTAAAGAGAGGATTTACCCAGTCCGAAAGCTAATGCAAAGTCTTTTAGGTGGAAGTTACTTGCTTACAGACTCTCTCTTCCCTCTCGAAGCATCACATCAAGGTTTGAAAAGTGGATTTTCTCGTTATGAGAACCAAAATTGAGTCTTTAAGTTAAGTATGGTACACGAAAATTAAGATTGGGACAAGGCAGACAGAAGGCTTTATTTGCGTATGTTTTTTATACATTTATCAATTTTGTTTAGTTTCCTTGTCAAACAATCCGCCATCGAAAGCAGGATAGGTCAGACCTCACTCTCTGACCCGACCCATGTCACCCTACTGAACCGAACTTTTGAGATCTGCCCCTTCCTCCTTCCTCGAACTATCCCCCTTCTCTTCCGGATGCTGCAACACTCTACTTTTCTATGCTTGCATGGACTGTACCGGATTGGTATACTTCTTTTTTATGAAGCAAGTTTTTATTCATGAAATACAGTCTAAACACCCTTTATCCGTACTCTCCGTCATACTCGGCGTACTGCTTTTTACCGTCATTATTGCCATGGGCATTTTCTTTATCTCTGTCCAAGGAGGAGAACAGACCATGGTGCCTAATCTGAAAGGCAAGGATTTAATAGCTGCACTGTTGGAACTACAGAACAAAGAGCTGTACCCCCGCATACAGGTGCGTTACTCTGCTTCTGTTGATGATAAAGGTTTAATCTTAGAACAGGAGCCTGTAGGAGGAACCATTGTTAAAGCAGGGAGGCGGATACGTCTTGTCGTAAGCCAGGGCACACCTATAAATGCCATTGAAAACTATATAGGTCGCAATGTTGATGAAGTGCGTATTGAGCTGCAAAGTCTATTCGGTTCACAGGGAATGGAACAGCCGCTTCTGAGCCTTAAAGAACCTGTGATGTATACGTCTTCTTCCCAGCCAGAAGGCACTATTATTGAGCAGAAGCCAGAAGCAGGCGCTAGTCTTTTAGGTCCTTCGGTACTGGAAGTTGTGGTTAGCCGCGGAGAAACGCAGGCTACGCTCAAAGTGCCGAATCTGGTGGGAATGACCTTAGAAGAAGTGGCAGCATCTATAAGCGCCAATAATTTGTTGGTAACGTTTTCCCTAGACAAGGCGAATGCTGAACAAGTGCCTGAAACAGTGGTGTCTCAAAAGCCGGCGGCAGGTACAATAATACCGGCGCTTAGTCCGGTATCGGCAGTTATGGCAACAGCGCAAGACCCCTCTGTTAATGAAGTTTTTTCATTGTTTAGTTATACCTTACCGCAGAACTCTTATCCGCTCCAGCTACAGCTTGATGCGATACTGCCCTCCGGTGAACGCCGGCAGCTCGTTCAAGTACAGTATCCGGGCGGCGCATTTACCTTCCCTTACCGTCTTCCCTTAGGCTCCATACTGATACTTTCAATGCTTGGGCGTGAAATATACCGTGAACCGGTCGAAGTCCCGGTAGACCGGCTGTTTTTAGACCAATTATAGCCTCTGCACTCTCTTAAATCTTTGCAGCGGCAAAGACATACAGAGCAGTATATTTGCCTTTTTTCTTGCTGTCTCTAATCGTATATTTTGTCTATGATTACACGAATAGGACATTGCGCCATACGGGCGCGTGATATTGAAAAGACTGCTCACTTTTACACAGCAGTATTGGGAATGCAGGAAGCTTTCAGGATGTTCGATCCGGTAGATGGTACTGTGGCAAGCATACATATTTATGTCGCACCCAGCCAATTCATCGAGATTTTTCCGCATGGCAGTCAAGAATGCCCCCTTAAGAAAGACAGCATTGGTCATTCTCATATCTGCTATGAAGTTGATGATGCTGCTGCTTACTGTGCCTTAGTGTGCAGCAGAGGCGCCCCTCTGGATAGCGAACTAAAGAGGGGGGCTTCAAAATGCATACAATTTTGGACTCATGATCCGGACGGTAATAGCATAGAGTTCATGGAGCTGCCGCCTGATTGCCTGCAAGTTGCGGCAAATAACCGTATAGCAAGCAGACAATAGCTCTCTCGCTTATGCGAGACAGAGCGAGCAAGCAACCGAGGTCTGCCCACTCTCGCCGCTGCTGGCAAGAGTGAAACGTAAAAAACACCCCCTCGGCTCTGTTGCTCTCAAGCCTGTCTGTCTTATATAATGCTCACTATGGCACATCAAGCATGGATAGTCTACATTGCCCGGCGGTATATGTCTCGAAGCGGACATAATTCTCCTGCGCCGGTCCTCGCAGTTCTCGGAATAGCTACAGGCGTATTGGCTTTAATCGTTATTATTGCCGTGATGAATGGGTTTCAACTGGGCTTTATTGAAAGCATCATAGAACTCTCTTCATACCATATTAGACTTGGACTTAATCCCTCATATCTTCACGATGAAGAACGTGCAGGACAAGCAGAGGCAGCGGTTCAGGCGCTTGCAGAAAAGATACGCGCTGTGCCTGAGGTAAGGTCTGTCGTACCGTTCAAGGAATTTCAGGGACTTATGCGCGGAAAGCGCAGCACGCAGCAGGTTGTGGTTTTGCGTGGAGTGCCGCAGGATGCGCAGGAACAAGATACGGGTATGCGTGAAAAACTGGTATTTGAAGCCGGTTCTTTTAACCTCAAGGCAGATCATGCGCTCCTCTTAGGCGCAGTACTGGCGCGTCAGCTTGATGTTCAGGTGGGCGATAGGGTAACACTTGTTTCAGTTTCCGGTATTTTAAGCGAAGAGATAGAAACGGAGGATACGGCTTTTACCGTAACCGGTATTTTTCGATCAGGCTTTTATGAATATGACAACAGTTGGGGCTATATTGCTTTAGACCTTGCCGCAAACCTTGACGATACAACCGTATCTTTGGGGATAAAACTGCATAACCGCTGGCACGATGCGCGTATTGAAGAACGTATCCGCTCGTTCTTGGCACAAGAACCGTATGAAGAGGTGTTTCAGTTAAGCGCATGGCGTGATTATAACAAGGCATTTTTTGGCGCTTTACGTACCGAAAAACTGCTTATGTTCGTACTGGTAGGACTGATTTTCATTGTGGTCGGAGTGAACATCTTTCAAGCACAGCGGCGGGCGGTACTTGAGAAGCGTGAAGACATAGGACTGTTGAGGGCAGTCGGTGGCGATGTATGGGCGGTGCGGCTGATTTTTGTTTTTGACGGCGGTCTTATAGGCTTAACCGGCGCCGGTATAGGGTTAGTCGGAGGATTGCTCATTGCCACCCATATTCCCGCGTTTTTTTCGCTCCTTGAAATCATTGTTAATGCGCTTATTGATGGTATCAACTATATTGCAAATGGCTTCTCTTCGGTTGGCGCATCCGAATTTGCTATTTTTTCACCGGCTACGTTTTATCTTAAAGAGATTCCTTCCCGCATTATTGTCTCTGAAGTGGCGCTTATTTTTATGTTTGGATTTGTATCTGCTCTTGCTGCCGCATGGTTTGCATCAGGACGGGTATTAAAGACAAAGCCTGCTGATGTCTTACGCTACGAATAAGACCGTTACGATCTGTTTTTCCGTTTCTTAGCGGTTTTCAGGTCCCACTTTACCCATTCCCCTCCTGCCATCGAGGTCTGACTTATTTTGAAGGCGAGGTCTGACCTACCCTGAGCCTCTTATGTATTTGCATAAGCCCTTTATGTATTTACATAAGCTCTCTATGTATTTACATAAGCTCTCTATGTATTTGCATAAGCCCCTTATGTATTTAGATAAGCCCCTTATGTATTTAGATAAGCCCCTTATGTATTTGCATAAGCCCTTTATGTATTTGCATAAGCCCTTTATGTATTTGCATAAGCTCTCTAATTTATTCGATTCGGAGGGGAATTGCAGAGATCTGTGAGCTCTGAAATTATGAATAATGTACCAGAAAATACTGATGCTTATAATCAAGTCGACAACCTTAAAACTCCTCTGATGAAAAGGCTCAAGGATGAGGTAAAGAAAGGATTGGTTTTTATTCTTGTGAGCATACCTAGACTAGGGAGAATACGGGGAAGAGATCGAGGATTAGCGTTAGTAAAAAACGAACACTGAGGCGTCCTCTTACTAACTAAAAGCCTGCAAGCTATAAATCAGCGCATACGCGCTACGCAAAGCGGGACAGGCGTAGACATATGCGCCCTGAGCGCCCCAAGCAACGTGCCGTTTGTTCTCAGAGCCGCTAGAAAAAATTACCGCTCAGGAGGGATCAGATACCGTCCCTGAGCTATCTTTTGAGCAACGACGAGCGCTTGATTAACCGTGTTGATGGTTTCTCTAATGTCCCGAATGTTCAGATCCATCTCGTCTAATGTCTCTTTCAGCTTTTCAACTATAACCGGAATGAGGTTAAAATTACTCTGAATCTCGACTGAACCGGTGTGCATTTTATCGGTCATTTGTTGGATAAGCGTAAGCACTTCAAGAATATTTCTTCGTATGGCGGTCTGTTGCTGCATCTTTTCGTTCGCTTGGGTTATAATCTCTCCCATACCAATAATAACCGTACACATAGTTTCCATGGTGGCAACGGTATCAACAGACTCCTGCTTTATTTTTACAATAGCATAAGCCATTTTTGCAATTTCTTCCGATATGGAATCTGTTTCTTTTTTTGAAGATTCCGCTAATTTTCGTATTTCGCCGGCAACGACTGCAAAACCTCTGCCTGCTTCACCGGCATGAGCCGCTTCTATGGCGGCATTCATCGCTAGTATATTGGTCTTTACTGCAATAGTGGTAATGATGCTATTGGCTTGCTCAAGGCTTTCTGACTGCAAAGCGATCTGGGTCAGTTCATCGTTCAAATTCTCCAGCATTTTTTTACTGATCTGCGATGTTTTATGTAATTTTACGGTTATGCGGTGGGCTTCATGAAGCTGAGTACTGATCTGACCCGAATTGGCGGTGAGTTCTTCCATTGACTGCATAGCTTCTTTAGTGTTGACAGCTTGTGCCTCAGTACCGTCATTCAGGATACTGAGGTTTCTGTTTACTTCACCAATCGGTATTGTAGTTTGATTGAAAAAATCAGACCGTAACTCGGTTTTCCTGTATAAAAGTTCATTATCCTTGCTTATGACTCGTAATCCCTCAAAAGACTGCGTAATAACCATGGCTAAATTCTTGCTGATATTGAGCTGTTTGCCCTGTATCTCAGTGTTCATACCCTGTATTATCTTTTGTACCTGATCATGGATATGGATAAGCAGTACCTGTAGCGCACCGATTTCATCATCGCGCCTCTTTTTCAGGTTTATATCTTGCAGAGTGATCGCCTTAGACTGCAAATCTGTTAGTAAGGTCTGCGCAGCGCCTATCGTATTTTTAAGCGGCTTAACCAATAAGAACAGCACCCCGACTACAAAAAGCAGCGCCACAAACGCCATGGTAATAACAAACATGAAGAATAGATCGGATAAGAGGGTATTTGCATCAGCAAACATAATGCTGGTCGGTATTGTTGAGACAACAACCCAGTCTACTACCGGTATTTTGATCGAAGAAACGAGCTGCTTTTTTGCTGTAACAGAAAATGAAGATGAGGCAAGAAAAGAAGAGCGGTACTGTTCCAGTCCTCTTGAAGTAAAGAAATCTCTCTGTACCGTTACCGGCGTGCTTATGATAATAATCCCCTTTTCATCAAGCACATAGAACTGCTGCTGCAAAGCGGTATTTGATAAGACATTCTCAAAGAGCAGTCTAATGGGTTCGAGCGAAAAGTCAGCTCCGACCACGCCAATATCCTGCTGGTTCCTATCAAAAACTGTGCTTGAAAGCGTGATGGAGAGCTTTTTAGTTTCCGTATCAACATACGGAGCAGAGTAGGCAATACCTTGTCCCTCATTTTTTGCCCGAGTAAACCACTCTGTTTGAGTGCTGTCAAAGTCATCTGGTAAGTAGCGGAGCTTTGAAAAGATGAGTGTCCCGCCGTCTTTATAAGAAACATTATTTGCATAGTACAGTGCATCGATATCAGATGCGAACGCACTGGTTTGTCTGAGATAGTTTTGCAGGGCATCAATGCTGCTATTTTGTTCGTTCAATGCTGTAATACCGGATACGCTCCAGCGTATAAGCGTTGCGTACTGTTTAAGGAGCTCGTTAATCTGTGTCTGAAACAGGAATAAGAGCGCATGAGTATTAAGCTGCTCTTGCTTGCGCAGCGATGAACGCTCACTCAAGAAAGAGAATGATGAAAACAATACCATAATTACGGCAACGGTTATTAACGGTACGGTAATTAGTAAGCGCTTCAATGAAATAGATTTCAGAGAAATATGCTTGAAATAGGTTACAAAAGTCTTTCTTGTTGGCTTTACAAAGCTCTTACCTTTTCTTTCTGCCATAATAGTACCATTCCTTCTTGATATAATGTCTAGCCATTATTCTCTTCATTCTCTTCAATAGTATAATATTATGAAGAGAGTACGAGTCTGTCAATGATAAGAGACCGTCTTTCGGCACAGTCTTGGGCAAACGTACAGCTCATCTGCGCCTTTAATCAGAGACTGTATGAGTGAAAAAGCCTGTTACTTGATACGCACCGCTTCTTTTTGAAAAAGAATAAAGAGAAAGCACTAAAATTGGGGATCGCCTCTTGACTTTTTTTATCTTCTTATCTTAGAATACTGAACATAGGGGGCGTAGCGAAGTTGGTTTATCGCGCTGGCCTGTCAAGCCGGAGATCGCGGGTTCAAGCCCCGTCGCTCCCGTTGCCCGTCTTTTATGGACGGGTTTTTTTATCCTATCGGGCAGTAGCGCAGTTGGTAGCGCGCTTGGTTCGGGACCAAGAGGTCCCCGGTTCAAATCCGGGTTGCCCGATTTTGTTACCTGTCCTACTTAAATGTCCACGTATCTTTATCATGGTGTATTTCAGTCTTTATCACATCAAGCGGCGACCACTGGACCATAAAAGAGATTTGATTGTTAAACCGGTATACCTTTCCATCTAAATACGGTGTTAATTTAATGCCGAGCGTTGCATCCCAATCTCCTAGATGGTGTACGAGATTCAAATTAAACGCTTTAAGCTTAAAACCAGAGTTGCGTCTAATCATTTCATTATCAAACCGGAATGAATTCAAAAGATCGATAAAAAAATTCTTTTCACCCGGTAGTTCTATGGGCAGTTTGAAAAACGGTAGATCCTGAAAATACCGGAAAATGACGGTATTTTCCGAAGTGCTGGAAAAAGTAATATCTAAAAAATCACGTATTTTCACGGTAAACCCAAAAACAAAAGAAAATTTTGAATAGGTATACCGCTGCAAATCAAAGACAAGTGAAGGATGAAGGTTCAATAAAAAAGAAAGATTATTCTGTTCAAGCGAATCATGCTTAAATGTTTTATTATATTCCAAAGAAAACCTGCTTGGCTGCATCTTTTCTTCAGCATCCGCAGGAATAAACCAGCCGCTTTCACCTAGTTCATACGGCTTTACATAGCTTTCTACAAAAGATGCTGAAATACCATTCCACGCAATGCTTGAAGAAGTGCTTCTGAATTCTTTTTTTTCAGGATCGTAGGTAAACGATAGTTGCAATGAGCCGGCGCGTTCAGTATCAAAATTGAGTGTTTCCGTAAGCGAAAAGAGATCAAGAACTCGCTCCGGACCGAGGTTGTTTATCTTACCCTTCATGGTCGTTTCACTGCGCCAGATACGGATGGTAGCATTAGCCGTCAAAGCCGTATCTTCAGGCGGCAGGTCAGTCACAATGCTCAAGGTCTGTGATAAATCCATAACTGAAGCGGAAAGATTGATAGAAAATCGGTGGCTGTCATAATAGTCTTTATGCCACTGTGAGCCTTCAATATCCCACTTCGGTTCTGCGCCTGTCCCCGAAAAAACAGTTTTTGCTAGTACGCCTTTAACGCTGTATTGAAAACTGGAATTTGACCATACGGTACTGCGATAAAATGGTTTAATGCCGGCGCCGAATTCCCATGTGCTGGAAAAAAAGCTGTTATTATAGGCGCGCTGGAGGATAGTTTCGCTCTGACTAGGGGTATAATCATTTTCATTAAGATAGTTGTACTCTTGCACAGTGCTATTTTGAGCAAGCTGAAAAAATGTTGAATAGTTTATTCCTTCAGTTTGAGCCAAGGTAAGGCTGATATTCCCATCACTCTTAAACGTAGAAAGCAAAGAGGACATGGTGCTCCAGTCAATATCAGTAGCTTCCCTCCAGTTTTGATTAGAGAACTGCATTTCCGATGATAATGAAGGGTTAAACCGGTAATTAAGAGTCAGACGGGGAAAGCCGTTTATCTTCGGTAAATCAAAACGCGCTGCTAAGACTGGAGGCACAAGCTGCATATCTTTTTGGGAGCTGTTTTTAGCATCATGAGTCTGAACCGATTGCCAGGGAGCAATGGGAATGCCTATGTCTTTGAGCGGATCCTCTTGGAGAGTCTCTTCCTGCTTGGGGAGTGGATTTTTTGTCTCCGGCACAGGATAGGTAAAGGGAGTTCCACCGATTGTTGCAGAAATGTTATAGATGGTATATTTATCTGGATAAAAAAAACTAGGAACAGCCGAGCTGTAATAGGGAAGATTTGCATTCCGGCTCTTAAATGTAATAAGAGTGCTGATATTGGAAACCGACAAAGTGGTGATATACGGATTGAAGCGGGTTACGACCGGAGAGATGGTAGCCTTAACCTGCGTCTGATAAGAACTAATAGTCGTCGTAGAGCTGCTTGTCGGTTCCGAGCCGGCAGCGCCGTTCTTCAAGCTTTCAAACCAATCCATGGTTTCTGAGCGATTCTGGATAAAATCCTGATTCACAAAAGGATCAGAGTAAAAAGGAATAGCCCAGTTCAGATTGCTATATTTCCATGAATATGAACCGGTTGCGTTGAACCGGTAGCGGAAAGGAATTTCTCCAAAGGAAAGATAGGTGGTATTCCATTTATCCTTACCGGTACTGTCATAAGGACTATAGCCTGAATTATAAGAATAAATATCACGGGTAAACCCTAATCCGGCAGATATATCTATAGCACCCCGACTGTCTTTTTTAGGAAGCGCAAATTCTACTCCGGCATACGCACCAAGGTTAGAATAAAAATCAAACAGAACCGAAAGTCTTGTATCATTAGGATCGGTGGCTTTTTTACCGGTACTCCGCAGAAAAATGCCTTCGCGCCGTCTTTCCAGATCGGAGGAGCCTTGCATGATTGTTGTTAAGGAGCTTTCCGCCGTATTGGTTGCCTTGGGACGTCCCCAGATATACGTTGTGGTTTGTACAAAACTACCTTCACGGCTCCGAAACCCGAGGACCGGATGAAAGATAAGTTCATCCGCGGGCCAGTGTAAGAACGGCAGGTAAAAAACAGGGATTTCACCGACTTTAAGTACCGCATTAAAGATAGCGAAGTCAGAGCCCGGTAAGAGCCAGATTTTTGAAGCATGAATTGACCACAGTGCTTCCGGCTTGTCAGCTTTTGCTATGTCTGCATCGGTCAAGATCGTTACAGAGGAACTGGGGTGCGACATAACAGTACCGGAAAAGCGATAGGTCGTTATATCACCGGAGAGCGACATATCAGACACACCGTCTAAGAGAACGGTTTCCCATGTATCCATATTGATACTAACGGACTGCCCCCGGAAGGTTCTCACGCTCTCGCCGCTTTGACTAAGGTATTCTACATTCCCCTTGGCAGTCATAAGGTTGCGAGTCCTGTTGTACAGTATTTCATCCGCACTGATACGGTGAGTTGTATTGTTATCGTTCAAACTGACAACGACCGTACCGACGAACCGTGCATAATCTTCCTGTACCACCTCTATAGTAAAATATTCAGAACTGCGTGCCGACTCAATGGTAATGGTACGCTGCTGTGCCTGTAGTACTTGTTCATCAGGAGCCGGTAATTCGTAGTGCGTGCGCAAGCGGTTGGCAAGTTCTTGTTTTGTCCCAGCTTCGCTCAACCCAAGGCTACGACACCATACTGCCAATTCTGTAAGAGACGATGTTTTTATATCAAGTTCAAGGATGGAATAGTCTATAGCTCTCTCTTCATCAGCACTAAGGGGCATACACCACAGGAAAAACATAGCTAAGAGCGCAGTATTGAAGATTTTGTACACAATGCAGTAGTTTAAGCTGGAATAGTGGATAAGACAAGGGGACAAAAAAAGGGACGGTAAAAACCGTCCCTTTTTGTAAAAAGCCGTTATACAACAGGCTTATCGTTCTTAGCGCTGATTCTTTTTCCAAGTATCAAAGGCTGCTTGCGCTGCCTGAGCCACTTGTTGGGGAGTTTTGCCGCCTGCTCTGCCCAGTTCTGCAAGTCCATCGTTAATCGCATTGGCTATATCACTGTGGAATACCGCATCAATAACGGCTGTACCGCTGGTATACTCAGATGCTAATTGAGCGCCGGCAATCTGTAGCGGCTCTAACTGCAATTTACTAGCATCAATACCCACAGCAGTCGGTGTCGAAATACCGCCGCTTTGCAGCCTGTATGTCTGAACATCTTTGCCGGAAAGCCACTTGACCAGTTCCCATGCAGCCGCTTCTTTTGGTGAACCAGACGGAATACTGGCACTAATACCCCAGCCTGTACCAAGCGTCGTGGAACTTGATTTATTCAGCTTTGCGCCGGGAATATCGGGGAAGACCGTGATCTTAATCTTCGGCTGTTCAGCAATGGGAATAAGCGCCTTTCCGGTCGATGGATCGGTAATAAATGTTCCAATACGCCAATCTCCGTCAATCAGATAGGCGCCTTTCTTGGTTGCAAATTGACCGACGACATCTCCATAACCGGTTGCGAGGGTATTCTGCGAAAGCACGTTATCTTTATACAGAGTCTGAATAAAGGTCAGCGCATCAACAAAGTCTTTGTCAGTAAACTTTGCCTGTCCTGAGAATATCTTCTTCTCCCAGCCGACACCGCCAAAACGGCCGGCTACCAGAGAGAAAAGACAAGACTGCATAACCCACATTTCCTGATTTGCCATCAGGACGGTTTCGTACCCTTTTGCTTTAAGCACCGGAACCTGCGCTTTAAGCTCATCATAGGTCTTAGCCGGCTGTAGTCCACACGCTTCAAGTACGGCAGTATTAACAAAGAAAGCGTGGCTTGAAGTAATGGCAAAGGGCAGTATCGCAAGATAACCGCTGGCTTGACCTGTCGGATCAAGCGCGGCAGCGGTATACTGCGATTTAAGACCGTCCTTTTGAATAAGCGGAGTAAGGTCTTTGAGCAGTTTCTGCTGGTGAAGCGTTGTTGAGCGTCCAGAGGGCCAAGCATATACGACATCAGGGAGCCGGTTCGCCGCTGCATAGGCTTCGGTTTTGTTATGGAACGGTTCATTAAACAGATCTTCACGGGTGATTTTGATTTCAGGGTGCTTTTTTGTGAAAGCATCCCATACCGCGCCTATCTCTGTGGAAGCGTTCGCCGAAGTTAAATCACGGTAATTCAACACTCGTAACTCAACCTGCCCTCCACTTTTGCCCTCCTGTTCCCCTTCGGCAAACACAAGACCGGTCATTGCCAGAAGAACTGCTGCAAAAGAAAAAATCTTTTTCATAGAAAAATACCTCCTAAAAAAATCTGGTATCAGATACCTTATCTAGTATCCTATCAAATCTTTTTACTTGTCAATAGATAAATAATAAAGGAAATGCTGATAGATGCTTTTTGACTAGCAGAGCTAGACTTGTATCGGCGGCAGATAAGATAGATAAGATAGGACAGATCAGATAAGATAGATAAGATAGGACAGATAGGACAGACCTCGCTGTCAAAAATAAATAAAAATATTTCGCTCTGATTGAATCAAAAAGCACAGTCAGCTCTATTATAGGTATTATGTCTAGTCATAATTTGCCTCGTGGACTAACAGACCAAGGTCTGACTTATCATGTTACTTCAAAAGTAAACAGAGACGCTTTTGAATTAGAGCCGGATGAGATGAAAAAACTCTTTCTCACCGTGATTGGAGAAGCAAAAATCAAGAAGGGCTTCAAGTTCAAACTGTGGAACTTCTGCATCATGGGTAATCATTTCCACTTTTTCATTACGCCTGAAAAAGGGCAGAGTCTCTCTGATATATTGAAGTGGATTAAGATGGTTTTTGCCATTCGGTGGAACAAAAAACACCATAAGACTGGTCATTTCTGGGGAGATCGGTTTTATTCACGAGAAATCAAGAACGAGAAAGATTTTTGGACTGTGTTTAAGTACATAGACCAAAATCCTGTCGCAGCGGGATTGGTGCAGAAGCCTGAACAATGGCAGTACAGCGGTGCATACCACCGTGAACAGGGGATCATGACGGTTGTCTCTCTGGTAACTGATACAGCTTGGAGGACAGACCTCAAACTGCTTTTGTGAAAGTGGAGAGGTAGTACTACTCGCTATGCTCAACGTTCTGCTTCCTTTCTTGCCGCTCTCTATCTCAGATCTATCTCCCTCGCCTTCTGATGACACCCCTAGGTCTGACCTATTTTGACGATTTTGACGGCAAGGTCTGACTTGCCTCCTCTGAACTGAGCCATGTCAGCCTTCTGAAAAAGAGAGGCTGCTTGGTGAAAAGAGCTTGCATAAATTAATATTATTTGCTATGCTTTTATCAAAGCCCAGATGGTGGAATTGGCAGACACGCTAGTTTCAGGTACTAGTGCCGCGAGGCTTGGGGGTTCAAGTCCCCCTCTGGGCAGTATTAAAAACAAACGCTCTTCCGAATTGTTCTGAATTGTCCCACCGGTGCATACCGCCGCAGGCTCAAATATAATACCAGTTGTTGTAACCTCAAGCCGCTGACACAAACAGCACGCCTAAAACCGATAACGCAGACCAAAACGGAAAGTCGGCGCTTCAAGGTACAAAATATCACCGAGAAAGTATTGCAATATGCCCGGATCAGAGCTGCCTTTAGTATCGGCGTTGCGGTAGTCGCTGCCGAGAAGGTAGAAAGCTGCCCCTACTTCAAAGAAAAAGGAAAAATTAAAACGCGTCTCCCAGTTGTAGCCGGCGCTTAACCCAAGGTTCATCGGACTAAAATCGTCAAAGCGCAGCCCAGCAGGAATAATGTTCCAGATAAGATCATCGGTATGCAGTCCGCCAAAATCCGTTCCGTTAATTGTCAGGTCTTCAAAGTGAAAATCAGCGTAGTTTATACGCATAAACAGAGCGGCGCTGAGAAAAAAGGTCGGCGCATAGGGTTTTTCGCTTTGGTAAAACCGGTACAGAGCGCTCACGCCGGGCATGATCAGAGGATGAGCCGCAAAACTACTGTCCATCCCCGGCTCTGAGAGGAATAGTCCAAAAACCTGCTGCTGCATACCAATACTCACTATCCAATGGCAGGAAGGCTCGTACCATGAGAACCATAACTCAGGGAAACGCCCCATAAATAAACTAAGATCAAAGGAAAAGAGGCGATACATATCCTGCGGCAGATTCAGGACCGTATGTTCTTTATCGGCAAAGAACGTGCCTGTACGGGTATAAAAGCCGGGTTTGACCATTTTCCACTGAAAGGTGCGCGGAAGATAGACCGGTATGCTCAAAACCCCTTCATCCGGCATCACAAGAGGATTTTCGGTAAAGCCGTAGATCAGACTTTGCGCCGGACCCCGTATGGTAAGGGGCGGACTGAGCCGGTCAAGAATGAAATTCTCAAGATCAATGACCAGTTGCGCCCAAAAGAAGGACAGAAGATCGTACTCAGACGGGAAATCAGTACGGTAGCTCTTGCGTACTCTGTGCGATTGGGCAAAAACTTCTCGAATGGTGTAGCTTACCTCAATATCAGGAATACCTATGTCGCCGCTGATCTCTATGTCAACAAAAACCGGTATGCCTTTTTCATCTGCAAAGGCAAAAGGATCGTGTGTGGAGGTGTTTATAAAAACTTGTGAGACTGCCGCAATGTTTGATAAGTGGTACTGTACGGAATAGAGCCACATATCCTCAAGAGGAAAGGGCAGTAAACGCTTATCCCAGCTTGAAACACCTATGAGCTGCGCTGCCTGATAAAATTCCTGATCAAGGGAAAGCCGGCACAGTATATCGATCAGCGACTCAGGCTTTTCTTGTGCGCCAGTGAGCGTCGGGGAACAGATGAACAGGCAGCAGATCACAAGCGCACGATAAAACCGGAACAAAGCTCTGCTTAAGATCATTGAGGCGTTACTCCAAAGCGGGAAAAGTCGCTTGTATGCAAAGCGCGGGTTTTGCCGTTTACCATTTGAGCTGTACTCCCAGAGAAAGAAAGGAATCCATATTCAAAGCAGTGCTTCCAAAAGAGCTGCGCGAATAGCCTAAAACGCTGGGGAACCGGTACTCAGCAACAAGAGCCCATTTAGAAAAATGGTATTCTGCACCAAGGATGAAAGGATCCGCAAGAAAACGTGATTGAAAATTATCGGTAAGTATAAAAGAAAGACCGGTACTAACAAAAAGACGGAATACAAAGTCATTCCACGGTAATAAATACAGTCCGGCTCTGAGACGCCACTCATGGTGTACCATTTCAAGACCGCCTGATAGTTCTGTTATATCGCTCCATATAGACCAGCCGCCTGAAAGAAAGAGGCGGTCAGGCAGAAGGTGGAACCGGTATTCAAAATCAAAAGAGGAACGCTCAAGGCTTCGCAGTGCCAGCATAAAACCAAAGCTGTGTCGGGTTATTTTTTGCAATACTTTAAGCTTGAGCGGCTCTTGGGTAATGCCCTCCGGTATGACAAAATCTTGGGACCAGTAGCCGTCTTTTGCGATCATTCCCTGTACCGGCACGCCGGTTGGGAAGAGAATGAGCGGGGCAATAAGGTAATTCTGCTCTATAGTGCCGATTTCCTGTCTATTGTCCCTGCCCCAAAAGACAGTAACGCCATCCTGCGGTGAAGTAAAGCGCTGCCTCTGTTGTACCGCCTGATAATCAACAAAACGTTTCGGTTCCTGAAATGATTGCTGCCATTTTTCAATAAGCCTTTGTGCAGACAGGTCCAGAGCATCTTCAGTATAGACTCCTAAATAGAGGAAGAGCGAGAACAGCTCCTGCGCACGGACTATCAGTGCTACAGCATCGTATACGCTGAAGTACCACACAAGGTTTTGATCGCGAAAGTCGGTATCAACAAGCAATGCCCAGCGGACTTGGGCGGTTTCACAGTGCAGTTGTACTGCTTCCGGTCTAAAATCGTCGGCTTCGGAGCGCCCTGCCAAGCTAAGACCATGGTCTAAAAAAGCTTTACTCAGCGCCTCTTCTGCATAGGTAATCTTGTTGAGTATATAAGAGTCTTCCGGTGTTTCTCCGCGATGACGAAACAGCAAAATAGCTCTTTTTTCATCTAAAAAAACAGGAATATCTGAAAGAACAGGCAAACTTTCTTGAGCGGATACTACAGAAGCAATAAAAAAAAGGAAAAGCAGGGTATGTTTCATGCCTGATTACCAACTATTTCTCGTGCATAATTTCAACTCCATCCCAACTTAGAGGAGGAGGATCGTTTTTATAAACATAGCATCGTTTTATAAAGAAATCCGCGATAAAATCATCTGGAAGCAGGGAAATAACCTTGAGGAAACCATCAAGCGCCCTCTGAAAATCGCGGGAATAGTAACAAACGATAGCATCCTCATGGTATTTCCATGCTTCTTTTTCGGTATTAGTAATTGAAAGTCTAGCAGTAAAAATAGGAACGCCTAAGGTTTTGCCTTTTACGGCAACTTTATCAATGGTCCTACAAGAAATATCATTATGAACCTTTTCCCATACGTTATCTGAAAACAAAAGCGGCTGCCGGTACTTTTTTGTTAAGCCTTCAAGACGAGAGGCTAAGTTTACTGCATCGCCGATAACGGTATAGTTCATCTTTTTAGGACAGCCTATGTTTCCAACGGTAACAATACCGTAGTTAATCCCTATCCCTATTTTAAATTCCGGCGCCCCTAAAGAGAGCTGAATCTGGTTAAAGTCATCAAGAGCAGCCATCATCTCAAGCCCAGACAGCACTGAAGAAAGAGCATCATTGTCGTGAGATGTCGGCGCTCCAAAAATCGCCATAATAGCATCGCCTATGTACTTATCCACTATGCCATTCCGGTCCATAATAATATTAACCATCGTGCTAAAGTAGCGGTTTAGTGAATTGACCAGATCATCAGGCGCCATACGCTCAGAAATAGTGGTAAATGAACGTATATCTGAAAAGAGAACAGCAGTATTCCGGTTACTACCGACAAGCATCTTTTCCGGACTGGCAAAGACTTCTTCAATAACATCTTTGGGAACGTATAGCTGAAAGACATTGCGTATTTTCATCTCCCGCTTTTGCGCAATAGCCGCATCAAAGGCGTACTTTTTAATCTGATCATACGCATTTGCAAGTTCAGTGAGCATATTATTGAAGGTATGAGATAGCTGCCCAATTTCATCTTGGTAAAACACCGGTACTCTCTCGTTAAGGCTATTTGATTTAATGATAGCGCGCATGGTCCGCAGCATAGCTTCCATGGGTTTGGTAAGGTAGCCTGAGGTAAGAATAAGAAAAATTATTCCTGCCGCTAAGGCGCCGCAAAGAATATATGCTGATGTTTGGGCTATATCTTCAACAGCACCGTAGAAAACTCTGCGATCCTCGGTGATGAAAATCTGCCATGAGAATGGTGAAAAAGGGAAGGTATAGGCAACACGAAGAGAACCTTCTATATATACTGAGGGTATAAATCCACGCGTTGTTTTATAGCTTGCCAGTGCCTGCCGTTCTTCATTGGTTGGCAGTACCGTACCGACATATACATCTATTACACCATCGTTTGAAAGCATAAAGATGCTCTCTGTATGGCTCCTGAGTATGCCCAGAGCAAAAATCTCAATAGCCGATTTAGCGGCATTTTGCATGAGTGTATTTTCGCTTACGTTATTATCAATAAGCAAGTTCCACTGCCCGATTGCATAGTTCTCAAGTTCATCGGCTTTGAAATCTAAAAAATCTACTGCAAGACGGGTAACCGATGATGAAGCTAACAGATACGAACAGATTCCCACCAGTACTACAGAAGCTGTGAGGAGAGGCAAGATTATGATCAACATTTTTATTCGAATTCTCATTGCAAAAAAGGCTGTAAAGACCAGTTCTTTTTTCATCTGGGATGAAACAGCCTTCAGGATTCGATCCTGACCCCCTTTTTTCTATCAATAAGCCCTCAGAAGGACTTTCGTCTGTTTGACCTTCACGCTTAAACAGAGCCTACGAGGGTGTCGACTAATTACTAGAAATTGCGCTGTTTTCTAACGCCGCTTTCCGAGCCATCGCGCGTTTTCTAATATTTCGATAGACCATACATTGTTTGAATATATAATCTGCGTTAATGATTTTTATGTTATTACTGATACTATCAATCTGAATGCTTTTAGTAGCGCTTTCTTGTATTAATTGGTCCAGTAGAGCTTTAATATCATTCGGTGGAATACCAACCATTGTTGCAAATTCACGCGGACTAAAATTGCACTCATAGGATTGCTGATAAGTAATGGGTATTCGGTTTTTTTCAAGCTGCATGAGGAGAGCATCGTAAATTCGTTGAATGGGATCTTCAATTAAAGCATTACTAAGCTGTTTGTAGATAAACCAGAGCCGCTCTGCCAGCAACTGGGTAAGTCGGGCTACAATTTGCGGTTGTGTTTCCGACATTCTCTGGAAATTAAGACGCGTTACGAGCATAAGCTGACAATCTTCAAAGGCTATGGCGCTTGCGGATCGCGGCTTTGATTCAAGCAATGCCATCTCTCCAAAAATATCACCAGCTTTAAGCATAGCAAGTAGCACTTCGTTATTATTCATGTACTTCGTTATTTTAATGGAGCCGGATTTAATAATGAACAGTTCATCGCCCATCTCTCCTTCAGAAAAAATAATATCATCTTTTTGGTAAGATCGGTTTAGCTCCTCAGTATTATACTCAAGTTTTACCTTTGAGCTGTAAGGAGCAAGTTTTTTTAGACGCTCCTGTGCATGAGCAATGTTAGCACCGTTAGGACAGTGCTTTATATACCGGTGATAGCAATAAAATGCCTGAGGCTTTTTCATTTGTCTGTCATAAAACGTTCCAATAGTCCATAAAAGGGAACTTCCCTCTTCTTCGCTCTTGCCTTTTAAGGTGATTTGTGTAAGAGCGTGGTCTAAATAGCGCATCCGCCGGGAGAATTGGAGAATAATTTTCATCGCTATAGGTGTATTGTATTGGATCAAACCCTCAAATTGATTCTTATGAACAGAGATAAGAGCGACATCAGTTATTGCCTGAGCAGTTTCAATATGACCATGGTTAGACATAGCGGACACAACGCCAAAAAAATCACCGACCCCAAGTATATCGCCTTCTGTTTCTTTTACGACTTCAGCTTCTTTATAAATTTTTACTTTCCCCGCACGAATAATAAAGAACCGGTCAGCTTCTTGTTTGCCCTCCATAATAATAAAGGCACCTTGCTTAAAAGCAACAAAAGCTAGTTGTGGTTTTTCTGCCATATTTCTCTACCTTATTTTGAAAATCCTAAAAGATTAGTTTCAATTGCAGTAATAATACCCGATTTAAGTGTAACCGACAAGCCTTCATAAGACATGAGAAATAGAATCGGATCAAGATTGCCGGTGTACTGTTCTTTGATACTATCAAGGAGCGCATCATTATGCCGCGGATTGTAATGAAAAGGAATAAGGTAATGTACACCGGCACGTTTAGCATTTTCTATTGCCATTTCATAGGTTGAATGTCCAAACCCTTGTACAGGATTTGTTATACTCGCATACTCTTGAGAGGTGTACTGGGTATCATGAATCATCACTGCTGCGCCTTCGGTAAACTTAATGACCCTGACATCACCTCCAATGTGGCTTTCAATATCCCAAATACAAGCAATGCTTGTGCCGTCATCAGGGTCTCGGATCGTATAGTACAATGCTCCTTGCTGCGGATGTGAAGGCGAATAAGCCTGCATAACTTGTATTTCAAAAACTGGGTTTATACTCTGGTTAGACGGCGAGCCGTTCTGTGTAATATAAAACTTTTGCCCATCGTGCAGCACACCGTGCTTACGTGTGGATTTAAGGTCTTTGTATTCTATGGGGAAAGTCGGCGGGAACATCTTTCCTTTGAGGATAGCGCCAACACTTTTTCTTAGTGTTTCCATGCCGAGAATGTAAATCGTGCAGAACGGGAAAAAATTAGGCGCAAAGAAATTAAAGCCTTCTGTATGATCTGGGTGCAGGTGAGTAAAAAGTACGGTAAATGTTTTTGAATAAGTGCCGGCATATAATTTTTCAGCCATAGCATATCCCAATTTAATTAACCCGCTTCCGGCGTCAATAATAAGCGGGATTTTTATGCCTTTCTTATTAGTCTTGACTATTTCAACACATGATGTATTGCCTCCATAACCGACCATAAGTCTATCAGAAACCGGATGCGATCCGCGCACACCATGAAAATTGATAGTAACCATACTTAAAATAGTATAATACAGCACAGTTAAAAATACTAGGGAGTATCGTCAAAGGGGGAGGTCAGACCTCGCGCCCTCACCCTAGGGGGTGTCGTCAAAAGACAAGGAAGATAGATCTGAGATAGAGAACGGCGAGAAAGGAATCAGAACATTGAGCAGAGCGAGTAGCAATACCTCTGTACTGCTTAAGCAACCGAAATACATTCTCAATAAGATGACGCTTCTTAATACAGCTCTGTGTCATAAGTCCGTGCTTCCGTCCGACTGCACTCGGACGGGATAACTACCTTAATACCTCGTTGGAATCAAAACCTCGTCATTGTTGGATTAGCTGGAGGTCAGACCTCGCTCACCTCATAGGACAGACCTTACCGCCAAGGAAACAGACCTTACCGCCAAGGAAACAGACCTTACCGCCAAGGAAACAGACCTTGCCGCCAAGGAAACAGCCTTTACCGCCAAGGAAACAGACTTTGCCGCCAAGGAAACAGACCTTGCCGCCAAGGAAACAGCCTTTATCGCCAAGGAAACAGACTTTGCCGCCATGGAAACAGACCTTACCGCCAAGGAAACAGACCTTGCCGCCATGGAAACAGACCTTGCCGCCATGGAAACAGCCTTTACCGCCATGGAAACAAAGTCTGCCGCCATGGAAACAAAGCCTAATGGAATCAAAAGTCAGTCCTCAGGATAAGTCAGACCTCGCCTTCAGAGTCCGTCCTTATTGGATAGCTTAAGGTCAGCATGGTTTCACATGAGAATGAGTTGGTTTCATGCATAGCTCAGGATAGGACAGACCTCGATGGTTAGCCTGCTGACCTCGATAGCGGGATAGGACAGACCTCGAAGGCAGGGTAAGTCAGACCTCGGCGCTGTGCCAAGAAGCTGGTGGCTCCCTGCCCATGTAGTTACCAGCTCCCTTACCGCGTACGTGATGTACATGATTTCGGGTGGACGGTCAGACCTCTAAGACAGGGTAGGTCAGACCTCGCCGTCAAAATAGAATCAGACCTTGCTTTCAGAGTCAGTCCTTGTCAGACGGAGCAACGGTATTATGAGACTTGCCAACGAATGGCTTAGACTTGCCAACGAATGAGCCAGACTTGCCAACGAATGGCTTAGACTTGCCAACGAATGACTCAGGATTGCCAACGAATGGCTCAGACTTGCCAACGGATGACTCAGACTTGCCAACGAATGACTTAGACTTGCCAACGAATGGCTCAGACTTGCCAACGGATGACTCAGACTTGCCAACGAATGACTTAGACTTGCCAACGGATGACTCAGACTTGCCAACGGATGACTCAGACTTGCCAACGAATGACTTAGACTTGCCAACGAATGACTTAGACTTGCCAACGGATGACTCAGGATTGCCAACGAATGGCTCAGACTTGCCAACGGATGAGCCATTGTCTAAAGACAGCAAGGCATTTTTTTGATAAGATTGAGGAAAAAAAGAGGGGGTTAGGCGGTCAAGGGCTTGATACGCCGTGTTTTTTATTATAATAAAAGGTGAGCCGTGAGCCGTTATCTGAAGCATAGAAAGGCTATGCCCCTCTGCAAAAAATTATGCAGGTCCTTTTTCCCGTTTTGGTAAAAATCAATGCCCGTCCAGCCCGGAAAACAGCGGGCGAGGTCTGTCCTATTCTGCCGCCGTTTGAACGAACGAGCAGAGCTTGAGGCGCTTAACAGACGGCTTTGTCTGCGCTTATTCCCTATCAGAAAAGCAGATAGAGCATGCCCTGAGCGCTTATTCTTTTGTTGACATGCGGAGGGGTTTTGCGTATATTCTTATCAGGTATTCTACTTTATAAGGTGGTTTTTATGAAAATTGCGATTAACGGTTTTGGGCGTATTGGACGTCTGGTTTTTCAGGCGCTGGTTGACCAAGGATTATTGGGCAAGGATAAAATTGATGTTGTTGCTGTTGTAGACCTGTCTACTGATGCAAAGTATTTTGCCTATCAGCTCAAATACGACTCGGTACAGGGGAGAATGCAAGCTGCAATCAGCACCAAAGGCGATGATGTGCTGGTGGTAAATGGGCATGAGATTAAGTGCATTTCAGGCAAGGGGAAAACGCCTGCCGATCTGCCGTGGAAAGAATTGGCTATTGATTATGTCATTGAATCAACCGGTCTTTACACCGATGAGCGGGCATATGGGCATATTGAAGCAGGTGCGAAAAAAGTTATTATTTCAGCGCCCGGTAAATCAAAAGACCCCGACAAACCGGTGAAAACTATTGTCTGCGGTGTCAATGAGCAGGAATATGATCCGGCGCAGCACCATGTTATTTCCAATGCAAGCTGTACTACCAACTGCCTTGCTCCGGTCGTCCATGTTCTTTTGAAAGAAGGCTTCGGACTTGAGACTGGTCTTATGACCACGATACACGCCTACACTGCTACCCAGAAGACGGTTGACGGTGTTTCTCAAAAGGATTGGCGCGGCGGTCGTGCGGCGGCTATCAATACTATTCCTTCAACAACCGGCGCTGCCAAAGCGGTTGGTGAAGTACTGCCGTCAACCAAGGGCAAATTGACCGGTATGGCATTTAGAGTTGCGACACCCACAGGTTCGGTTGTTGATCTCACCTTCCGTACCGAGAAAGATACTTCTATTGAAGAGATTGATGCGGCAATGAAAAAAGCCTCTGAAACGTATTTGAAAGATATTCTTGGGTATTGTACCGATGAGATAGTCTCAACCGATATTATTCACGACAGCCGCTCATCAATCTACGATAGTTTGGCAACCGTGCAGAATAATCTTAAAGGTGAAAAACGCTTCTTCAAAGTCGTCTCATGGTATGACAATGAATGGGGCTATTCAAATCGGGTCGTCGATCTTATCAAGTACATAAATAGCAAGAACTAAGAGAGAGGCGGGATTGCTCCCCTGCATCCGGTGCAGGCGCGGCACAGTTTCCGCTCGGCATACAGCTTAAGGCAAGTCAAGAGATCATCAAAAGGCTTGCCTTTCTTATAATCAAAATCATGTCTACGCCCTTTTGTTTTATACAATCCTGTTTACTGTCCTCCTTGAGGTCAGAGGATCCCTTGCATAGTTTTAAGCGCTTGTTTTATTATAGACACCAATGAAATTAAAAAGAAAATATATACTGATACGTTTAGTTGCTCTCCTTATAGGGTATACAGCGGTTATTATCATTTTTGTGGCGGTACAATCAACGCAGCGGATCAACCTCCTCACGCTCAAACAGGGGAACGTTATTCTGAGCAGTCGTTATAGTAAGATGGAACAAACGGATTCAGGCGTTAGCTATCTGCTCACCGGCACGACTAGTATTGCTTTTAACGGTATAGAATTTCGTTTCGGCAGCAAGAGCGCTGATACTCAGCAAGATGTCAATCCAGAACGCCTGACCGTTACGCCCGAAGGAGGGGTAATGTTTACACTGCCTGACGGGACAGCTCTTACCTTTAATGAAACGCAGGAACCTGATGTAGCTGCGCACCTTACCATGCCTGAACTGATGATACAAGCGGCTTTTTCCTCAGACAATACGCTCGTGGAATTACCGTATCATATTGCACGGACGGCTGAGATAAAAAACAGTGAAAGCGGACAGCTCATCATCGGCTTTGATAATGTCGATTACTGCTTTGATCAGCCGCAAATGGCTGCCCGTACCGTGCTGAGCCTGAGACCGGAAAATACCGTGGTGGTCTACCACGCACTACCTGAAAATGCAGGTTCGAACCCAAGCCTTGAAGATTTTGTATTAAGTTCGGCGCAGACGCAAGCTGCATACACAGAAAGCCTCAACCATTGGCGTGATCGCAATTTTTCTCTCTGGAGACAATCTATAAACACGAGTAATGATGAAGAGCTTGTCATAGCCTTTATAGGCGAAGCGCTGCGGCAGGGCAGCTATCAAGCGGCGGTTAGTGCGGTGCCGGCGATTTTTAAGAACGGGACACGCCGCACCTTTGAGTCAACCGGCTACCTCGGTCGTCTTGACCTTGGACTGCGCTCCTTAACCACGACTGAACGCACAACATTAAACCGGTTTTCTACGCTGATCCAAAACCAATCACAGGATATTCTCAAAGAGTCGCATAGTGTGCTCTGGCTTATCACCCGAGCGCATGCGGATCTTATCACGGGAATAGTCGGCATAGTCCGGGCAATAGACCCGCAAGCTATAGCATGGGATATAATTCCGGGCATCTTTGAAGGCTATGTTGATTTCGCCCAGCACAAAGCCCATGAAGAAAATCCTTTTGTCGCCTTGATCGATCCGGCTTTAACGCTCATTACTGAGAATGTGGGCAAAATAGCACAAGATACCGGTGTATTAGTATTCAACAACGAAGCCGCGGACATCGAATACAATCTGCGTCTGGGTAAGGCGCTTATGGTTTATGGGGATATGACCAGCGCGCGATTCTGGTCTGCTATGGGACGGTCATTGATACTGTCCGTACTGGCTCTGGAGGATACGACAGCTACTGTTCCGGCAAGACTTGATAGAACAGGCGCAGCACTGGACGAGACGCGTATCGTTTCAAGCCGGCTCTACCGCTTACTTACCCCGGATGACAATTATCCCCATGCGGTTAAGCTCGATCCGCCTGAGGGGAGTATATGGACATGGACCGTGTCGCCTCTGGTGCGGGGAACGCGGGAAACAGGATTTATGGATATACAGGTCAATTTTCCGGTAGGAGAAACGCACTATATGTTCATCCGCGGCATTGCGCGTCCAAGCCGCATACAACTGCACGAGCGTAACTGGCCCTCTGACCCGCAGTATGAGCGTTACGATTCCTCAGGCTGGATTTATTCTGCTTCAGAAGAGACTCTGCTTATCAAAATGAAACACCGAGCTGAAACGGAACATATACAAATATATTTTTAGAAAAGGGGGATTCGTAAAAATCCTATGCACTATCGTACTAAACTAAGGCTTTTATTGCTTGTTATTACGGTTTTAACGCTGCTTTTAAGTGTGAGCTTTGTACTGGACCCAGAGCGGCTGAGGACGCAGAATGCGAACTTCGCATGGCTTCCCGCCCGACAGCGTGAACGGGTTGATCATCTTGAAATTACCGGCGCGACCGGTACCGTGTATCTAGTAAAAGATGGCGCATGGTCAGTGGACCGTAACGGTACTTTGTATCCGGCAAAACAGGCGCGTGTGGCGGACGTGCTTCAAATTCTATCGCATACCGATACCTATCCTGTGTATTCAAGCACGGCAGGCTCTCATGCCCGTCTGGGATTAACAGAGGATACGGCATCCCGTATCATTGCCCGTGCGGGCAATGAAGTCCTTCTTGATCTCTTTATCGGTGATACTAATGCTGCTACAACTGAGCGTTATATACGGAGAAACGGCAGTGATGACGTGCGCTCAGGTCTTAAGGCAGTCTCAGGCTACCTTTCCTCAGCGTTGACTGCATGGTGTAATCTGCGCCTTTTTCCAGAGGCATCAATCACTGTTGCGGATGTGCAGCGTATTAGTATCGCACAGCCTGATACGCAGACTGTGGTGATAAGCCGCTCCTCAAATGACTGGCTTATCGGGGAGAGAACGGCTCAGACGCAAAAAGTAGAGGCTTATATCCGTGCTGTTCTTGATGCGGAAGCTGAGGATTTCTCTTCTGAACCGCTTAACACAAGCGAAAGCCGTATTGACCTAGAGACGGGAAACGGCGCTCTGTATACAATCCGGCTGGGAGCAGGCACTGATACCACTCAACGCACGGCAGCTCTTGACGGATCGCAGTTCACCTATACGCTTGCCGCATGGACTCTCAATCGTATCCTGCCTGCTGATGCCGATTATTTCTTTTGATTAAGAAAAGCCTTATAACGTTCAGGGTCAACTTTGAAGGCTATGATAGGATTCTGTGGGTCAGCCAGCGCTTTTTTGAGTGCGGTTGATGCTTCTAGCAAAAGCCTCTCTGCATCAAGGTCCCGCCCTTGCCGGGCGCTCAGACCGATACAGATATCAGAGGCTTCCCAGAAAATATCACCATGCTTTTCGAGAATCTGTTGATGCAATGTTTCAACCTTTGCACGGCACCCTTCCAGCGTTTCTCCCGGCAGGATAAGCGTTATTCCTCGTGCATCCTTTTGGAAAACACCGTCAGTTACGCCAAAAAATTTAAGCGCCTCACCGGCGATAGTCTGATAGAGCGCCTCTGACCCGCCTACTTCCTTTGCTTCTAGTATAAGACAGGCGAGCTCCTTGTCTGTCGCGGTACATTCTTGTAATACCGCCCTCAGATGCGAGGCTGTGCCGCTCTGAGCTGCCATGACCTGATGAGATGATTGAGCGCCTAAGTCCCCTTCCGACTGAGTGTCAGAATCTGCCTCAGGCAGGTTAAAGTCTAAGGTATCAGAATCTGCTTCCGGTAAACTAAAGTCGAGATCATCCGATTGATCGTTAAAATCTGCCTCCGGTAGAGTGAAGTCAAGGTCATCCGAGTTCGTCTCAGAATCGATCTCAGGTAAACTAAAGTCGAGGTCATCCGAGTTCGTCTCAGAATCGATCTCAGGTAAGCTAAAGTCAAGATCATCCGATTGATCGTTAAAATCGATCTCCGGTAAACTAAAGTCGAGTTTATCCGCATGCGTGTTAGAATCCAGCGCCGGCAGATCAAGATCATCAAAGTCTCCCGTATCCATATCAGAGAACAATTCATCTTTGGCTTCAAGCGCCGTGGATTTTCCGGAAAAAAACTGTATGAGCAAGCCGGTAAATGCTATGCAGAATGCAGCGAGTATGGCAATAAGACTCTGCTTAAAAATACTAATAAAGAGCTGGTAATCGAAAATGCTATAGAGCGCAGCAATGGTAGCGTTAGGAACTTGGGCGCTCAAAGGGTTTTTTGAAAAGCCCAGCCGCCCGACAAATTGAAAGCCGCTATCATTATGTACCGGAATAATAATGCCCGGTTCTCGCTCAAAAGGATAGGTATTACCCGATCCGTTCACGATAAGACCCTGTAAGGTTTCTGATTGGGCAAGCGCCTCTTGCACTCGATTTTTACTTAGTTCATCCATGAACCCTTTGTCGCCAGCCGCAACCAAAGTGCTTATCTCTTTAAATTCACGCGCCGCTTTGATGCGCCGTTCTGAAATAACAGTGGTAATTTTAACAACAGTAAAAATAACAGCCGCAAGATAAATCCCAACACAAATGCCCGCTATTAGTGAGGAAAGTCTGAAAGAATTCCTTCTCATAGAGAGTGAGTATATATGATTTTATGAGATCATGCTAGTAGTAATTGAAATTTTCTATAAAATCCAGCATATTTTCTTAGGGAGTATGCGCTCGCCGGTCTCAAATCGTTTGCTGGCTGTTGAGAGGCAAAGCGGCGCTTTATAAGGTTTGTAAGGAAGGAAGCTTTACCAAAGGTAGTCGTATAGGTAACAACAGAGTGAAATAAGACTTGACAAGAACGATAGAGCAGTTAGAATATGAACATAAAAGACCCGCGCAAGAACTATAAAATAACCGCAACGCTGGTATAGAGTTGCCGCTATCAGGCGATATGGCGTCAGCCCTCACGGAGGCGGTTCAAACACGGCTGAAAGAGCTATTATCTCAAAACAAGAAGAAGTGGATGTTCACCAAGACAGGGTGTAGATGTTCACCCAAGCTGGGTGTGGGTATTCACCTAAGAAGTAAAGGGCTGACATAGGTCGGTTCAACAGGCTGAAACGGCTCGGTTCAGCAGGCTGAAATGGCTCGGTTCAGCAGGCTGAAATGGCTCGGTTCAGCAGGCTGAAACGGCTCGGTTCAACAGGCTGAAATGGCTCGGTTCAGCAGGCTGAGACGGCTCGGTTCAGCAGGCTGAAACGGCTCGGTTCAACAGGCTGAAATGGCTCGGTTCAACAGGCTGAAACGGCTCGGTTCAGCAGGCTGAGACGGCTCGGTTCAGCAGACTGAAATGGCTCGGTTCAACAGGCTGAAACGGCTCGGTTCAGCAGGCTGAGACGGCTCGGTTCAGCAGGCTGAAACGGCTCGGTTCAACAGGCTGAAATGGCTCGGTTCAGCAGGCTGAAACGGCTCGGTTCAGCAGGCTGAAACGGCTCGGTTCAACAGGCTGAAATGGCTCGGTTCAGCAGACTGAAACGGCTCGGTTCAACAGGCTGAAATGGCTCGGTTCAACAGACTGAAATGGCTCGGTTCAACAGGCTGAAATGGCTCGGTTCAACAGACTGAAATGGCTCGGTTCAACAGACTGAAATGGCTCGGTTCTGAGGTCTGCTATTTTGACGGCGAGGTCTGACCTACCCTGCTTCTGAGTGGCTAGTCCTTGTGTGTTGTTAAGGCAAAACTGAATCACCGGCTCTGAGTGAAGGGTCAGACCTCTCATTTCTAGCATGGCAGTGTGTACTATAAAATTACTATACAATATTTGTACTATAAAAAATATTTATTGATTAAAACCGAGAGCGCTTCGGTGTCGAGATACGACAGTGCTATAAGACATTGATATACAAAGGTCCATAATGATACAACTGCTGTTTTTTCTGCGTTTTAGAACACAACTACACCGCACCAGAGAAGAATTTATTGATTCTTTGGAACAGTCTATTATCAATACTATAAAATTATCCGGTGGAACTGTTACCACTAAACAGCAGGTGCTTATTGCCACCTTTGACGAAAAGAACATAGGGTTGTGGCTGACTATCGTTACCGTCCTTGACGCTATTGCCGGTTACTTAGCGGCGGCATCGGCGCAGCTCTACGGTTACTCTTTGGTTGTCGGTAGCGATATTCCGCTCTATAAGGGAGAGAAGCTGTGCCGGTCATTGGCGGTATACGAAGGCAGGAGCCATATCTGGTGTAGCAGTTTTGTTCGGGAAGCCCTCAAGTGCTATGTGGTATTTGAAAACACTGATGGTGATTATAGTCAAATCGAAAAAATCGTACTCCATACTGAAACCGTAAAAACCCCTGACTTCCGTGAAAAAATACGGCGGCTGCTTATCCGTGAGTCCCGTAGGAACATAATCCTTGCCGGACCGGCTTTTATCGGCAAAATTGACGGCGTATACCACTACAGTATACGCAAACAGATACCGCCTCTTATGCTGCGCTTCGGTCCGCAAAAAAATGGGCTGTGCTGTTTTATTGATGCCTTTACCGCTCCGGTACGGGCATTGCTCAGTAGCAACCTTGAAAAGCTAGACCAGCTTGCACAGTTACTTTCACGCCAGCGTCTCCATACCGTCTTTTCCGAGGCGCTGATCCACAGAATTTCTGTCTTCTTTACCCTCTTACTTGAAACCTACATCGCCGAGGTCCGCCGCCGTAACGCTACTCCGGTATTTATCCTCGAAAATATTCAATGGGCGGATAAGGCATCGCAGCATTTAGTAACTACCATACTGTCAACCCTGCGCAGTAAAGCTATACTCCAAGTCTATGCGACCTATTCATCTGAAGCGCCTGAACCGCCGCTTGTGGATAAACAGCTCAAGTCATGGGAACCGCTCTTTTCTAAAATAATAAACTTCTTTTCTGAAGAGCGCACGGTTCAGACTGAACCTGAAATCACGGCTGATCTATGGGAAATAGCGTATACTTTCTTTCTCTTTAACTGTTATTTCCCCGGTTCAGCCATTCCGACTCTTCTTGCCGCGGAAGGAACGAGCAGTATTATGATTTCAACCGCCTTTACCCTGCTGTGTGAACAGCGGATTATTGATTTTATTGATGATCCTATCCCGCGGATTCATAATTTTGTCGCACGTGCCGAAGCTACCCTCGGCGCTCGTATAACCCGCATCCATACGCTGCTGTGTAAGCAGCTGCTCGCACAGGTGGCGCAAAAAAAACTATCCCCTAGTTTCATGCTCCTTAAACTCTTGAGAACCTTTAACGGCGCTATCTCAAGCCAGCTTGTCCTGAATGTGCTTTACCATGAAGTGATCAATAATAACTATACGGAACTGGATCAAGCATTTGCCGATAACAGCATTGAGAGTATTCTTGGCGCTGATATGAGCTTAGTAGTGCATTCAATTTATAAAACCTTCAAAGAGCTGATCCATGGCAACGAAACCAGTATTCAAAAGGCTTTTGATCAGCCTGAACCGAATACTCTCGGCTCGGTAGGCTACAGTCTCCCCCTGTTTAATAACTGGGCAAGCTTTTATCTCGGCATACGGGATACGAAGAGCGCGCTTCGCTTGCTCAAAGCGGCGATCGTTAATTTTCAAAAAGAAGAATACATAGCCCAATCCTACCGGCTTTTCGCTCTGGTCTATACGGCAAAACAAAGAATAGAAGAGGCGGTTGACTACATCAACTTTGCCATTGAGAGCGCCAAAAACAATGCCCAAACGTACGAGTTGACCATATCCTTGTACTATGCGGCGGTCATCTACTTTTTACAGGGTAATTTATCCAAAGCCGAACGCCTTGCCATACAGAGTAGTGAATGGGCTTTGTCAAATGGACAGTACGAATGGGTTGATCGCGCAAAGTTCCTGCACGGGCGGGTCTGTTTTGAGATAGGCTTCTATGACAAGGCAAGCGCTATTTTTGAAAATATCCGCAGCAATCCCCATGCAGATATTGGTAAAGAGAGCCTCACCGCTTGGTTCTACCGCTCATCTGTCTTAGCCTGTGGTATAACACCGGTCCATAAGAGCGCACAAGGCATCTACGATATCCGGCTTTTTGAGCTTGAAGATTATTATATCCGCGGTGATTATCAAAGGGTTCTGGGCTATGCCGATAAGCTGCTCGCCAACCTACCGGAACAACGGTTTATGTATACGGAAAAACCTGATTGGTGGAGCGGCTTTACGCAATGCGAATTTTTATTATTAGACCCGCCCTACCTTTTTTCCCATTTTGCAAAGATTTACCGGTCTCTTGCGGTATGCCGTCTCTCTTCAAAAGAGGCGCACGGACAGGCGCTTACTGACATGCAGCACCTCATAAACTCCACGGTCTTAAAGGGCGATCCGTATACCGCGTTTTATTATTTTGCCTATTACCTTATCCTGCAGCAAACCGGCGCTAAGGAACGTGAATTGAACACCGCCATCAGTATTGCCTTTAGAAAGTTACAAAGCCGGGCTTCTTATATTGATGATCCCAAAATCAGACAGTCCTTTCTTACACTACAGTACTGGAACGCCCCCTTAAACGAAGCCGCCCGTAAACATAAGCTGATATAAAAACGCTGACTCTGTTAAGGGGACGGTGTTGATAAAAACTGCGCTTTCACTCTTGACAAAAATAATGGTATACAGTACAGTGATCCCTGTTATGTCTCCTTCGTCTAGTGGTTAGGACACGAGGTTTTCATCCTCGCAACGGGGGTTCAATTCCCCCAGGAGATGTCTTCCTTCCCCCACAATGCCTTTCCATTTTTACGTCCTTCAAAAAAAACCGTTGATGTCCACCCAAGCGCAAGAAGCGTACGGTATGCCTCATCATAAAAGCTGGTGAGCTGTCCGGCACAGTGAGCATCCGCCGTAACCATAACCGGCACGCCTGCGTGCTGCAAGAGGCGCAGTAAAGGTACTGACGGATACAGTTCATCGGTCCTGCCGCGGCTTAACCCGCCTGTGTTGACTTCCACAATAAAAGAGGAGCCGGCAAGCAGCGCCGCAAATCGTTCCATCCGCTCACCATACCAAGCGGAGTCCGGTGAAAAATACTGGTGGCGGCGGTTGTTTTTCTTGATAAGGTCTACATGCCCTACAATATCAAAGCCGCCGGCATGGATCATATCCTCAAGCGAATCCCAGTACGCATTGACCAAAGCCTTGCAATCACCGGAAAACCCTTCATAAAGCCCTCGTTCAAAGTCGGAAGGCGAACCATCAACCGCAAAAGGATTTCCCTGTGGCGGCACAAGGTAATGCACAGACCCTATGCGGTAATCAAGAGCAGCGCCGCAAAAATCAGCCGGTCCCATGAGTCCTTTAATATAATCTATTTCAAGACCGGCAAAGACCTGCAATTTTCCTGCCCACTGCGATCGGAGCCGGTCTATGGTCTGAAGGTAATCGTCGAGCTTATCCTCTGGAATATGCCAATCAGACTGTAGTCCGGTTTTACGGAGCAGGGGGGCATGAGAACTGAAACCGATAGCGCTCAACCCTTGGGTAGAGGCGGCAGAGCATAACTGTTCAAGACTATCTTGTCCATCACAGAAATCTGAATGGGTATGTAAACTAGACAAGCGCATACGGGAGAAAGTACCGGAGAAAACGGTATTTGTCAATAAGCGCCCCTCAGCAGGTAGTCGTAAAGCCCAAGCTTTTTGAAATAAGACTTGACAAGAAAGATAGATAATAGAAAGATAGATAAATACTCCGATCCGAAAGGATTGCAGGACTGATCCGACTGGGATCAGGGTTCTGCTCCGATAAGGATTGCAGGTCTGATCCGATAAAGATTGAGGATTTTAGAGAGAAACCGCCGTTGGCGGGAAGCTTTGTGGATTATACCGGCTGCCTTTAAGAGGGCGGCACGAAACAAAGCGCAAAGATACCTTGTTATCTCAAGGTTCGCAAGAAAACAACGTCCAAACCGTACAGGGAAGGTTGGACTTTGTTTTAAGGGAGTTTATATGCTTACACCAAAAATTGAACAGAGGATTAGTCAGTACCTACGCTTCTTAAAGCCGCTGCGCTACCGAGTACTCATGCCGCTTGAGTTTGAAATGTTTGAAACAGAGGAGACCATGCGTGCGCCGCCTGAGCATAAAGCATGGGAAAAAATAACCACACCCTGCCACTACGGTAAGGCGTGGCACTGCTCGTGGTTTCGCTCTGTCTTCCGCAGCCCGACTGAAAGCACTATGCCGCTCTTTCTGCGGGTAGTCCCTAACACCGATTCATTGGTATTCATTGACGGGGAGCCGGCTGGCGCATTTAATCCTTTTCACAAGAAGATAAAAATTCAAGCTGACGGCAGGGAACATATCCTGCATATTGAGTCATACGCCGGTCATCCTTTTCCCGGCTGCAACCCGTTAGAACGGGAATCTATTATATTTACCTTAAGCAGACAGGTTCCGGACTATCCTAATACCTTTGAAGGAGGCGCTCTGGTACTGCGGGTTGAGCCAATCTATTCCCTTTATTATGATGCGCGCGCGCTCTTTGAGCTCTCTCAAACAGTAGAGCCGCAGTCGCTGCGCAGAGCAAAAGTACTCAAAGGGCTTTACGAGGCGCTGACCGGTATTCATTTTGAATCAACTGGTGAAACTCTGGAAGCGGAAGCCGCCGCCGCCGCACTGAAAATCGCTCCCCTGCTTGCAGCAACAAACGGTTCTACCGCACCGGACATATACCTTATAGGGCATGCGCACATTGACCATGCCTGGCTCTGGCATATTGGAGAAACAGAGCGTAAGATTGCGCGGACTTTTATAAATATGACGCGTCTTATTTCAGAATATCCTGAGTTCATATTTATTCAAACCCAGCCGGCGCAGCTTGAGATCATCAAACAGGAATATCCGGCTATTTTCAGCGCCATAAAAGAGGCTTACCAAAAAGGAAATTGGGAACCGAACGGCGGTATGTGGGTTGAAGCTGATTGTAATATCCCCTCAGGCGAGGCGCTCATCCGCCAATTCTTAGTCGGCAAGGGAGCTACCCGCGAGATCTTCGACTATGAAGCCGATACCCTTTGGCTGCCTGATGTGTTCGGGTATGCGGCGGCTCTGCCGCAAATCCTTGCCGGCTGCCGTATACGCTACTTTGTTACCAGTAAGATCAACTGGAATGATACGACACGCTTCCCGTACGATACGTTTCTGTGGCGGGGTATTGACGGTACGCCGATAAAAACGCACTTCATCTCCTCCCGCACGCAAGGCTATAACGGCGCGGTGAGTCCCGCAAGTCTCACGGAAATCTGGCATGAGGTTCAGCATAAAGAACTGCAATCAGGCGCGGTGAAATCAATAGGCGAAGGAGACGGCGGCGGCGGAACAACGCGGGGGTGTTTAGAAATGGCGCGCCGGCTTCGCAATGCGGAAGGCATCCCGCGTTCCGGCTGGAAGAAAGTTTCTGAAGCTCTGGATTGTATCTTCAGTAATGCGGAGGAATTACCCGAATGGCGCGGCGAACTGTACCTTGAATTGCACCGCGGCACCTATACAAGTCAGGCTCGGACCAAACGCTACAACAGAAAATTGGAGTTTGCCCTGCGCCGACTCGAAATGCTCTGCGTGGTCGCTGCGCTTGAGGGACGTTTGGACTGCCCCCCTGATTTACTCGCGGCATGGAAGGTGCTACTGACCCATCAATTCCATGACATTATCCCCGGCTCTTCCATTCACCGAGTCTATGTTGAAGCTGAAGAAGCTTACCGCAAGCTTACCGTGAGCTTGGAGCAGTCGACAGCTACTCTGCTTGCAAAGCTTGCAGGAGATGCCCAGATTACCGTGTTTAATGACCTTTCATGGGAGAGAACCGATCCGCTTCTGCTGCCCGGCTCAGCCTTGGGCGAGGCGACAGCTCTCAGTACTGGCGCAGGCGAGCTGTATCCGGTTCAGCGCTACCGGGATTTGGATGATAATGAAGTGGCGCTCTGTGCTCCGCGGCTGCCAGCCTTGAGTTGTACGCATTTCAGCACGAGCAGTCAAAGTGCTGGCGCACAAAAGCCGGCGCCTTTTGTCTATAAAGACAATACTCTGACCACGCCTTTTTACCGGCTTTGCTTTGATAGCGCCGGTCGTATAGTAAGTTTGATTGTTCTTGCACAAAACCGGGAACTCGTCAGTGCCGGCGGGTGCTTTAATCGGCTTATCAGCGCTCAGGACCTGCCTGTTTTGTGGGAAGCATGGGATATTGATGCTGACTGGACACGGTTCATAACCGAGGAGACGCGGCTTGTTGATACGGCGGTTTCGGCAGGCGCGCTGTGTTTCAGGCTGCGGCGCACGTACCGCATCGGCACGGCTTCCGAGCTGATACAGGATTCAGTATTCTATGCGGACCAGCCGCGTATTGATTTTGAGACGAAGGTTTCGTGGCATGAGCGGCGCACCCTGCTCAAAGTCGGCTTTGATACGGCATTTGATGCGACAGAGGTTCGCTGCGAGGTGCAGTACGGGCATATTATGCGCACGACCACCCGCAATCTGCCGCATGACAGGGCAAAGTTCGAGATTTGTGCGCACAAATGGATTTGCCTCGAAGATGCCGGCGGCGGACTTGCGCTCCTGAATGACTGCAAGTATGGGCATGATGTCTGCGGCGGCTCGCTGCGCCTCACGCTCCTGCGCGCTCCGACTGCCCCTGATCCGGATGCTGATTACGGTGAACAGCGCTTTACCTATGCGCTTATGCCGTTTGCAGGGTCTTTCTCCGAAAGTCCGGTTGTCCGCACGGGCTACGAATTGAACATTCAGGCGGCGGTCATTGCCGGCGAGGGGCAGTCTTCGGCAGCGGCAGCGCCGGCGCCGCTCTTCACTGTGGAAGGGAACGCCGTCATTGCAGAAAGTATTAAACTGCCGCAAACGGATCAAGCGGGGCGGTCTGCGACGATAGTTATCCGTCTGTATGAAAGTCTGGGCGGCTGGACACAAACGGTACTGCACTTCTGTCGGGAAATATCCGCTGCTTATGAGACTGACATGCTTGAGGGCGGCAAGCGGACTTTAGGCTTCTCAGGGAAAGATATTGCTTTAGATTTCCGCGGCTTTGAGATCAAAACGCTCATGGTAACGGTATAAAACTCTCCTCTGTCCGCACCTGCACCCGTATAAGCCAAGCGGTGCGGACAAAACTCCCGCATCTCTCAGTCAAGACTGCCGCATCTCTCGGTCGAGACTGCCGCATCTCTCGGTCGAGACTGCCGCATCTCTCGGTCGAGACTCCCGCATCTCTCGGTCGAGACTCCCGCATCTCTCAGTCGGGACTCCCGCATCTCTCAGCCAAGACTCCCGCATCTCTCAGCCAAGACTCCCGCATCTCTCAGCCGAGACTGCCGCATCTCTCGGTCGAGACTCCTGCATCTCTCAGCCAAGACTGCCGCATCTCTCGGTCGAGACTCCCGCATCTCTCAGTCGAGACTCCCGCATCTCTCAGTCAAGACTCCCGTATCTCTCAGTCGGGACTCCCGCATCTCTGGAGGGCGAGGTCTGACTTAAAGGAGGCGAGGTCTGACTTAAAGGAGGCGAGGTCTGACTTAAAGAGAGCGAGGTCTGACTTAAAGAGGGCGAGGTCTGACTTAAAGGAGGCGAGGTCTGACTTAAAGGGGGCGAGGTCTGACTTAAAGGGGGCGAGGTCTGACTTAAAGGGGGCGAGGTCTGACTTAAAGAGAGCGAGGTCTGACTTAAAGAGGGCGAGGTCTGACTTATAAGGGGCGAGGTCTGACTTAAAGGGGGCGAGGTTTGTCCTATAAGGGGCAAGGTCTGACTTATAAGGGGCGAGGTCTGTCCGCGTAGATGCCTGAACTGTTGCGCTTAAACTGACGCTTGCAAAGCCGGTATAAATCATCTACACTTATCCCCATGGTTGTCTTAAAAACAATAGCGGTCTTCGCACTGACCGGCTTTGTTATGATTGTTTTTATTCCCCTGGGAGCGGCGGTCTACCTTATCAGTTTGTGCGGCTTGAAGAAACAGACTGCTCTCTTAATCTACAAAATCGCTCAAATATGGGCGCACCTCATCATTAAATGTACCGGCTGCCCCATCACCATAAAAGGCGCTGAGCATATCCCGCGGACAGAACCGGTCTGTTTTATCAGCAACCACGACAGTATTTTTGATAGTGTGCTGTTGCTTGCCTACGCCGGTCGTCCGGTCGGTTTTATTGCTAAGAAGGAACTCATGCTTATCCCGTTCATCGACCTTTGGATTCTCCTCTTAGGCGGCTTATTTATTGACCGGACCAATAGCCGCAAGGCGCTCAAAACCATTGCGCGGGGCGTGAAGCGCATTACGGAAGGCTCTGCCATGATTATTTTCCCCGAAGGCACAAGAAGTCGGGGCAGAGGGCTGCTGCCGTTCCGCCCCGGTTCCCTGCGCTTAGCAACGCAATCGCAGGCGCTCATTGTGCCGGTTGCTATCAGCGGCAGTTATGAGGTCTTTGAGAAGACGGGGTTTGTGCAGGCACGACCCGTAAGCGTGCAGTTCGGCAGCGTCATTGCGACTGCATCCCTGCCGCCTACAGAACGCCGGCAGGTCTTAGCAGACCAACTACAGGGCATAATCGCCGCTCTCTTACGCACCGCAGCTGAGAACCCTCTGTCTCCCCGCTCCGCCTCCCAAGGAATAGAAGCATGAGTAGCGGCACATTTGCCGATTTGAACATACGATCCGACTTTCAGGAGAAGGTGCGCCGGCTGCACATCACAACGCCCACAACCATTCAGCGCCTCGTTATTCCCCGAATCGCTGCCGGCGAGAGTATTTTATTCCGTTCCGCCACCGGCACCGGCAAGACCTTCGCCTATTTACTGCCCCTGCTCAGCGCCGTCGGAGAGGCGAAAACCGGCGTCCGCTTGCTTATTCTTGCACCGACTTTAGAACTCTGTTCCCAGATTAAGCGTGAGGTTGACTTCCTGCTTGCCGATACGCCGGTGAAAGCCGCGCTTATCATAGGCTCGGCTTCACTGAGTCGGCAGATTGAGAGCATAAAAAAAGAGAAGCCGGTCGTGCTGGTGGGCAATCCCGCGCGGCTTCTGCTGCTGGTTAAAATGGGCAAAGTCAAGCTGGATCGGGTGCAGTGCCTCGTTTTAGACGAAGGGGATAAGCTCGTTTGTGCCGAACAGTACGCACAAACAGCGCAGCTCTGCTCGCTGCTGAACGCATTCAGGCAGTCAGTCAGTTGCTCCGCGACCCTTTCCCCCCAGAGCCGCGAACGCCTCCTCCCGCTTTTGGGCGCGGAGGCGGTGAGTATAATCGAGACTGATGAGCAGGAGATACTCCGCGATCGTATCACCCATCTCGCTTTTTATGCGGAAAACCGCCGGAAGATCAAGACACTCTGCTCCTTTTTGACCGCGGCGCGTATAAAGAAAGCGCTGGTATTCACCGCGGACAGCGGGCAGATAGGCGTTATCACAGCGGCGCTTCAGTACCACAAGAGAGCGGCAGCCGGCATTTCAGGCACAGCGGACAAAAGGGTGCGCACCCGTGCGCTCGGTGATTTCCGCTCCGGAGCGGTCAACGTGCTTATCGCAAGCGATTTAGCTGCCCGTGGTTTGGATATACCGGCTATCAGCCACGTTATAGCCCTTGATGTGCCGGAAAGCGCCGAAGCCTACCTACACCGCGCCGGTCGCACAGCCCGCGCCGGCGCCTGCGGCACCATGGTCAGTATAGGCACTGCGCCTGAAATGCGCCGCCTTGCCGTCATCGAAAAAGACTTGGGTATTGTGGTCTATCCTCGCATACTTTACCGGGGAAAGATTGTCGCACCGGCGCAAGACTAAGGGCAAGCACGGGAACCTCCAGCGCACGCGGCGCTTTCTAAGGGTAAAACCGGCAGCGCTGCACACTCTTTATAAGGAAGATTATGTTTTTTCAGTCGCTGAGAACCGTTGCCTTCCGCAATCTTGCGGACGATCAGATCAATACCAGCGCTCAAGACCTTTTTTTAGTGGGCGTCAATGGTCAGGGCAAAAGCAATTTTCTGGAAGCTGTGTATTTTTGTGCGTACGCTTCCTCTTTCAGGCGGGGGAAGGAGACGGAGCTGATAAAAACCGGTGAGCATGCGTGTGCGGCGGCAGCGGTCTTTTCCGGCGCGCTCTCAACCGATGTTCTCATCAAGCTCGCAGAGGGACGCAAAACCATCACGCTCAACGGGAAAAAGCTTGAGGATCGCAAGGAATTATTGGCAACCGTGCCGTGCATTGTCTTCTGCCCTGAAGATATGGCGTTTGTGTCAGGCAGCCCTGAGATGCGCCGCTGGTTTTTTGATCAAACGCAGAGCCTCTACGATCCGGTCTATCTTGATGATTTGCGGCGCTATCGGAAACTGTTGCGCATGCGCAATGCGGTGTTGCGTGAAAAGGGCGGGGCATCTTTCAGCGCCGCCTCTGCCCTGCTTGATGCGCTTGACCCGCAATTAGCGCGCTACGGGCTTGCCCTCATGGAGAAGCGCTTAGAGGCGGTTGCCCGTTTCTCGCCCCTCTTTGGACTGCTCTACGAAAGCGTTGCGGGCATCGCGGGGCTGAACATACGCTATACACCCTCATGGAAAGGCGCAAGTCCTGAGAGTATCTGCGCTCTCCTGCACGAACGGCGACTGCAAGACAGCACGTGCGGCACGACACTTTCCGGTCCGCACCGCGACCGCTACGGTTTTTTCCACGGCAGAAACGAGTTTGCCGCAAAAGCAAGCACGGGACAGCGGCGGCTCTTAACCCTCCTCTTACGGGTTGCGCAGGCGCGCTGCTTTTCCGAGATGACAGGCAAGAAGCCCCTGCTTTTATTGGATGACGTCTTATTGGAATTGGACAGCGAGAAGCGCCGGCGTTTCCTTGCGGCGCTGCCTGACTATGATCAGGCTTTTTACACCTTTCTCCCCAGCGAGCCGTATGAACAGTACAAAAGGAACGAGACGCTGGTGTATACCGTAACCGAAGGGCGCTTGCACTCTCCATGATGCGCAGCGGGACAAGCCTTTTCTCGGTCAGACCTCGCCTCCTTCAGGGGGTGTCGTCAAACAAGATAGGACAGACTTCGCCTTTCGCCTGACCTATCCTGCTTTAGCGGATGAGTCAGAAACCGCACCGCCTGGGTATCGTATCGCGCAGCTTAGGACTTGCCTGATTTTTTTAGCCGCTTATCCTTCCAGCTATTGAAAATTGAGTACATAATCGGCGTAACAAACAAGGTCATTATCGAAGAAACGGTGAGTCCACCGACAAAGGTTTTGCCTATAGGCTGTATGGTTTCTGCACCGGCACCGGGGAAAAAAGCAATAGGAACCATACCAAGAATAGTCGTCAGGCTCGTCATTAAAATCGGACGGAGACGGTTACGGCTTGCTTCCAAACAGGCGGCATGAACACTCAGACCGCGGGCGCGCAGCATGTTGGTATAATCAACCATAACAATACCATTGTTGACCACAATACCGACAAGCGCAACAACCCCCAGCAGTGAGAACACCGACATTGCCTCATTGCCGATCTTGTAAATCCACACAACCCCAATAAATAAGAGCGGAATAGAAAACATAATGATAAGCGGATCAACAAAGGATTCAAACTGGCTTGCCATAAGACCAAAGACCAAGAAAATAGCAACGCCGGTAATGAAAATAAACCGGGTGTTGTACCGTTCAATCTCCTGCGCTTCACCGACATAGCGCACGGTTACCGAATCACGCGGTATCAAGTGCTGCTTGACCGTCTCCTCAAGGCGCAACTGTACAGCGGTTGAGGCGACGCCCGGTGGTAAAGAGCCGCTGATACGCACAACCCGTTCCTGATTCTCATGCCGGATTGAATTCGGCGCCCTGCCTTCAGTAATCGTTACAATATTGGAAAGCGGTATGCGGTTCTGCCCCGAACGGACAAAAAGGGCATCAAGGTTTTTTATCCCGGCACGATCCTCTTCCCGCAACTGCACCTGCACGTTGACGGTCCTGTCATTTATGACAATACTGGTCGCTGTTGTGCCGTCTAATGCCGCCCGTATCTCTTGGGTAATGCTCTGGGCTGATACACCAAGCGCCGTTGCCCGTTCCCGGTCGATGTCAAGGTATAACTGCGGCGCTCCTTCATTGATATTAACAGTCGGCTCTTCAATCTCAGGCAGGTAGCGGATCATAATATCCTTTATTTCATTGGCAACTTCGCTAATAGCATCAGCATCCCTTGAGGTAACAGTCATCTCAACGCTCGAACTGCTGCTCATTGACCGTCCCCCTCCTCGAAAACCTGAGCTGATCCCCGGAAAGCCTGAAAGATAGGGCGCTAATTGAGCATTGATAGAAGTCGGCGTGTCTGTCTGCTCAGCCGGCGGCGGCAGTATAATCTGTATATAGCAACCGCCCTGCCGTACAGTCCCAATAATACTTTTATAATTTTTAATTTCTCGTTCAATAATATCCATCATCTCCCATAAAATTTCTTCCGATGCTTCAATACTCGAGCCATCAGGCAAGGTAAACGCAAGCGTAACCGTGTCGTCAGTTCTGCTGCGGATAAAAAGATTCATGCCAATACCGGAGAACTGCATGAATGAAAAAACGAGAATGATAAGAACCAAGAGCAGCACAATGAGGCGATGATTCAAGCAGTACTCAACTGCCGTGCGGTAGCCGTTATCCACCCGCGTTAAAACCGCTTCGATACTATCGTCAAGAAAACGCAGGAGCGGGTTTTTCAAAGGCTTTTGCTTACGGGTATCGAGCTTCAAAATAGAACCGCAGAACGCCGGCACTAAGGTGAGCGCAACCACAAGCGAGCAGACCAATGCAATGATCACGGTAAAGATAAGATCGTTCGCCATCTGCCCTATCATCTCAAGATCGTTTTTGAAAATAATGAGCGGTATAAAAACGCAGAGGGTTGTGGTCGTTGAGGTAACAATAGCGCGGAACATCTCCTGACTGCCCAGAATAGCCGCACTATCGGATTTTGCCCCCCGAAACCTATAGCCATGCACATTTTCAAGAATAACAATGGAGGCATCAACGGTCATACCCAGCGCCATAATGAGACCGGTCATGGTCAGCAGATTAAGAGTAAAGCCGAAAATTGCCATGAACATTATGGTCAGGAAGATAGAAATGGGTATGGAAAAGCCAATGATCAACGTGCCTTTTATATTGCGTAAAAAGATAAAGATGATGATCATGGCGAGGATTATGCCCTGTATGGCATTGTTATAGACTTGAGAGAGGGTCGCATTGATGAGGGAGGTATTATCGTAGCTCACCTCCAAGCTGACGCCTGAAGGCAGGGTCGCGTTGATACCATCAAGCGCAGCCCGCACCGCCCGCGCAACAATGACTTGGTTGCTGTCGCTTTCACTGGTTATTTGAATAAAAACAGCGCTTTGCCCATCAAAATAGACCCGTGCGGCATTGTCGTTGTACTCAACGCTGACCTCGGCAATATCAGAAAGCCGCACCTTATGCGAGCGCCCATCCTGTCCAATGCCGACTGTTTTGACCGTCAGATTCTTGATCTGATCGACTGTTTGCAGCTCTTGGCGGGTCATAAGCTGGTAGCGCTGTTCACCGCGCTTGAGCGTGCCGCCTGATGCAAGTATATCCTGATTCCTAAGCGCATTAGCGACATCGCTCATGGTCAGATTGAAGGCGGCAAGCCGGTTGAGCGAGACTGCAACAGTAACCATTTGGCTTGTGCCGCCGGTTACCGCTGCTGAGGCAACGCCGTCAATACGCTCAAGCTGCGCTTGAATCTCATCTTCAGCATAGAGGCGCAGCTGGTCAGGCGCATAATTTCCTTTTACGACTAACTGCATCATAGCGGATGCCGACATATCAAAGCGCCGTACCGTCGGCGTGCCGGCGCCGTCAGGCAGCGAGTTCGCAAGTCGGCTCACCAGAGTCTGAACATCGGTCACAGCTTTATCCATGTCAGTGCCGTAAGCAAAGCTCAGGTTGATATTACTCGAACCAAAGGAAGAATTCGAAGTCATAGAGGTCAGCCCGCGGGAACTGGCAAGAGAGCGTTCAAGTACATTCGTTATATTACGCTCAACATCCTCAGGACCGGCGCCTGAATAACTGGTAGACACCGAGAGGACCGGCATAACCGTTGAAGGATAGAGGTCAACGGCAATGCCCGGCACCATAGTTGCCGCGATACCCATGGCAAGAATATACAGTACGGTGATCGTAACCGGTCGTTTAACAGAATAATGAGATATAGTCATACTACGCTATCAGAATCTCCCTTACACATGAATTATTGTTCTCTCGGAACGCCTGAGTTTCACGGACAGACCTCGCCCCTTCACGGACAGACCTCGCCCCCTCACGGACAGACTTCACCCTCTCACGGACAGACCTCGCCCTCTCACGGACAGACCTCGCCCTCTCACGGACAGACCTCGCCCCCTCACGGACAGACCTCGCCCACCCACGGACAGACCTCGCCCTCTCACGGACAGACCTCGCCCTCTCACGGACAGACCTCGCCCCTTCACGGACAGACCTCGCCCCCTCACGGACAGACCTCGCCCTCTCACGGACAGACCTCGCCCACCCACGGACAGACCTCGCCCCCTCACGGACAGACCTCGCCCCTTCACACCCCTTCACGCTCAGAACAGAAATCATTTATTTCTAATCAGAAATCGTTTATTTCTAATCAGAAATCGTTTATTTCTGATCAGAAATCGTTTCTTTCTAATCAGAAATCGTTTCTTTCTGATCAGAAATCGTTTATTTCTAATCAGAAATCGTTTATTTCTGATCAGAAATCATTTATTTCTGATCAGAAATCGTTTATTTCTAATCAGAAATCGTTTATTTCTAATCAGAAATCATTACTTTCTGAGAGCCGGCGGTGCTGCTGAGAGTAATGAGGGAACGTGAACCCCCTATTCCACCACGCGCACAGGGTCGCCGTCGCTGAGGAATGTTTGTCCAGCCGTTACCACACGTTCGCCGGGGACAAGCCCGCTGATAATTTCAATATAATCTTCAGTTTCAAAACCGGTTTTTACTATCCGCCGCTCGGCTGTAGTGCTGCTGGTTACCACGTAGGCAATCCAGTTGCCGTAGGTGTTAATAATCGATGAGCGCGGCACAACCGGCACATTTTCATGGCTGCCGATTACCAGACTGACGGTCGCAAACATTCCCGGGCGTATACGGGAATCGCCTGCGGCAAAGCGCAGCCGTATACGCAAGGTCCGCGTCGCCGGATCCAAAACCGGACTGACCTCAGTGATGGCTGCTGCAAAGGTTTCACCGGGCATAGCTTCAAACCAGACCAATGCAGGCAGAGCCGTTTTCGTCAGCACGGAAAAACGCTCAGGCACAAATGTTTCGACAAAGACATCAGCAGTGTCGCCCACTGCAATCAGCGCGCCATTACCAACCAAGTCGCCGGGGTTTATCAGAACCTGCAGCACGGTACCGGAGGCGGTTGAGGGTATGGAGATAGGGTTATAAAGATCGCCGGGACGGGAGGGATCAACAATCGCTATGGTTTGTCCGCGTCTGACCGTATCGCCGACACGCACCTTGACTTCAGTGATTATGCCGGATGTGCCTAACGGGGGCATGACTGAAAGCTGCGTGCTGCTGACCACATCGCCGTTGATAATCAGGGTATTTTCAATCGTATCAAGTATGACCGGTGTTACCCGCACTGCGGTTGCGCTGTTGCGTGATGACTGCCCAGAGCCGCTTGGCAGCGCGCCTCCTTGTCCCGCCGCTGCCGGTCCTGTCGTTCTTTGACCGGCGGCGCCCTGTCCCGCCGCTGCCGGTCCTGCCGTTCTTTGACCGGCAGGCGCACCCGCGCCTTGCTGCGGATTCGCTGTCCGCACCGCACTAGAACGCCGGTTACTTATGGTAAGAGCAATAAAAACAGAAAAGAGTATAACAAGCGCAATAATGATAATATTTACGACTGATGAGTATCGTTTTTTCCTCATGGTACAATCCTTACAATTAAAAATTTACAGTTTCTGTCAGCTTCTATCAAAAACACGGACAGCCATCGGGTGTTTATATGCGTACTTACCGACCGCAGCCGCAGGCTTACGGTATCAGAGTGGTCTTTACCAATGCTTTCCAATCTACATTGAGAGCAAGTGCTAAATCAAGAATGGCATTCCAGTACGATACTTCGCCTTGGAGAAGATCATACTGGGCTTGGTAGAGATCTTTTTGGCTGTTTTCTAAGGCTGAGTAGCCGACAGCGCCGGCGCGGAAATCGCGCTCTTGCAGATCATAGCTCTTTTGTGCAATGTTCAAACGGGTCCGCAGGTTTTCCACGCTCTGCCACGAATTATTCAAGGTAGCAGCTTTTAAGCGAATAGTGAGCATGGTCTGCTGCTCGGTATATTTGAGGTCTAACTGTGCTTTTTCGAGGGTTGATTGTGTGTTCCGGTTCTCCTGATTCTCCTTGGTGCCCGGAATCCACGGATTGATAGGAATATTGATCGCAATGCCCACGCTCAAGGGGTCGGTAAAGCCGCGGGTCGTGGTGAGGTTGAGCCCCCAGCTAAAATCTATAGTCGGTCCATAGGTCGTAAAATCGCTGTACTTTTTTGTTAATGAGAGCCGTTCAATCTCTTGCTGCTTTGCCAGAATATCAGGATGCACCGCAAGATACTCACGAACAAGCTCTTCAGCGTCAACCGCAAGCCGGCTTACCTGTATGGCACCCTCCAAGGGGAGCGGATGATCCGGATCCATGCCGAGCAGGGCTAGAAATGTCCGCACCCGATCTTCATACGTTATCCGAGCTGTGCTTAACGCGGTTTTTGCCGTCTCTACCTCTAATTGGCTGCGCAGATAGGCAATCTCACCGGTCATACCCGCCTGAAATGTCGCATAGATACGATCTTTGTAGCGCTCTGCAAAAGCGAGGTTTTCTTCCAGCAGTTTAAGGTTTTGCTGTAACGCAAGCAGTCCATAAAACGTACCCGTAACGCTTAGCTCCAACTTGCGCCGCGCACTTTCATATTCAGCGCTTTTCTTTTCCGCGGCGAGTTTAAGCTGTTGAATGGCAAAGGGAATACCGGCATTGAGTTGCAGCCTAATCGTCGCCGCTAGTTCCAAGGGGGCATTCGCTTCTTTGAATTGGAGACCGCCGTTACTGAGAAGATTTGACTGATAAGCTGCGCTTGCCCTGAGATTTATCGTAGGGAAAAAGGTTGACCAGCTGTGATCGGCTGCATACAGAGCGCTTGAAAGATCAAGGGCGGTTTTCTGCATATCTATATTATAAGAAAGCACCCGCTCTATCGCGGTATCGAGAGTCAGTACAGCTAACGCCTCTTGTGCTAGAAGGGGGCTCGTAATGAGAAACGATACAAATACTACGGGTAACTTTTTCATGACACAACTAAAAACATTAAAAGGTTTTCTAGTTACACTGATTGCGGATAAAATCTTTTCAAGATTACCCTTGTCGGCAGGAGACAGTCCTTTGCACGGCGAAGATGAGAGACTGGTAATTATTTTGAATGTCTCTAGCTTCTTTAGTATATTCTAGGCATGCAATTTTTAGGAATTAATATAGGTTCTACAAGCTTGAAACTCGTACTACTCGATAACAATCATACTATCTTTAGTGCTGTTGTTCCGCATGAGGGAAACGTTACCGCAGCGGCACAGACCTTACTCGACAGCGCCCCTCTTGAAGCCGGCGCCAATGTTTTGGTAACCGGCAACGAGGGGCGTTTTATGTTTAATGCAGCATCTACTTTAGAACCTCTTTGTATAGAAGCAGCCTTGCACTTCCTGAACATCCACGCTGATGCGGTCGTGAGTATGGGCGGAGAAGATTTAGTTGTCTACAAACTCGGTGATACTGGGACAATCGTTAATAATTTTTCTGGTAATAAATGCGCTTCAGGAACCGGCGAGTTCTTAAAACAACAACTTGCGCGCATGGATATGACCTTAGACGATATTAACACAGTACCTGATAGCGCAACCGTGTATCCTATTTCAACACGCTGCTCAGTGTTTATGAAAAGCGACTGCACGCACAGGCTTAACAAACATGAAGCGACTAAAGAAGATATTGTTCTTTCGCTCTGTGATGTTATGGCGGTTAAAGTTATAGATTTTTTGAAACGGGCAAAGATTACCAGTGGGCAGGTTGTGTTGACCGGCGGCATTACTTTGAACCGGCATATTATCCGTTTTATTCGTGAAAAGGCGCCGCAGATAACCTTTATTATACCAGAAACCGCGCCAGTTTTTGAGGCGCTTGGAGCTGCAGTAATGGCGCAGTCTTCCGGCAGTCAGCTCACCGAGCCTGCTCAACTCCTTAAACAGCGCACGGTGCGCTTTACGAGTCTTGAATCACTAAAAGATTCGAGCAATAAGGTGCGGACCTTTGACCGCCCGGAAGGCACGGTGAAGTCCGGAAGACAGTACATACTGGGCATTGACGGCGGTTCTACCACAACAAAAGCTTGCCTTGTTGATAGGGAAACGGATGAAATTGTCGCAAGCTACTACGGACGAACCCACGGCGACCCGGTAAAAGCACTCAAGGAAGTTCTCAAGATTATTCAAAAAAAGATTATAGCTGATACAGGCTCTCCAGACTGCGCTATACAACTTGTAGCAACAACCGGTTCAAGTCGGGAAATACTCGGCTTATTTTTAGAAACACCCGGTGTGTACAACGAAATCATAGCCCATGCGGTGGGGACTACGTACTTCGATCCGGATGTAGAGACCATTTTTGAAATAGGCGGGCAGGATGCAAAGTATGTACTGCTCAAAAATGGCATTCCCATAGACTATGCTATGAACGAAGCTTGCTCTGCCGGCACCGGCTCCTTTCTTGAGGAGTCCGCATCCGGCGACTTGTCCATACACAATGCAGCCGATATAGGACCGCTCGCCCTTAAAGCTGATGCTCCGTGTAAGTTTGGTGAACACTGCTCGGCTTTTATCAATTCAGACATACGCAAGGCGGTGCAGCAAGGAGCAAGCCGTGAAAATATTGTGGCTGGTCTTGCTTGTTCTATAGTCGCAAACTACCTCAATCGGGTTGTCGGCAATAGAACCATCGGGAGTAAGATATTCCTTCAAGGCGGCGTTGCAAAAAACCCGGCAGTGCCGCTTGCCTTTGCCCAGATGCTCGATAAAGAAATCCTTGTGCCGCCATCGCCGGAATTGTCAGGCTGTTTTGGTGTTGCTATTCTGGCAAAACGCAAAGCAGCCGCTGGACTTCTTACGGAAACTCCTGTGGTACTTGATGAGCTGCTTAATCGGGAGATTTGCTATGAGCGGGTTTTTACCTGCCACTCGTGTGAAAACCTCTGCCCCATACAGGTACTCAAGGTTAATAACCATACTGTTATGTTTGGCGGACGGTGCAATAAATATACTAATATGCGTAAAGCAGTAAAGGATATACCGGTTTTTGACTATGTTGAGCGCCGGCAGAAAATGCTCTTTGAAACCTACGCGGCGCCGCAGGAACAGACAAACCGCTCGCGTTTTGTCGTCGGTATTCCCCGGTCCTTCTCTGTCCATACCCTTTATCCGCTTTATTCGTGGTTTTTCCATGAACTAGGAATACGAACATTCCTCTCTACCGAAGTAGCTCATGCCGGCGTTGCCCGTGCAGAATCAACGTACTGTTTTCCGGCTGAGATTGCCCATGGTGCGGTACAGGATTGTCTTGATAAGGGGGCTGATTATGTGCTTCTTCCGCATTTTAGGGATATGCCTTCGTACGAAGAGACAGTGCATGCTAACTTTTGTCCTATAACGCAGTCGCTGCCCTATTATATTGAAAAAGCGTTCCCCGATGTTGATAAAAAGAAGTGGCTGCCAGTTGTGGTCAGCTTTAAGTTCGGCGAAGAAAAGACGCTTGAATTATTTACCGGTATGTCTGCCCGGCTGGGCATAAGCGCGGAGGAGACAAAGCGTGCGTTCACCGCAGCGCTTGCGAAACAGCACGAATATTTTGCGGCGTGTAAAACCTTGGGCGAAGAGGCATTAGCTGAGTCAAGAGCCGCAGGGCGGCCGGTTATTGCCATTCTCGGACGCCCTTATAATGCCTTTACGCCGGAAGCGAACATGGGTATTCCCCGCAAATTCACCAGCCGCGGCTATTCTATAGTCCCCTTCGACATTCTCCCCTTTGCCGACCAAACTATCTTCTCAAATATGTATTGGTACTATGGGCAGCAGGATGTAAAGTCGGCTGCGCTGCTTAAACAAGAAGAGAACATCTACATTACTTACATTACAAACTTTTCGTGCGCGCCCGATTCATTTATTCTGCACTATATCAAGTGGATCATGGGAACTAAGCCTTTTTTGGTATTGGAACTTGATTCCCATTCTGCGGATGCCGGTATAGACACCCGGGTTGAGGCGTTTGTGGATATTATTGACGGGTATAGGAGTAAGAAAGAAGCCCTTGAATCGGAACGGTACTACAACGGCTGGAAATTTATCTATGAAGCTGATGAACAGGGGAAGAACGAAGATTTCCGCCTGATTAACGAGATAACAGGCGAGAAGGTGGAGATACGCGGTAACAAAAGGGTAAAAATACTTTTATCGAATATGGGAGCAATATCCACAGAATACATGGCTGCCGCGGTACGTGCTTTGGATATCAATGCGCAGGCTCTGCCGGTTGCAACGGTCAAGACCATACAGATTGCCCGCGCCCACGCTTCCGGTAAAGAGTGCGTTCCGAGCCATCTGGTCTTGGGCAGCGCCCTTCAATATTTTGCCTCGGAACAGTACCGCAAAGACGAACTTTATTTACTGTTTGTGCCTATTACCACCGGTCCGTGCCGGACCGGTCAATACTACGTGTATTTTGAAAATCTTTTCCGCGATCTCAGACTGGAAAACGTCTGCGTTTTCATACTTTCTGCTGATAATTCTTACACGGAGCTTGGGGCGCACTTTGCCCAAGAGATGTGGAAAGGGCTTGTCTTATCGGACTACTTAAAGGATATTCAGACGGCGCTGCTTGCAACGGCTGAGAATCCCAAACAAGCTCTTGTTGAATATGAACGCTCGTGGCGCAACGTTATGCATGCGGTCGAGTTCAAGCCGGCGCAAATCTGGAAGGAGCTGGAAAAAGTTGCCGCTGCCGTGCAGAAAATACCGCTCAAAAGACGGCTTGAGGACTGCCCTAAGGTTCTGATAGTGGGCGAGATTTATGTACGCCGCGATGATTTTGCCGTGAGTGAACTGACGGAACTTATGGCGCAGCGGGGCATTGTGGTCAAGGTGTCGGGCATCGCCGAGTGGATACACTACCTCGATTTTGTCCGTGAATACGCTCTGAAAAAACTTCTTGCGTTACAGGAGCCGTCGCGCCGCCTGCTTTCCAAACCATGGCAGGACCTCAAGAAACTTGAACTTGAAGCATGGTGGAAACATTCTATAGAAAAAAAGGCGCTCTCTATCTTAAAAAAGACCGGTCTCATTCCAGAGACACCGCACGATATGCACAAAATTATGGAATACACGGAGCGGGAATTTGTTAATCTGGAACTCAATTCAGAGATTGCCGTCTCAACCGGTGTTGCAGCCGCTGCGATGGCGGGCGGGTATTCGGGCATTGTGAATATTTCGCCCTTTGCCTGCCTTATCGGACGGGTCATTGAAGGGGTTTTTACGCCCTGGGCGCGGGAAAAGTCTTATCCGACCATCTCGGTAGAAGTCGACGGCAACCTGCTGCCGCCCAACATTATCAACAAACTGAATATATTTATAGTTAATGTGCTGCGGTTTCGGCACAAGGACACGGCGGACTTAATTGACACTGCCGTTGATCAGCCCCTTCCAATCGAAGCCGCCCCTCCCGCCCCGCCGCACACGGTTCTCTCCATACCTTAAACGGCTCAACCCTCACCCGTGCGTCAGCCTCCCCCTGCGTCAGCGCTCTATCTTCTCTCAGTGTCTTCTCAGTCAAGGTGCGGGAGTCTCCGCTGAGAGATGCGGGAGTCTCCGCTGAGAGATGCGGGAGTCCCGACTGAGAGATGCGGGAGTCTCGCCTGAGAGATGCGGGAGTCTCCGCCGAGAGATGCGGGAGTCTCCGCCGAGAGATGCGGGAGTCTCAGCCGATAAGTCAGACCTCGCCCTTTGTAGGTCAGACCTCGCCCTTTGTAGGTCAGACCTCGCCCTTTGTAGGTCAGACCTTACCCTTTGTAGGTCAGACCTTACCCTTTGTAGGTCAGACCTCGCCACCCAGAGATGCGGAGGGCTGTCCTCTCCTCTTATTACCGTACCAGTAAGGACACCGCATCGGGCAGTACCGTGATAGGCGCATCAGGCAGATCAATAAAGTCTTCGCTCATCCGCACTGCCGCAGCTAAACTCGGCGCAGGAACCATACCAAACGCGCTTATCATTGGTGCAGGCGCAGCGCTGACAAAAATAATGCGCCGTTTGCGCAGAATACTGGCAGTCAACTGGATTACCCACTGATCCGGAAGCGTTTCTTCCCGCCCCCGCTTCTCTATCGCTTGGAGCAGGGCGCTTAATGAGGCAGCCTCTTTGAAGGTCCGATAAAACGCCTCAGAACCATGCCCGTCCCGACATTCGTTCACGGCTATGATAACCCCTCCGCTCTCGCAGAGCCTATCCGCCACCATGATTGATTTCGTTGCTTGATAGATATTTTGATCCAAAGGATAGCCGCCGTTTGAGGTTATGACGACCGGTGCGCAGACACGCTCGACCCCGCAGTGGCGCAGCACAAAATCGCATCCTGCACGATGAGCGCTGTCCGTATCCCCTGCAAAGGCGGCGCTTACCCGTTTAGCAGGAGAAAGCACAACATTGAGAATAAACGCCAGCTTTGCCCGCCGCGCGGCGAAGAGCATATCAATATGGAACGGATTCCCTTCCAGTATACCCGGGCGCGCCTTTGGATGCACGGTAAACTCAGCATTATGACTGGCAAGCACGGTTTTGAGGCTTGCAATACCCGGCAAAACGCTCTTACGCCCGCCGCTAAAGCCCGCAAATTGATGCGGCTCAATAAATCCGTCTGCCACCAGCAGATCAGCCTCTGCTGCAAGGCGGTTAATAACCAGTTCCCCGCCTGAAGGCAGCCGCCCCAATGAAACAAGACCGGCAGCATCATGAGGATCATGGTTGATGATCCGTTCCCGCGCCGCAAAAGCAGCGCCGAATTTCCTGACTATCTCATCAGGGGTGCTTCCCCTATGGCAGCCTGTTGCAATCAGTATGGTGATCTGCGCCTCAGGGGAGGCGGAACGCAGCGCTTCAAGCAGAGGCGGTAGGGTAAGATGGCTTGGCACTGGGCGGGTGTGGTCGCTGGTTAAAACCACGATTTTCTTTTTACCGCGCGCAAGCTCAGAGAGCCGCGGCGAGTCAAAAGGCGTATCAAGAGCTGCTCTGATAATATCCTCTTCAGAAGCACTCTGAGCATCCGCAAGATGCGCCGGGCGCAGAATACTGACGCTGCGCTTATCTGAAACCGAGCAGGAACACGAACCGTTACCGTAGGGTACAGTTATAGTAATAGCCATTATACACTCCTTGTTGAGGCTGTGGAGATTTCCTTGGTTACATTTTGAATTCAGAACCGAGATATATATCCCGTACCATTTCATTGTTGAGAATCGAGTCCCGATCCCCTCGTGCAACTATCGTACCGTCATTGATGATAAAAGCTTTGGTCGTAATTTCCAAAGTATCGCGGACATTATGGTCGGTTATCAGAACGCCTATGCCTTTTTCGCTGAGCTTGCGGATGATTTGTTTTATTTCAAAGACAGCTATGGGATCAATGCCGGCAAAAGGCTCATCAAGGAGCAGGAATTTCGGATCAGTGGCAAGGGAGCGGGCGATTTCGGTGCGCCGCCTTTCACCACCCGAGAGGGTATAGCCGTATTGTGTGCGGACGCGGTTTATGCCGAACTCGTCAATGAGACTTTCAAGTCTCTGTTTTTTTTCCGCATGCGTTATATCTTTACGGCTTTCAAGAATTGCCCAGATATTCTGTTCTACCTTCAGCTTACGGAAAATTGATGCTTCTTGTGGCAGGTAGGCAATGCCTTGCCGTGCGCGGCGGAACATCGGCATAGCCGTTATATCAACATCATCCATGAATACACTGCCGGCTGAGGGTTTATGAAAGCCCACAATCATATAAAAGATGGTGGTTTTCCCCGCTCCATTAGGACCTAATAACCCGGCTATTTCGCCATTGTTCATAGAAAAATCAACACCCTTCACTATTTCTTTCCGTCCAAACCGCTTGCGCAAACCGGATATTCTTAAGAAATGCTCAGGTTCAGCAGGCGCACTGTCAGCAGGGACAGATCTCGCCTCAGGTTCAGTCGGCACACTGTCAGCAGGAACAGATCTCGCCTCAGGTTCAGTCGGCGCACTGTCAACAAGGATAAACCCTGTCGCCGGTTCAGTCGGCACACTGTCAGCAAGAACAGACCTCGCTTCAGGTTCAGCAGGCGCACTGTCAACAGGGACAGACCTCGCCTCAGGTTCAGTCGGCACACTGTCGGCAGGGACAGACCTCGTAATCCGAGCGGATGGGTCAAAAGGATCAGTTAAAGGAGGACTAACCAAAATAAAATTCACTACCCCGGTTCCCTCTAAAGATTGCGCAGGCGAGTCCGGTTCGGTTGACGGTTCGCTGCTTGTTCCGGTGTCTTGTGCCACTGAACCGGTACGCCCCACAGAAGGATCCAGCGGGTCAATCAAGTCAAGCGTCATGCCATCGCCTGCTTTTGGTGTCAGCGGATACCCATCAGATCGTTTAATACCATCCATCGCTAGTCCTTAATAGCACCAGAAACAGAACCTTCCATATTTACTTCGTCAGTATCAAGATTGACTTGTATGCGATCCGCTCTGAATTCATCGCTTTGTTTATAGACAACCGGAAATCCAGACAGCGTAAGAAAGCCTGCGGCACGCTGATACACGGCATATTCAGAACGGCAGACCATAGTATCCTTAAAAAGCCGCACCGCTACCTGAAAAACAGCAATTTCATTCGCGTCATCATATTCAATAAATCTGCTGCGCGCAATAATATTGTTCTTCTTATCTTCCAAGAGGGCATTCCCTTCCATTCTAATCATCTTTGTGATGCGGTCATAACTGATCCAGTCAGTTTGAAAGGTAATGTCTTTTTCCTCTTCACGTCCGCTTACGTGTCCCATACATTCAATAAATTGGTTGTCGTTACCGTATAACTCTATCCGGTCGGCTTTGAGAAAAAGCGTATCAGAACGCACAAAGGCATCTCCAGAAAGAACCGTCAGTTCCTTACCGGCTGCGCTGTTAGTCGCCATCCGGTTAGCCTGAAAATTAAAAACATCGCCGAAAACCGGCAGCGCTGCAAAAAACAGAAGCACCTTAATCATCATCTTCGTTGTATATCCCTTGTATGCCATGAGAAAATTCCCATTTTCTATCCCGTATAAAAGCTGAAAAGCCCTTTCCCGTAATATTCGTTCCGTCTTTCTTTTGAATATTCACCAGATTATCAGTGCCGGCTGTCAGGAAACGCTCATTATCCTGCCACTCAAGACTTTCTGCTGCAATGGTAGCGGACTCGCTGACGACATCAAGAGAAACACCAGTTAAATGAATATCGCCTGAATCAAGCTCAACTTGTGCAGTTTCCGCGCTTCCGGTTGTTCGCATTGTTCCGGTATGCTTATCAAAATGCTTGAATGAAAGCCGCTCAAATGCCATGGTGTTCCGCTTTTCATAGCGCTCTAAAACATCGGCATTGATATGTACAACCGGTTCCCCCGTCTCCATCCGAACGTAGTCTACCTTGTACATGACAATATCCGGCTTGCTACCGTCATCCTGCGCCTGTTCCCCGTAATCAAAAGAACAGGCGCTGCAAAAAAGCACCATAAAAAAAACTTGCCAGCGCATTATAACCTCCTTATTCATTCAATGCCACTCCGGTCGGCTCTTGGCTATCCCGAGCTGCCGCAACAAAATCCCGAAACAAAGGAGATGCGGCAGTTGGTTTTGACTTAAACTCCGGATGGAATTGTATGCCAAGCCCCCACGGATGATCCGTCCATTCAATACATTCGACCAGACTCCGATCAGGCGTAAAAGCTGCAAGACGAAGACCGGATTCGAGCATCTCTTTGCGGTATACATTAGAAAATTCGTAACGGTGCCGGTGCCGTTCAAAGATATGCGTGGTTTTATACGCTTGGGTAATCAGAGTCTCAGGCTCAAGGACAGATTCACTTTTTCCAAGACGCATAGTTCCCCCATAATTTTTAACGTTCTCCTGCTCCTCTAAAAGGCTCACCACCGGATGACGGGTATCGTGGTTAAACTCAGTTGAATCAGCATCGTTCCAGCCGAGGACGTGCCGCCCCCACTCTATGATCATAATCTGCATGCCCAGGCAAATACCGAGGTACGGTATCTTGTTGCACCGCGCCCACGTCGCTGCCTGCACCATCCCCCAAATGCCCCGCTGACCAAAACCGCCAGGAATCAAGACTCCGTTGACCTCACCGATAATCTGTGCAACCGGTTCAGCGCCCTCAAGTCGGGTCGAATCGATCTTCACCATTTCCACTGCCACACCGGTTTCAAGTCCGGCATGAAACAGCGCCTCGTAGACCGATTTATACGCATCGTGCAGTTCCATGTACTTACCGACAATGGCTATCTTGACCTTTTTCTGCCTGTTATTGAACCGCTCCATCATGGCGTACCAGGGTTCAAGATCTGCATGGCGGCTTTCAACGCCCAGCTTCTTCAAAAGAACCTGATCGAGCTTCTGCTCAAAAAATATCAGCGGAATGGCATAAATAGTTGTATCGATATCAAAGGAAGTAAAGACCGCTTCGGTCTCCATATTCGTAAAGAGGGCGATTTTGCGGCGCGTCGCCTCATCCAAAAGATAGGGCGCCCGGCAGATAAGCAGGTCCGGCTGAATACCCTGCTCCTGCATTGCTTTAACCGAATGCTGGGTGGGTTTTGTTTTTAATTCTCCCCCGGCTACCTCAGGGATTAAGGTGAGGTGTACCGAAAGCGCATTGTTTCTCCCTGATTCATTAATGAGCTGCCGTGCCGCCTCCAAAAAAGGAATGGACTCAATATCGCCGACTGTGCCGCCTATTTCAACAATGATCACGTCAGTATCCAGATTTTCCTGAGCAGCAGAAAGAATACGCGCCTTTATCTCATCGGTGATGTGCGGAATGACCTGCACGCACCGTCCGAGGTAGCGCCCTTCCCGTTCTTTGCGTATCACGCTTTCGTAAACCTGTCCTGTAGTAATTGAATTGGCTTTGGAAAGCTTACCGGAAGTGAAGCGCTCGTAGTTTCCTAAATCAAGATCGGTCTCTGCCCCGTCATCGGTTACAAAGACCTCGCCGTGCTGATGGGGACTCATGGTGCCGGCGTCAACATTGATATACGGATCGCATTTGATCATACAGACATTCAAGCCTCGTCCTTCAAGCAGAGCGCCGATGGCAGAGGCTGCCACGCCTTTACCAAGACTTGAACATACCCCGCCGGAAACAAAAATAAACTTTCTCATGTAGAGGTATAGTATCCAAGGACGCATTTTTTGTAAATCGGTTTCCTCTCCAAAGCCGAGGTCTGACCTATTCTGCCTTAGCTGAAATGGCATGGTTCAGAGGGCGAAGTCTGTCCTATCTACCTGCCTTCAGACGACACTCCCTAGTCCGAAGACCCACACTCTGCTCAGGTGAAGACCCACACTCATACTCGTTAAGATAGACTTGAAGAACCAGTTCTGAAGGGTAAACAGGTTGACTGCGAAGGCTGCACAACGCAAGGCACAGCTTACCGTCTGCTTAATACTGCCGTTTGCCTTTTCCTGCTCAAGACGGCACAATACTTGAGAAAAGCACTTGACAAAAATCGCTATTAGTATACAATACTTTTATTATTATTATATAGATGGGCCGCTAGCTCAGTAGGTAGAGCAATGCCCTTTTAAGGCATGGGTCGATGGTTCGAATCCAGCGCGGCTCACAAACCAGCCCTCTTTGGAGAGGGCTTTTTTTATGGGCGGGATCAATGCTGCCGATTTTTACCAAAAACAGGGGTTTTTATGAAAAATTTAACGTGGGGTATTCTCCTTTTTATTTCCGGTCTCGTCTATGGAATCGGTGAGAAAACCATCGTTATTGGTGGTGAAGCAGGCTGGCAAGCCATGAAAAACCGGTCAAGGATTGGGGAAATGGCAACTATGAGTGCATATCCAGTACTGACCCTGTCCTCATCCGGGGAAGACAGCGATTCTTTGGATATGTTTTTATCATTTGATGAAGCTGTCTCGGACTATTTTACTGATCGGGTTGGTCATTATACTGTAACAGCAACGCCTGGCAGCGCTGCCAGCCAAGCGCTGTTTGTTCGTGCCGGCACAGGAGCAGCGCTTTTTTCAGGATTACCCACAATCCTGCAAGCAGGAGCCGGCAAGACTTACCCAACCGGTAATCTTGTCGTAGAACCGCGAACTAACGCTCTGCTTGCCGCCGGAACAGTAGTGCATGATTTTAGTTTAGAGTTTTGGCTCTATCCGGCAAATATGGAAAATGGCGAACAGATTCTTTCATGGAACGCCATAACAGCGAGCTATGCTTTGCAACAGATACAATGTACGGTTTCCAGAAACCGGATACAATGGGATTTTTCAAACTTTTTTGCCGCTTCATCGCTTATTTCTTTTAATAGCATTACGACCGTAGTACCCAAAACATGGAGTCATCACCTTATTCGCTTTGATTCGCGTTCGGGTTTGCTCGAATATCTTATCAATGGACAATTGGAAAATGTTCTGTTTGTTACCGCAACCGGTCATAACTATGGAGAAGTGTATTTGCCGGTTGTTGGCAATAATGGGAAGTTGATCCTCGGCGCTCAGTTTATGGGAATGATGGATGAATTCCGGCTCCATTCGTCATTTGTTACCGATATTGCCCTGCAGCGCTACCCTAAATCAGGCGGTATTGCTGAAACAATTCCCCTTGATTTAGGCGATCCTGATAGTAGTGTTTTGAATATAGAGGTATCAGGCGGTAATCAGAAGGAGATTTATCGGGGAACCGGTCGCTTCCATTTTTCTGACGATTCTGCCATTGAATTTTTTATCAGGGCGTCAAATAACCCTTACCGTATGCCGGAATGGCAGAGTTTTGTGCCGGGAGTCAAGCTTTCTCGCATTCAGGGACGTTATGTACAAATTGCTGCCGTCCTTTATCCGAGTGGTGATGGTGAGGCAACGCCGTATTTAGACACAGTACGCATAGTGTACCGTCCTAATGAAGCGCCGGCACCGCCGACACAAATCAGGGTAGTTGCCGGCGACGGCAGTGTAGATTTGTCATGGCGGCAGAGTTCTAGCAAAGATACAGCCGGCTATAGAGTATATTACGGTACTGCCAGTGGAGAATATTTTGGAGAAGACGCAGCCCTTGGCGCATCTCCCCTTGATGTAGGAAATTGCACTTCGGTACATATTGATGGCTTAAAGAATGGCACGCTCTACTATTTTGCAGTCGTAGCTTACGATTCCGCTGAACCATTTCATGCCGGCGATTTTTCACGCGAAGTTACAGTACGTCCTTTGAAGACATTATGAATGTATCTTCAAAAGAGATATCGCGCCCCTTCATTACCCTGACTAAACTTGAACCAGTTCTTTTATATATGTTCTTGTTTTTCCCCGGTGTCTTTGCCGATGGAACGCCTGCATTGTCCTTTTTCTCTATCCATGCACTGATAAACCGTATCCTGCTCTTTTACCTGCCGGCATTGTTTGTATTATGGTTTTTGTTATACCGATTTCATAAGCTAAAAAAAGAAGAAGTCTATCCCTGCCGTCGTGATATAGGGGTTTTTATAACCACATTTACCCTGCTCTTATGTCTACAGTGGTTTGTGCAGTGCTTATTTCCGGTTGATGCGTTAACGACACTAAGATTTTCCGGCACTTTTATTCACTATTGCAGCATGGTATTTTTATTTCTCTGTGCTGGCTATCTTGAAGAAGGCTATTTCCGGTTTTATCTGTTACGCAATAACAAAAAACCATCTCTGATCATCTTTTCAACGGTTCTTTTTGCTCTCTGCCATCGCTCCCAAGGCGTACCCGGTATGTTCAATGCTGCCTGTGCCGGCTTCTTGTTGTCCGTCATCTTTAAGAGAAGCCACTCCTTGCATGGTATAGCCCTAGCGCACGGATTATACAATATTGTACAGACATTGTAATGACATGATTTTTTTGGTCTTCCGGTTAATTTCTACTGTAAGCCCATTGATTGTTGCAGGTCCAGTCGCACATTCCATACGGTAGGCAATTTGTGTTCGTTCTCGCTGTATACAAATATCGGTATTCATACCAATAATACTATCGGTAACACCAGTCATCCCCAAATCGCTCAGATAAGCTGTTCCCTTGGGCAGAATTTTTTCATCAGTAGTCTGAACATGGGTGTGTGTTCCTACAACCACCGAAGCCCGACCATCAAGATAAAAACCAAGAGCTTCTTTCTCACGGCTTGTTTCAGCATGAAAATCGACCGCCACGATACAGTCCGGCGCTATCTGTCCATCGGGAGTGGACGGCTCATGCTCTCGGTCTGCGAATGCGGAAAAAATACTATCAAAAGATTTGAAAGGACAATCAATGGGAGTCATTAACTCTCGACCTTGAAGGTTTATGATGAACCATCTCATACCATTTTTTTCAAGTATGATAAAGCCATGCCCCGGCGTCCCGGGAGGATAATTCGCCGGACGCAGAATGGTCTGTTCTGTATCGAGGACAGACCAGAATTCACGTTTTTCCCAGATATGATTTCCAGATGTTACTACGTCAGCACCGGCTGCTCGTATACGCTCGAAAGCAGTCATGGTAAGACCAAAACCTTCCGCGGCATTTTCTCCGTTTACCACAACAAAATCCGCTGACATTTTTTGTATGAGCGCCGGGAGTTCCGCCTCAAGGACAGAAAGACCCGGCTCACCGACGACATCGCCTATCATAATAAGCTTAAGGCGTTCTTGCTCATCGTGCATATTCTACTATCCTCGTTTCTCTGATAATAGTTACTTTGATCCGTCCCGGATAACGTAGATCATTCTCAATTTTTCGTGCGATCTCTTTTACCATATCTCGCGATTGCTCGTCACTGATAGTCCCTTGGTTGACTACAATCCGTAGTTCTCTGCCGGCTTGTATGGCAAAAGCTTTGTCAACACCGGTAAAACTCTCGGCAATATGTTCTAAATTCTCAAGTCGTTTGGTATAGTTATCCAAGGTTTCACGCCTTGCTCCAGGACGAGCTGCTGAAATAGCATCGGCAATTTGTACAATTACTGATTCAATGCATGAAGGTTCAATATCGTTATGATGACTACCGATAGCATTGATGACCCGCGGATCCTCTCCCATTTTCCGCGCCATATCCATGCCAATTTCTGCATGATTAAGATCAGAGTCCGTCTCAATACCTTTACCAATATCATGGAGTAATGCTGCTCGTTTAGCCAATTCACGATTTGCGCCAAGCTCTGCCGCTAAAGAGCCGGCAATAATGGCAACCTCTTTGGAATGTGATAGTACATTTTGCCCATAGCTCGTACGAAAGTAGAGCCTGCCTAAGGCACGGATCGTCTCTTGTTTCATGTTATGAATACCCAGATCAAAAAGCACTTTTTCACCTTCTTCAAAGATTTTTTGCGATATATCACGCGATACTTTGGCAACTATCTCTTCGATACGTGCTGGATGTATACGTCCGTCAAGAATGAGTCGCTCAAGGGCAATTTTAGCAATTTCACGGCGTATAGGGTCAAAACAAGAAATAACCACTGCCTCCGGTGTATCGTCAATAATAATGTCAACGCCGGTTTCTGTCTCTAAACTTCTGATATTACGACCTTCACGTCCAATAATACGTCCTTTCATTTCATCATTGGGTAAAGTAACTGTTGCAACGGTAATTTCACCGGTTACCTCTGTTGCCATACGTTGTATTGTTGTAAGGAGGATATCTCGTGCTTTTTTTTCACCAATAAGGGTTGCCTCTTGTTCAATTTTATTAATCAGTATTTGTGCCTCATGTCGTGCTTCGTTTTCTAAAGTTTTAATAATAAAAGCTTTTGCTTCCTCAGAAGTCATACCGGAAATACGCTCTAATTCAGCATGGCATCGTTTTTTCTCTTGGGCTAATATTTTTTCTCGTTCATTGCAACTCCGTTCTTTTTCTAATAGTATTTGTTCTGTTTTTTCAATTTGATTTGTCTTTTTTTCTAAAATCTCTTCTTTTTGTAAAACACGACGCTCATATCGCTGTAACTCAGCTCTACGTTCCCGGGTTTCTTTATCTTGCTGGTTTTTATCGCGAAGAATTTGTTCTTTTGCTTCGAGAAGTATCTCCTTCTTTTTTGCTTCGGCTTCTTTTATCGCATCTTGTTTAACCAGTACAGCCTGCTGTTCTGCTGTACTTAATTGAAATCTGGCGTATAGCCATCGAATAATCCAACCAACAATTAACCCGGCAAGAGGAAGCAGTATATTTAACCACCACATTATCTTACCCCTTACCATTTATTTGTTTAATAAAATCGAAGTTTATAATATAACCAATTAAGAAGAAGTGTCAAGGGAAGGTGAGCTACCCAACGCTAAAAGCGTTGGGCTTCTTGTTTTACAGACCAAACTTAAACCGGCAGAGCAGACCTGCCAATAAGTGCGGTTTCAGTCTCCGCACGCCTTGTATTCCTGCGCCCCCTATCCGCACGTATACCTCCTCTCCTCCAGCATGAGTTTGTTCTTGCTCCCGCACTCAGGACAGTTTTGAGTTGCGGCGAACCTTCTCTCCACTATGACCGTTTGAGACAGTTTTCCTCTGTCTCTCATTATTCCGCCCATAATAGAATGCTGTATCCGTTTCCCCCACCCCTTCATCTTTGATGACTTCCCTTCAGCAATATTCTCGTCCTGTACCGCTATCACATCGTTCTCTTTTCCTATCTTTGTTACGAACTTATTCTTTTCATCCCGTTTCTTATTGCCTATCTTTTCGTATTCTTTATCAAGTATCTTCCGCCGTCTTTTGGTTCTTCGTCCGTTTCTTACCTTGAGCATATAGTCTGTTCATCTTCTTTTTCTCCGTATAACCGGTGATATACAGATAAGAGCCTGACGCTTTTCTTGTCAGTTTCGCATT
>JAISMB010000106.1 GCA_031276945.1 Spirochaetaceae bacterium | reverse complement strand
TGGAAAAAATAAACGCGAAATTTTATTCTGAAGCAAAGCACGGAGAGAAGATACAGGTGTATGTTGACAGCAATTCCGGCGGGAATACATTTATGCACACGATGAAAAGTAAATTTGATAATAAACTGTTGGTTGCAGCGCATACACAGTGGAAAAAAATAACGGAACGGTAAATCAGGCGCCCTCCGCCGTCCGCGGCAGGGGCCTCTTGGCAGGAGATCAAAAAAACTGTGCCTCATAGAGGCAGTTTGGACAAAAATCGTCAAACTGCAGATTCACAAGAGCCGGAATGTGAGGTGCAATACCCCTTTTAACCTTGAAAAAGAGCAATCTACCAAACATTTTGAGATACTATTTGTATAATAATGTATGGACCGGCATGAATTAGAAGCGATAATTCAGGATAAAAACAGAGATTCCCAGGAAAAATATACTGATTAATGATAATTTTGTCGATGAAATAATACGCAAAGATATTGTTGAAAAATGCAGGCGCTGTATAGAATCACTGCCTAAAAAGTATAAACGTCTTTTGTTTCTAAGATACTATAAAGGACTTAACGCAAAAGAAATCGCGGTTATAGAAGGAATACCGCACAGTACTATTCGTCAAAGATTGATGGTTGTCAAAGCAAAACTCAAAAAAGCATTGGAGGATTATTATGAAGATTGAACTCATAATAAAGGACGTCCTTGAAAAGGACATGGAAAAAAACGGGCGGCAATTCCCCCGTTCCCGCACAATATTTCTTTCTTACCAATTTTACCAAGCGAAAGGAAGCGTAAAGAACGCTATGGTTGTTTAATTGCAGCTCTCATTGTCAGTGTATCGATTTCCCTGTTTTCAGTAAAAACCGGATTTTTCAAAAGTTCATTGGTTATTTCCGGTGAGGACATTAGAAAACTGCTTCCGGAAAATCCGACTGAGGTGTTTCTTGATTTTCTACAGGCGATTAGTTCTTCTTTGTGAAGAATATAATTTATTTTTTTTATTGAGGAGTGTTGTATGATTTTTAACTGGCTTTTTTCCCTTGTGGCAATTGGTATGAGTACTCTTTTGACCATTAGCTTCGCTCGTCCGGGGCTTGCGACTTATGGGGCGTATTTTGATCTTTATGCCTTTATCATTACAGTTATATTTCCGCTTATTTTTCAAGGGGCATTGTTTAGCTTGTCCGGCTTAAAAGCGGCGTTTACCGCAGGTTTCAAAAAAAACGCGTCCCTGCAAGACCTTGAAAAAGCGCAGTTCTTTTTCAGTTCTTACCGTAAAATAATCTGGCTTTCGGTATTGCTGCCGGCAATAATAGGAACTGTGGCAATACTAAGATGGCTCACTCCCGATGATTACACCTTACTTGGTCCGAACTTCGCCATGACCCTGATGTCTCTCTTGTATGCGGTAATAATACAGGCGGTCGTTACCCTATTCCGTCATTTTAAGAAGGCGGATACAAGAATTAAGTCTTAAACTATAAGCGCTAGAAAGAGGTCGTGAGCTATCCACCGCTCAAGCGGTGGGCTTCTTGTTTCACAGACCAAACTGAGACTGACAGAGCAAGCTCTGTCAATCCAGCAGTTTCAGCCTCGCCCCGGTTGTTACGTATCTTTATCGTTGCGCCTTATATCCTTTACGGCGACCTTTTGTAAAATAGAAAAATAAGATTAAGATGCGACACGAGGGACTCGAACCCCCTACCTACTGCTTAGAAGGCAGTTGCTCTATCCTGATGAGCTAGTGTCGCTTTCTATTGACATGGATGGCTGACTGAAAATCAGCGCCTCGCTTACAGGGTAAATACAGTATGGAGGCATAAAGGTGTTTATGTCAAGTGAGCTACCCAACGCCGGGGAGTGTCATCAAAAGGAGAGGGAGCTAGATTTAATAGAGAGCAGCGAGAGAGGCATCAGAACGTTGAGCAGAGCGAGTAGCACTACCTCTCCACTGTTTGAACCAGCGAAATACATTTTCAATAGAATGGCGCTCCTTATACAGTTCTTTGCATAGTACCGTTGCTCCATCCGACTGCACTTGGACGGGATAACTACTGCAATGCCTCTTGAACGGGCAGTCCACCATCTGGTTCATGTCATACCCTCTATCGGCAATCAAGACCTGTATCGGCAAACCTTCAGTTAAGCGCATTGCATACGCGCAATCCGCCTCCTGCATCGCCCTCACCCTAGGACAGGATAAGGGTGTTCTCCTTGTTAGGAGAAGGGGCTTCTCCTTGTTAGGATAAGGACATTCTCCTTGGTAAGACGATCCTATTTTGACGGCGAGGTGTGTCCTATCCGGTCTGTCCTATCCGGTGTGTCCGGTGTCCTCAACCGAACTGAGCCGCAACAAAAATCTTGCGGGCTTTTATCTTGAATTATAGTATCCATTTTTGAGAAGCGGCGTTATACTGTACAATGCTATGAAAACAGACATGAAAAACACCGTAGTGGCAGTTTGTTGTGCCTTTATAGTAGGGTTTTTTATTAGATTTTTCATCTTCGATCTTATGATAGTCGAAGGGGAGTCCATGTACCCCACTCTTAAATCAGGAGCAGTCGTACTTGTGGTGAAAACCGCCTATGGCTTACGTCTCCCCGGTTTTAATACCTACCTCCTCCATTGGGCAGAACCAAAACAAGATGAAATAGTCGTCTTTTGGACTCTGGACCGGAAAGCCGTGGTAAAACGCTGCGCGGGCTTGAGCGATCAGTATAATTTTATCGCTCTGGGGGATAATCGGGCTATCTCACTGGATTCTCGCGCCTATGGTCCTGTGCCTATTGATCAGATTATAGGAAAAGTGTTTACTCTTAAACGCAATGCTACAGAGAAAAAACCGGATACAAATAATACAATCTCTCGGGTATCGCCGATTTCTACAGGCTGGATACTGCAAATCGGAGTATGGCTATGCCGTGGTTTAACGTATCCGTACGGTTCAAAGTAATATTTCTTATTATTGGTTTCTATACCGTAACGCTTTTAGTGCGCTACGGACAGGTCATGCTGTTTTCCGATTTGTATCTTACAGAATCCTTGGAAACAGGCTTGCCCAGTGTATTTATCGATCGTGGTCCTATCCTTGATAGAAATGGGCGTATTCTTGCTACCCAAGAAGATCTGGCGCATATCGGCGTTAATCCGCCTGATTTCATAGACTATCCTGAACGGACGGCAACCCTAGCCCAGCTACTCTCCCCCATACTGAAAAAATCAGAGGCAGAGTTGATAGGTTTAATGACCGATCCGGTGAGGAGTTTTGTGTACCTCAAGAAGGGCGTTGACTCAACCGCTATGAAAGAATTCAATAAGATCAAGGAACAGGGTATTCTCAATTTAGTACGGGTTGATCAGATAAAGCAAAGGATCTATCCAGAAGGTTCGCTGGCAAGTCAAATACTGGGCTTTGTCAACAGTGAGTACCACGGCGGCGAAGGCATTGAGTCAAGCCTTGACTCGATTATTGCACCCGGCGGCAACAACAAGGGCAATCAGGTTATACTGACCATAGATACCAACATTCAGTACATTCTTGAAAAGATAGCGGCTCAGGTTATGGTGGAAAACAAGGCTGAACAGGTTATGTTTATGGCTATGGATCCCCGGTCCGGTGAGATACTCGGCGCAGCTTCCCTCCCTCATTTTGATCCCAATAACTTTAACGCCTTTAACCCTGCAACATGGCTTTATAAACCGGCTGTTGATGCTTACGAGCCGGGGTCTGTTTTCAAGATACTTTCTTTAGCAAGCCTGCTTGATTCCGGTGTTATTACGGGGAACACCGTGTTTAATTGTGATGGACGGTATGAGCGTATCACCGGACGCGGTGAAAAAATCATCATTAACTGTTTAGCGGCGCACGGAAAAGTTACCGTCAGAGAGATTATTCAGTATTCCTGTAATGCGGGGGCGGCTTATGCAGCCGATCACATAACCAACACCGCTTTTCATACGCGGCTCAAAGATTTAGGATTTGGCGCTCAAACCTTTGTCGGCAATCCGGGTGAAAGTTTGGGCATACTCAAAACACCGGAGCAATGGTCTGAACGCAGCAAGCCGACTATTGCTATGGGACAGGAAATATCGGTTTCGGCAATGCAAATACTGCATGCAGCAACAGCTATAGCAAACGATGGGCTTTTAGTACCGCTCTCTATTATTAAAGAGACTCGGACCGTTGACGGTACGACTATAAAGCTCCCCTATCAGCCTGAGCCAAGCCGTCAAGTACTTAAACCTCAGACCGCACAAGCTATGCGCCGCTACATGGTTGATGTAACCTCAACGGCTGGCACAGGCTGGCGTGCCTACCTCGATGACATGAGCATGGCGGTTAAAACCGGCACCGCCCAGATCGTTGATGAGAAAACCGGCGCCTATTCATCAAAAGATTATATCGCCAGTTGTATAGCAATGCTTCCGGCGGACAATCCTTCACTGGTCTTGTACCTTGTCATTGTTAAACCGCGGGAAGGCTACCTCGGCGGTCGGATTGCAGCGCCGCCCATAGGTCAGGCAGCTAATGAGCTGGTTGATTACCTTGGTATACCGCGCGGACGCAACCAGCATATAAGCCATTCCGGTACCATTACCATACCCTCAAACCCTCTGCCCATACTTGACTCTAAAATGCCGAATCTTATCGGCTATTCAAAACGTCAACTCCTTCCTTTTTTATTCCGCGACGATCTCACTATCGAGATTATTGGGGACGGGTGGGTGAAACGGCAAAGCTTAAAAGCGGGAGCTACTTTATCACCGGGTGATACTATTGTGGTAGAGCTGGAGTAAGTTTTTGTCCTTAGACTATGAACTGTTTACCGCGCAGGTCGAAGCATTAGCGGCAGGCGGCGCCGGAGTCATTCATTACCAGGGGGCTTGTGTGTTTGTTGCTTTGACGGTTCCGGGGGATATAATTAGCGGACGTATCACAGAAATACACAAGACATTCGCCCGCGCAGAACTGGTTGAAATCCTGCACCCTTCGCTGGATCGCGTTGTGCCGCCCTGCCCGTATTATGGATTATGCGGCGGCTGTTCCCAGCAGCACATTGCATACAAAGCTCAAATTGCCGCTAAAGTACGTAATCTGCAAGAAGCGCTGCGCCGTATTGGTGGATTACCGCAGCTCCCGCCCATAACCATACGGGAATCATCGCCCTGGGAATACCGCAACCGGGTCCAGCTGCACCAGATAGATGAGGGGGTCGGTTACAAAGCACGCCTCAGTAAGAAGATTGTTAGGATTAACGACTGCCTTGTTGCTGATCCTGCACTGCGTCAGGCGCTCAAAAAAGGGCGTATTAAGCTTGCTGCCCCGCGCAGTACAGTCTATGCCCGGGGAGAGAGCTTTTTATCTGAAGGGCAGGCATCCGGCACGGTGAGGATCCGCGACCGTACGCTGCACCTTGACGCCGGAGTTTTTTTTCAGAGCAACGGCGATCTGCTTGAAGTTTTAATCGGTGATATGCTTGCGATAGTAGAGAACAGAGCGCCTCACCCGCTGCCTGCGGCTGATCTTTACTGCGGCGTGGGGACATTCTCCGTATTTTTGCATGACCGGCTTAAATCCCTTGATCTGGTTGAAGAAAATACACGGGCTGTCGCTCTTGCACGGAAAAATCTAAAAGGAACCGGTAGTTCATTTTACACCGGTTCTGCATCACGGTGGCGTTCGGCAAAAAGCTACTCTGTTATAGTGGTGGATCCGCCTCGTACCGGTCTTAGTCAGGCTGTCCGTAACTATTTGTTAGTGAAACATCCGGCGCTTCTGCTCTATGTATCCTGCGATCCGGCAACCCTTGCGCGGGATATCCGCGTTCTAAGAACCGGAGGCTATACGCTTTCGGCATTATACTTTTATGATTTCTATCCGCAAACACCGCATATTGAAAGCATGGCAGCGCTTACCTGAGTAGAGGACAGACCTCGGACAGATCTCAGCAGGATTAGTTCTATATCAGAGAGGAAGCCGACACTCAGAGAGAGAAAGTCGACACTCAGAGAAAGGAAGCCGACACTCAGAGAGAGAAAGTCGATACTCAGAGAGTGAAAGTCGATACTCAGAGAGTGAAAGTCGATACTCAGAGAGAGAAAGTCGATACTCAGAGAGAGAAAGCCGACACTCAGAGAGAGAAAGTCGATACTCAGAGAGAGAAAGCCGACACTCAGAGAGAGAAAGTCGATACTCAGAGAGAGAAAGTCGATACTCAGAGAGAGAAAG
>JAISMB010000066.1 GCA_031276945.1 Spirochaetaceae bacterium | reverse complement strand
AGGTAGCCCAAGCTTTGGGTATACCCAAAGGGACTGTTGATTCAAATCTGTATGCGTTAAAACACGGTAAGAACGTGGCAGTGCTTAAAAAGCAAGAAGAACCATAGGCAGTAAGGCGTCTCCTTTAGTGTGATGTGGAGACGCCGGCTCTCTTCCTGCAAGGTAGGTAGGACGGTAGGTAGGACAGACCTCACCCTCAATAAATAAAAATATTGTGTTCTGTTCTGATTAAAGCAAAACGCGGATTCAAGCTCCATAGAGAAGTATTATGTCTAGTCATAATGTGCCCCGCGGGTGCACAGAGCAAGGTCTGTCCTATCACGTTAGTTCGGAAGTCAATCGGAAAGCTTTTGAGTTAGAGCCGGATGATAAGAAAAAACTCTTCCTCATTGTGATCGAAGAGGCGGTCAAGAAAGGTTTCAAGTTTAAGCTGTGGAACTTTTATATCATGGGTAACCATTTTCATTTTCTTATTACGCCTGAAAAAAGGCAGAGTCTCTCTGAGATATTGAAGTGGATAAAGTCTGGGGGGACAGGTTTTTCTCACGGGAGATCAAGGACGAGAGAGACTTTTGGACTGTGTTTGAGTACATAGAGCAAAATCCTGTTGCGGCAGGGCTGGTGCAGAAGCCTGAAGACTGGCAGTACAGCGGCGCATACCATCGGGGACAGGGCTCATGACGATTATCTCTTTGGTAACTGACACAGCTTGGCGGTCAGACCTCGTTATCTGACATGGCATGGGGCAGCAGGCTGACATGGGTTGGTTCAGGGTACAACGATACGGTTAATGGCTGACTACTGAAAGTAGTGTATGCCCGGTACTGAGAATATTTTACACAGGTGAGTATAAAAGGATCAGCTCAAAGCATCTTTCTAAGTTCCGTTACCGGGGAGAATACGCTGTACATTGCTCTTCCGGCGCGCTCATGCCCGTATCATCCCCCTCTTGCTTTGAGCGCTGCGGTGTTCTGTGCAGATTTTTGAATCCTATACCGGTATACAGTGCTTTGGCACACTTTTTGCTTTTCTCTATAGATGAGGAGGGTATTGTGAAATACACCTACAGAATAATCGCAGTACTGCTTCTGGCAAGTACCGGGTTGATCTCTGCGCAGGAACGAAAAGATACTGCACAGAAATGGAATACCCTGTCTACCAAGAACAGACTGGAAAAAACAACTATTACCGGTGATTTGCAGGTGGTACAAGGGGCGATCGCCCTCAAAAAAGAAGGCATCACCTATTTTATTACCGGGTTAAGAAACTTAATTGGTTTCGTAGAAGGATTAAAAGAAGGCGCTACCGTAACACTAGAAGGGTATGCCCTACCGACTATTCGGCACAAAACATCGGTACTGTTTCGGGCAAGCAAGCTCATTATCGGCACGAAAGACTATGTCTTATCTTCATCATGGCTGGGCAATGGACAGATGATGCTTCTCTGGAACGACATACCAGAACCCCGGCTCAGATCGGAGCAATACTTCAACTATAGAGACAACCGCCCACGCTACGGGCAAAACAATCAGTCACGGCGTCATCAGAAGCACCGGCACAGACCAGTGCCGCGATGGTTTTAAGCTTAAGAGATAGTATACGTTTTAAGGAGGTAGGGTACGGTCGTCCTCGCCAAAAGGGACGCTTATCCGGACTACAAAGGAATAGGGGCCTTTTGTAGTACACAGTATGTAAAAATAAAACCATGCCCTCTATAAAAACAGGGGATTATGTTTTATAGAGGGCTTTTTTATTGCAGTTCGCAGAGCCGCTATAACAGAAATTAAAGTGTGCGGGAGAGGGAGAGTCGCCTGTGTTCGTGCCTTTCCTTAGTGCTGCGCACTATCAGATACAAATAAAAGATTAAAAGCATCTTCAGCATTTTCTACAAACAGCGCAGTGATAGATTCTTTTATTTCCTTATCCAATTCTTCCCATTCTTCACGGTTGCCTGCGGGCATGAGTATTTGTTCCATGCCGTTGCGTACTGCCGCGAGAGCTTTTTCTTTAAGCCCTCCTATGGGTAAAATGCGCCCTGTCAAGGTCAACTCACCGGTCATAGCGATAGTGGTTTTCGGTGCTTTTCTGCACAGTGTGGAAAAAATTGACGTAGCAAGGGTAATGCCGGCTGAAGGTCCATCTTTGGGAATAGCGCCTTCAGGGACATGTAAATGAATATCGACATTTTTAAGCTCTGTTTTGTGAAAATCGTAGTATTGCTGTATACTACCGACATAAGACAAGGCAATCCGGGCGCTTTCTTTCATCACATCCCCGACATTACCAGTAATGATCAGCTCGCCGCTGCCTTCAAGCAGAGAACTCTCCACCGGTAGCATTGTCCCCCCCATTTCTGTCCATGCAAGTCCGTAAGAAACACCAATTCGCGCTTCTTTGAAAATAAGATCGTTTTTGTATTTGCGCCGTCCCAGTAATTTTTCCAGATCGCCGGGGCGTATGACTTTCTTAAAACTGCTCAAGGGCTTATCAGCGCGGGTACTGTACTCTCGTTTTATCGCATCACGAGCAATGCGCCGGATGCACCGGGCAATTTCCCGTTCAAGCCCTCGTACCCCCGATTCCATGGTCCAATGCCGAATAATCGCCCGTATCGTATCGTCCTTGAACGTGACCTTTGCCTGAGAAAGACCGTTCTCATGTAATTGTTTGGGTATTAAAAAATGCTGTGCAATATTTAACTTTTCATTTTCACCATAACCGGGTATTTCAATGACCTCCATACGATCGAGAAGAGGATAGGGAATGGTATGCAGAGAATTTGCCGTCATGATAAAGAGTACTTTCGAGAGATCGTACGTTACTTCAAGATAGTGATCGGTAAAATTACTATTCTGTTCAGGGTCCAAAGCCTCAAGTAAAGCCGAGGCTGGATCCCCCCTGAAATCGCTAGACAATTTATCAATTTCATCTAATAGAATGACCGGATTGATAGTGCTAGCTTTGCGCATAGACTGTATAATCTTGCCCGGTAAAGCCCCGACATAGGTCTTCCGATGCCCGCGAATTTCAGCTTCATCACGAAGCCCGCCTAATGAAATGCGTACAAAATGCCGCCCTAATGATCGTGCTACTGATTTACCGAGGCTTGTTTTTCCGGTACCTGGTGGACCGACAAAACACAGTATTGGCCCCTTTATGGCTGTACTCTGATTATGAGTATTGGCAAAGATTCTCAGGACCGCAATAAATTCAAGAATACGTTCTTTTGCTTTATCAAGGGCAAAATGATCTTCATTGAGTATTTTTTCGGCTAAACAGATATCTCCGGAATCAGTACTAGCCGTTGACCACGGTAAATCAGCAATCCACTCAAGGTATCCACGAAGCACACCGGCTTCCGGCGAAAGCGGCTGGAGCTTACGAAGACGAGCAATCTCTTTGTGGGCTTTTTGGAGAGCTTCTTCACTGGGATGTCGTTCTTCGATTAGTTTTTCAAGATCATCAAATTCATCGCTTGTTATATCCCTTCCTAGCTCTTTATTGATTTCTTTGAGCTGTTCATTTAAAACATATTCACGCTGATTTTTATCAATACGGCTTTTAACTTTACCGCGGATACTTTTTTGAATATCAAAAATCTCGTTCTCTCTTTCCAAGATTTCAAGGATAGCATCCAAACGTTCAAAAAGATCAGCAAAGGACAGCAGCTCTATCTTTTGTTCAATGTTTATGAGCAGGCTATTACAGATTAAATTAGCAAGGCGTTCCGGATTCTCTGTCTTTTCTATAGCGGAAATGGTATCATTACCAATTTTTTTTGCAGACTCAGCGTATTGGACAAAAGATTTTTGTATCGTTCGCATTAACGCTACCATTTCCGGGCTGAGTCTTCCTTCTAAAATTGTACTAATTGGCATAATACTGATCATAAAAAAATCATTCGTTTGTGTTACCGAAGATACGGTAGCACGGTACTCACCTTGCAGCACAACGCGGAAGGTATTATCAGGAAGTTTTAAGTACTGAACAATTTTAACCACGGTACCAACTAAATAGGTCTCACCAGTGGCAATGTTCCGGATACATGATGCGAAAAGACGCATATCCCGCCGCAAAGCCTCATCAATAGCGACAATACCCGAATGGTAGGTGATAAAAATCGGCATAACCGTATTAGGATATAACACCAAATCTCGAAGCGGGAGCAGGGGAAGTTCTTCTTGTGTTTTTTTATGAGAATTTCCTTTCAGGACAGAAAGGAGACTCATGCACTCTTTACCAAGGAATAAATTTCAGGCGGCTCTGACTTTTCAACAGTATCTTGAGTAATAACAATTTTTTTGTTTCCGTCCATTGAAGGAATATCAAACATAATATCAATCATAAGCTTCTCTACAATAGCACGTAAGCCTCTTGCACCGGTTTTTTGTTTAATTGCTATATCGGCGATAGCATCAACAGCACCATCAGTAAATTCCAGTTTAACTCTATCTATAGCCATAGATGCTTGGTACTGCTTAACAATGGCATTGCGTGGTTCAGTGATAATACGCCTGAGCTCATCACGCTTTAGTTCTTCAAGAACCACGGTAATCGGTAACCGTCCAACAAATTCGGGTATCAGACCAAAGCGGATAAGATCATCCGGATGCAGAGCATTATAAAGCTCTTTAAGATTTTTATTGCTCTTTATCTTTATATCAGCCCCAAAACCCATAGGGTGCTGTACTACCCGCTGTTCAATAAATTTTTCTAGACCGACAAAAGCACCGCCACAGATAAACAGTATATCTGTGGTATCAATACGAATCATTTCTTGATTAGGATGTTTGCGTCCACCTTGTGGCGGCACTGCGGAAATAGTTCCTTCAATAATTTTTAATAATGCTTGTTGAACACCTTCACCGGAAACATCTCGTGTAATAGAGACATTTTCCCCTTTTCTGGCAATTTTATCAATTTCATCAATGTACACTATACCGCGTTCAGCTAAAGCAATATTACCACCTGCATTTTGAATAAGCTTAAGCAGGATATTTTCTACATCCTCGCCAACATAACCCGCCTCAGTCAGTGTAGTAGCATCAACTATAGCAAAAGGAACTTTAAGTTTTTTAGCAAGAGTCTTAGCTAAGAAAGTCTTTCCGGTTCCCGTTGGTCCAATGAGTAAAACATTCGATTTTTCAATTTCTACCTCATCTTTATCTTTAGTCGGATGAGCAATACGCTTATAGTGATTATACACTGCCACAGAAAGCGCCTTTTTTGCATCATCTTGTCCAATGATAAACTGATCGAGGTACTGCTTAATTTCACGGGGTGTCGGAACATCACCGCTGAACTGCGTTGTAAAATCGTGTTCTTCTTCAGAAAGAATTTTTCGGCATACTTCAACACATTCATCGCAGATGAAAACATCAGCTGGACCGGCGATAAGCCTTCGTGCCATATCGTTACTTTTACCACAAAACGAACAAGTTCTTGTATGATCGCTAGAATTATTACGGAACCGTGCCATTTTTCTTCCTCGTTAAAATAGAATCCACAACACCATATTCAACTGCATCGTGTGCTGACATAAAGAAATCACGCTCCATATCCAAAGCTATCCGTTCTGGGTCTCTCCCGGAATGTTTAGCAAAGATATCAATAGTGATTTGCTTAAGACGGAGAATTTCTTTGGATTGTATACCAATATCGCGCGCTTGCCCTTGAACACCGCCCCATGGCTGATGAATAAGTACCCGTGAATACGGTAGTACCAATCGTTTGCCCGGCGAGCCAGCCGTTAAAATAAGTGCTGCCATGCTAGCAGCTTGTCCAAGGCAAATAGTCTGCACATCAGATGCAAGGTACTGTATAGTATCGTATATTGCAAGTCCGGCCGTTACTGAACCACCGGGAGAATTGATATATAGATTTATATCTTTTTCGGCATCCTGACTATCCAAAAATAAAAGCTGCGCTACAACTAAATCAGCAGATAAATCATTGATCTCACCTTCAAGAAATACAATTCTATCTTTAAGAAGGCGAGAATAAATATCATACGATCGTTCCCCCATGCCGGTTTGCTCAACAACAATAGGAACAAGATTACTCATAAAAATAATGCCAGTTAATAACTACCGGCCTCCTTAGTATTTAAGAAATTAAAAATAGAACACTAAACATTAAAAACCGGCTTCTAAACTTAGTATCTACAGGTTTTATACTGCTTCTATCTACTTCTTTAATAATCTACTTATTTTTTCCGGTAAATTCTAGGAAATTTTGCTCTTGTCCGGTCTTAAAGATATTTTCTTTCAAAATAATATCAAAAAGCTTACGTTCTTTGATATCTTCTTTAAGAAGCTCTTTTCTACTTTCCTGTTCATAATAAGCAGTCAATTCTTCAATTTCAACAGATTTTCTTTCTTGTGCAATACGTTCAATCTCATGCTGTAGCTCTTCATCTGACACTTCTAAAGAAAGTTGACGAGCAATGGCAGTGGCAATAAGCCCGGAATGTAGAGTCTTTATCACACCGGGTCGCCACAGTTTCATGAGATCCTTTTTCCACGGATCTTTTTCTGCTCCGTATTCTTCAATAATTTCCCCATCAACCGGCACATCCATCTGGTTAGTAAGATTACGCCACTGAGTTTGTAGTTGTATCCGGATCATCGATTCCGGCAGCTCTATCGGCGTGATCGCAATAATTTTCTCAAAAATACTATTAATTTTGAAGGTATGTATAGCAGCATCACGCTCTTTTTCAAGTCGGCTTTTGATAGTATTTCTTAATTCATCTAAGGTGTTGTACTGCTCGCCCATATCTTTAGCAAATTCATCATCTAACACAGGAAGCGTTTTTTCTTTTATATTATTCATAATTACTCGTATTTTTTTTGTTTGACCAGCCAAAGCAGTATTTTCAAAATCTTGCGGATAGTTTTTCTCTATTTCTCGTATCTCTCCGCGCTTCATTCCAATAAGAGCATCATCCAATTCATAGACATTGCGTCCAGTTCCCAGTGTCCATACATAGTCTTTACGCATAGTATTTTCAATAAATTTTCCGGCACTATCAATTTCCCCATAATCAACTGTAACAACATCCCCTTTCTGTGCTGGAGCCTGTTCATCTTTATCAAAAACAGCAGCGTTACGTTCACGAAGTATTTCAATTTCCTGATTTATATCTTCATCGCTTATCTTTATCTCCGGAACCTCAACCTCAAAACCAGTCCACTTTTCCACGTGTACTGAAGGCATCACATCGTAGTGCACCGAGAAAGTAAGGTCTTCATCTAAATTGAGCGTACGATCACGCGTTTCATCATCAATTTCTGGGGTTGAATAGGGAAGCGGTCTATAAGACTGAGGAAACTCTTCATCTTCAAAGATCGTAGCAAGTGCAAGTTCAAGTATCCGCCCCTTGACTTCTTTTAGTAAAGTATAGCCTAACTTTCTTTCAAGCACATTCCTGGGAACTTTACCCGGACGAAAACCCGGGATACGGATATTTTTAGTGGCATCGGTTATGATACTATCGTATTCAGAGCGAATATCTTCTTTTCTAACTGTAATATCTAATTGAACAGCAGACTGTTTCAGTTCGGTAATTTTTTTAGTTACCGTCATCTTATTTCCCCTCCATTAAAATATAGTATGGCTGTGGTGTACTGCGAGAGGAGGGATTTGAACCCTCAAGCCTTGCGGTACCAGATCCTAAGTCTGGCGTGTCTACCAATTTCACCACTCTCGCAAACGGTATTGGTACTATAAAAATCTGATAATACATAGTGCAGTTCATCAACAACAAAGGCTCTGTTTGTGCAGAAAATTGGATCTGGGTACGCCCTACACTTGACTTAACTTGTGTTAAGGATAAACAAAACAAAGACCGTTGTCAATATATTGTTAGCAAATACGGAGCAAAAGCACGGCTGTAAGAATCCTCCAGAAACTGTTTCTTCCCTGATAAACGGTTAATTCCTTGACAAAAGCTTTGCGAGATCACTATATTGCTAAGAGTGATTCTGAATATGAATAAAGAAGAAAAAAAAATCATTCGCCGCTCAACTAGTCAGCGCGACTTAGTTTTGGAAGCAGTCCGTACTGGCAATCATCTATCGGCACGGGAAATTTTTGTACTTGTTTCTCAGAAGAAACCGATGAGTTTCGGTACGGTCTATCGGAATCTCCAGATTCTTGCAGAAGCAGGGGAGATTATTGCAATACCAAATGACCCGACTCTCCTCCGTTATGACAGTCAGTCCTACCATCATCATCATCTCCATTGCAGGAAATGTGGAAGAATTTTTGATATGCCGCTCACTTACCGCGATGAATTTGATAAAGAAGCCGCTGAAAAGAGCGGCTTTGTCATTGATTCTCATAGCATTTCTTTTGAAGGATTATGCCATGACTGCCAAGATGAACAGTGAAAGCTTAAGGGAGGCAGGATACGGCGCTCAAAACAAGAAGGTATTACGCTGTTTCTCTCAACGGCAATTCTGGACTGAACCGGCACTGCTCAGCTTAAAAAGAAGGGCAGGGCGGCTTCTGCGCCCGCTCTCTGCCCTCTTGTAACGGCTACTGTGTGCAAGCGTTACTGCCCTGATCATGCGTCAGGGTTTCTGTTCCTCCCGTCAAGTCAAGCATTCCAGCTCAGGCTCTGTAATGAGAGACGGCGTTTGTTCCGTGCGCCTGACAGAGTCAGGCTGGCTCTCCGTCTTGAATTCAAGGTGTTCGGCTATTATCAGTACCCGTGTATGGGACTTGCCTTGCGCATCATTCCAGCGGGCTTGTTTAAGCCGTCCGACAATCCTGACCTCATACCCTTTGCGCCCGTGGTAACGGCACTGTTCCGCCAGCTTTGACCATGTTTCTATGTCAAAATAGTTAGTCTCTTTTACGGTCTTCTCTTCATAAGAGTAATAACGGTGCGAGACAAGGCTAAAGGTACAAATCGCCGTCCCTTTAGGACTAAGCTTATACACTGGCTCTTGCACAAGAGTGCCTTCAATTAAGACTGAATTTAGGTTGTTCATAGTTCCCTCTCAAGCAGTTTATTCAGGTGCTGTATAGCATCTGTGCCGGAGCGGCGTTAAAACAGCTCCGACTCTTTTCAGTACACTCTATGGCGCCAAAGTGCATAAACGCTTCAATAAATTATGACCATTTTCTAAAAATAAGTATTTTTGTATTCAGCAAGAGAAAGAGCGCTGTTGTTAAGACAAAAAATGCCAGGTCCCGGCTGTCGAGAATGCCTTTAGAAAAGCTTTCAAAGTGAAATGAGAGTGAAAAAAAATTAAGAACCGATGCAAGCATGAGCGGTAAGTTCAGGGTTTGGGTTACTTGACTTATGAGCATGACCACCAAGAGGACGACTGCGCTCCCTAAAAAAGCGCCGCCTTGGTTTTTCGCCATACTGGAGAGGAGCAGCCCCAGACTGGTGGACGATGCTGCCAAGAGCAGGACGCCCAGATACTCGCTGATGATAACGCCGGCATCAAAATGTCCCAGCGGCAGCACGGTCAGCGGTACAGGAATCGTTAAAACCACCATGCCCATGACAGCGCAAAAGGATGAAAAAAACTTTCCTAATACCATGTCCCATTCAGAAAACGGCAGGGTCAGCAGCGCCTCGTACGTTCCTATCTTGCGCTCCTCTGCCCAAGCTTTCATGGTAATGACCGGCACGACCAAGATAAACACGAGCGGGAAAGCGGCGAAGAACGGTCTCAGTGAGGCGCTGTCCAAGGCAAAGAAGCGCTGAAAATAAAAGAGCCAGATCGACACAAACAGCACAAAGAATACTGCCGCACCGTAGAGCAGCGGCGACAGAGACAAGGCATACAATTCTTTTTTGGCTAAAGCAAGAGCAGGTTTCAAAGCAACACCCTCTTTATGGACTTATTTTGAGGCAGACAGAGGCAGGTCGTCTCGAATGCCTCAGCATCTGCTTACTATTTAATCATTACCGGATAGTTTTGTCAAATCCGCTCAACGAAGGACACAAGTCCGAGGTCTGACCGTCATAGTCCGAGGTCTGACCGTCATAGCCTGAGGTCTGACCGTCATAGTCCGAGGTCTGACCGTCATAGTCCGAGGTCTGACCGTCATAGTCCGAGGTCTGACCGTCATAGTCCGAGGTCTGACCGCCATAGCCCGAGGTCTGACCGCCATAGTCCGAGGTCTGACCGCCATAGTCCGAGGTCTGACCGTCATAGTCCGAGGTCTGACCGTCATAGCCTGAGGTCTGACCGTCATAGCCTGAGGTCTGTCCTTACTCAATGCTCCATAAGACAAGTTATTCTCACGTGAGAACGAGTCAGTTTCATGTGAGAATGAGTCAGTTTCATGTGAGAACGAGTCAGTTTCATGTGAGAACGAGTCAGTTTCACGTGAGAACGAGTCAGTTTCACGTGAGAACGAGTCAGTTTCACGTGAGAACGAGTCAGTTTCACGTGAGAACGAGTCAGTTTCATGTGAGAACGAGTCAGTTTCACGTGAGAACGAGTCAGTTTCATGTGAGAAC
>JAISMB010000029.1 GCA_031276945.1 Spirochaetaceae bacterium | reverse complement strand
CACGCACCCGCGTGGGGTGCGACGTATGCTGTACCATATAGTATCCCAACATAAGAGGTTTCAATCCACGCACCCGCGTGGGGTGCGACAGATACCTTATGATTCTATTATCGCCTTATCGTCAGTTTCAATCCACGCACCCGCGTGGGGTGCGACCCGAGCGTCCTTTTAGAATCCGTATATTATTTTCAGGTTTCAATCCACGCACCCGCGTGGGGTGCGACGGGTTCTTTTACCCAATTCAGACAGACGATAGACGTTTCAATCCACGCACCCGCGTGGGGTGCGACGAAAGTATCATCACAGGGAGCCCCGCAGAAGTAAGTTTCAATCCACGCACCCGCGTGGGGTGCGACATATGCCCGCTGTCTATACTCAGCGCTGCCTATGTTTCAATCCACGCACCCGCGTGGGGTGCGACGCAGTCTCTGACTGCCTCTAACGGTTATATCCTAAGTTTCAATCCACGCACCCGCGTGGGGTGCGACGGACTTGACTTTTTTTGCATGTTTGGCGATAATAGTTTCAATCCACGCACCCGCGTGGGGTGCGACGTGCGACTTGTGCGGAGGCGCGGGTGCGTGGACTGTTTCAATCCACGCACCCGCGTGGGGTGCGACGGTGGAAGTACGTTGCTGGTGGTAGCGTACTCTCGTTTCAATCCACGCACCCGCGTGGGGTGCGACATAGGGGAACAGTTTGATTTTGGACGTGATAGCGCGTTTCAATCCACGCACCCGCGTGGGGTGCGACAAAAATCCCCGCCGCAGGCGCTTCCGAGGGGCTGGGTTTCAATCCACGCACCCGCGTGGGGTGCGACGCTCAGGTCTGCCTTGGTAGGCGGAGCACCCAAAGTTTCAATCCACGCACCCGCGTGGGGTGCGACATGACTGCGGAGATATGCCTAGCAGCAGTCAAAGTTTCAATCCACGCACCCGCGTGGGGTGCGACTCATTTTGTAATATATCATTACAACATAATATATTCAAGCCTTCAATCTGCGTACTAGTCAAAAGTACCTATCTTGAAGGCACATTACCCTCCCTTCTTTTATCAAAGATCATAGCTTGTAAAGAATTAATTATATGCGAACCCTCTAGGATTTTGTGTATCTTTGAGGTTCGCAAATGAGGAGAGTTACTTTCAAGGTACTAGATACGCACGGATTAAAATACTAATGATTCATGGAATGCACGGCATTATAGTAGATTATACAATTAGAGGCTCATCAACATCATAAGAAGGTTTAGCACCTACATGTTCAACTCGCTGCTTATAATTAGCCCCAAGATAATAATATCGTAAACTATCAGTACTTTTATCAATGATCTGTTCGAGTGTATGTTTAAGATATACCCATTGAGCCGGGTCAATAACACATTCAAAGACCGAATATTGAACCCTCTGCCCATAGTTTGTACACGCCTTTGCCACCTTTCGCAAGCGCCCGGTACCACCAGGACTGCTCACCATCACATCATAACTCACTAAAACCATCATAGCACCTCCAGAAAAAGGGTGGATACTCAGCAAGCTCACCTCGAATATGACGAGCCATCACCGTAGCCTGAATAAAGAAGAGTAATCCAATAGGAATCGATTCTTCAATATAAGGATGAAGCAGCGTATCCTTTTTACGATTCTGATATGCTGTCAAAACCGTTTTTCGCGTAGCATCGTCCATGAGTACCGCTCCACTTGCTGTCTTGGTAAATCCTTTCTTGGTAAGCTGCTGTCGATTTATAAGGGAAAGAACCAGCCGATCCGCAATAACCGGACGGAATTCTTCCATGATGTCCAGTGCCAAACCCGGACGTCCCGGCCTATCCCGATGGAGAAAGCCTACTGCCGGATCCAGTCCTACTGTTTCTAATGCAGAACGGACATCATGCATGAGCAACGTATATACAAAGGAAAGCAAGGCATTCACTTCGTCCAGTGGAGGTCGTCTGTTCCGATCAAAAAACACAAAATCTGTTTTTTGATCGAGTATAAGGTGATTAAAGACTCTGAAATACGTTGCTGCACCCTGTCCTTCAAATCCTCGCACTTCATCCACTGTATCTGCTGTAGGAATACTGCCTATAATGTTATGGATGGATTCAGAAGCACTCCTTACCGCTGCTGCGTCAATCTTATCACCGTGATCCCGGAGGGTTCGGTTCATAACCATCCGGCAATTTGCTAGTTTGCCACTTATCAGATTTGCCGCAATCGCACGAGTTGCCTCTGCGTTATCGGCCATTCGATATTGCTTTCGTCTCAGGAGGACATTTCCGCTCACCGGTCCTCGGACTGATGCGAGAAACCGTCCATGTTCAGTTAAAAAAGAAATTGACACGTCCCGTTCTGCACAAGAGCCTAAAAGAAAAGGGGAACAGAGGACATCGCCAAAGCAGACGATACCGTCAAACAGGTGGAACGGATATTGCTTCTTTTCCTTTCCCACTTCAATAGCCACAGTCTCCCCTTCCTTATGTAGATAAGCACCCTGAGTACTCACATATAAAGTATTAAGTAGTTTTCGCATGTTTTCAATCCTCGCATACATGTAATATACAACACTATAATTTTTGTGTTTCAATCAACACTGTTTGTATTGCTCTCATCGATATTTTCAACGGCATCACAAGTTTTTGTTATCCATCGCAGCTGTGTCTGGATATAAGAGGCAACCGGTTTCCCCCCATTACCGATACTTTTTGGCATACAGATATCCACGAGGGAACAGTTATCACATTTACGCTTTGCATACACAGCGAGAGGTGTTTTTTCGGATTGTTCTAAGTACCGGATTCGTGCAATAAGCGCTATAGTCTCGTTTCTGAGTTCTTCATTAAAAATGACATCTTTTCGCCTGTGTTCCTGTAAATAATAAATCTGACCTTGTTCGATCCTTAGTCCGAGCATTTCTTCAAGACATAAAGCTTGTGCGCAAAGCTGTACCCTATCCACATCGCTTTCTTTTTCGTGTCCTCGTTTAAATTCAACCGGTGAAATTTTCCTAACCTTTCTATCATTAGAAAACCACACTTCAACCAGATCACACTTACCGCTAAGTCCCCAGTTTAGAGAGCGGACTTCCATATCATACTCTTGTTTGAAAGAACGGCGAGACTCGTGATGCTCTGCATGAACCCTTTCATGTAATATTTCACCTTCAGCGGTAAACCGGTTTTCATCCCAAACCTGCTCAATATACATGAGTGCGTACTGACGCTCACAAAACAGTATATGCTGGAGTGCGGAAATCAGAACAAAATCATCTGTCTGTTTGTCTCTTTTAATCTTCGCATCTGCATGAAGTGTGGTATGATTATCCATATAAATCACCTTAATTTTGTTTGTTTATTCATTTTATTTCAATCCACGTATATCGATAAGGCATACAATCAGAGAAGCACTGATTGTGTAATTTGTTGTGTTGAAAAATTTCTAACTTGATTACATCAATCAATGCTCTCTAAGCATAATTAAATAGAAACAATCACTTGAAAAGCATCTAATTCTTTTCCGTCTAAACATACTGAATAATCGGAAAAATCCCTGACGGGTTTATCCGCATATTTACGCGTAATCCCAACCCGATTAAACAGTTCCTGAACCGGCTTATTACCCATACGGGAGGCATGTTCAAAAATGATAAGCCGCTGGGCGCTCATTAATCCACGAGCAGCTGACCGGTCATGCTCAAACATATTTTGCAGCGCTTCCCAGAAAAGACTTAAATCTTCCATTGAAAACCCGGTCTGATTCGCTAGAGGAGCTGAGATAAAACCATAGGTGCGATAAAGTCCGTAGGGAACGGTAAACTTACGCCCCATAGTACGATTATCGCCGCTCTGCTTTTCAGCCTCCTTTTCTGTTGCAACTGCCATACGGGTAATACTGTATTCGAACGTAATTACAGGATCAATAGATCGGGCAAAAGTTAATTGGACTGGACCGCGAACCTGACCACAATTCGGAGCTGATTTTAACGACATGACAGCACCGAAAGTACGGATGTCATAAAAATGTTTGCACATCCATTCTCTTCCTTTATCTGTTTCTTTTGAGGTGGGCTTTCTAAATTTACCACTTTTCAACACATCGTTAAGAATATTCGTTATTTCTTTTGGGAGCTTCATTCCTTTAATCTGTTTTTTAATTTCGGGAATATCTGCATCAAAACTAACAACAAGAAAAAGATCCTCATCGTCTTCCTCTAAGGTCATACCATTTGGAAGATCTGTATATTCCAATGCATCTCGTAGTGCGGTAGGTACTGGTTTGCGAGCATCTTCACCCAAGCTGATTCCCAGTTCATTAAAAGCTTTGATATGTGACCGACCGAGTACCGCCTTCTCTTTTATATATATATCGTAGGGCGGTTTTTCTTCTTTAACAACGCCAATATAATTGCGCACCTTTCTTTTAAGGCACACATCCGTCACCAAACCGTTTCCGGTTTCCGCATCTATCCGGGGTAAATTACCCGCATCGGGATCGCCATTCGGGTTCCCGTCTTTTACATCAAAGAGATAGATAAAATCATAACGATTCTTCAATTCCATAGGATAACTCCTTTCCTTTATTATTGAGTTTTTTCAGAATCAGCAGGGGATTCTTCTTTTTTTGAAGTAAACAAATCCTGCCGTTGATGATAATAACCCACTGCAAACTTCCCTTGTTCAAATAACACTAAATGAACGGGAAAATCAGCAAGATGTCCTACAATCCCACTCATCAAACGTTCAAGATTAGTTACCCGTCCCTTGTTTTCCATCTTTGCCAGATGATGGTTTTTAAGCCGCATCAACGTGGGAAATACCGTTACCGGTGAACTACAGGCAGCGCTGTAATAACGATCCCGGATCGTCGCGTTGATTCCAGGATTTGCTTCCTCCTGAATCTTTTCAAGCACCGCAAAAAGACGACCGAGTTGGTAGCCGATTGACGGCTGGTTTGTATCAAGAGCCACTGGTAATACCTCCTTTTCATCATAATGTCTACAGGTTCTTAAAAACCTGTTCAAATACGCTTTAATCAAAGCGGCACGAACCGGTTTTACCCGGTATTCTGTATCGCTTTTGATCCGCCGTAATACGGCTTGTAGCAACGTTGCCGGATACGGTGTTCCATCTAAAATGGAGCGCATAAAATCTCCCGCCATGTTAGGCGGAATATTCTCACTTTTATCCTGAACCGCCGTATTAACCAAAAGCCGCCATAACGAATAATACACCGGTTCCCCTTGGGGTTTAACTATCTCAAGGTCTATAAAATGCTGGCGAATGTGTTGAGCGAATTCCCCGACGGTTCCCTGCCGCCAAAAACGAATAGAAATCCGTCCGGCATTGGGCGCAAGTCCAAGTACATAAAACATTTCGCTTCCGGTATCTTCACTATATCCCCCAGTTCTTGGAGAGTCAAACAGATTCTGAATACTCCTCGTACCTGCATCAGGATCATCTTTAGACGGTTCATCAAACATGTACCGGAAACATTCTTCAAATTGAGTCTTAGCCGCCGACCAGAATACCGTTGAAGCATCCCCGATTTGCATACGTTGGGTCGAATTCTTATCTAGGAGGGTGTTAAGCGCAGTGGTATAGGCAAACATGGCTTTCTTACCAACAGGAGCATTATACCCTTGGGTTTTCCCGTATGAATCATAACCGCTCTTTTCTTGAAACGAAACTATGTCTGCCCCTTTTGGCAGCGCCCCCCATACACCGTGAATGGCGGTATGGGTTCTGCTTATGGTATCATGGCTGCCGGTTACAAGACAAAGACCTTCATCTTGTGCTACAGCGGCTTTTTCTGATAATGCGCTTTGTATCTCTTGGCTTGCACAATACAATGCATATTCACCATCAAAACGAAAACTCACCGTGGCTTTTGTTTCGCATATCTCATTCCAATAGGGAGTTTTTTCAAGAACCGCCGTATCCTCTTGTGTTAAAAAGGCAAGCACCGCCTGTTTCTTACTGCTTTCAGGCACTTCCTTTTCGATACGGCTTACAAAGGCTTGCTTCTGTTTTTTCCCTCTTTTTGCATCAATCCCAAACACATAGTCCACACTATCCCATAATAAGTTTGCCGCAATTCCTGAAGTTCTTTTAACCCTTTGAGGAACTAAAAAACGTTTTCCTCGTTTCTTAGCCCCCTCTCCCTCTCGGGTGTCCTCAATTTGTATGAGCCTCCCGTTATTATCAAGGACCAGAATAAAGGGTATTTCCTTCCATTCCCAGCCTTCCGGGGCAATACCGCTCTCAGAATCAGCGGCTTTCCGGTCGTAGTATCCTTTCAAAGATTGCAGTATCATGAGCGCACCTCCACCACCCGGCGATCCGTATTAACCGTATTATTTTCAAGGCGGGCTTTGAAAAATTCAGGTATAGGCTTAGAGGGGTCTGCAAAGTTCATATCGTAGAGCATCCACCCCAGATCGGCATCGGCGTTTATCTGTTGATTCTGCGGCGGACTATCTGCAACCATTCGAAAATCGCAGGCAAATTCCCGGCATCCTAAATAAGGACGGTGAAAACATTGCCCCTTCTTTACCCGCCGTTCAAACATAGCCGCGTACTTTGCTTCATTTTCATCGGCAGGAGCATAAACCGCTTGTTCCTCATCATCTGCCCAGTGTTCAGCAGAGCCTGCCCATGTATGGATCCGCCGTTTTTCTACCGGAATAAACTCAAACCACCCATGAATACGGTAACGCACATCCCGCAGGAACAGTCCTGCCCGCTGCTGCCGGTGGTCTTCAATAAAAATACCCAGGGGAGTGCCGTCTTTTCCTTCCATTTGAGTTTGCGTTGGAGTGCTTACGGTTTTCCCGACCTCGTTACGCCGGACGCTCGTCCATCGTATCGGCTGTAACACTTCAATTTTCGTGATATGCCAGTGTATTGCGGGTTTCCACAAAATCGCATCAAATATTGCCCGAGCCGCAGACGGCGTCATCACCTCATAACTGACCCGCTCTACCTTCATTTCAGGTCTCGTAAAACACGCATAGTCCCCCCACACTTCAAGGCACCAATCTTTCATCCCTACCTCCTTTTGTAAAGTCTTTATTCATACTATAAAATCTACTGGATCCTGCGGCGTTTCATCAATAAGCAGTCCGATCTGTTTATCATATTCAACGGTATTATTCAATGCAAAAATACCCGGCATAATCTCTTCCAGGGAACCTCTGTTTTGTAAGGCAAAGAATTGATCCGTATAAATACTCACGGTATATCGTTGTAGTTTTCGGAGCAGTTTTGTTTCAAAACCCGTGCCGGTTCTTCCCGCTGCTTTGAGCAATGCAATAAGCTCTTCCCCTTTTCCATAGGGAATCAGTACGGTCCGCTGACTTGTATCATCAATGATCTGGAAGGCTTGTGCAGCGCTTCTGAACTGGATACCCAGATGCGGCGGCTCCGGTTTTAACAAGCCCATGATATTTTTGGTATCTAATGAGTTGAGTTTCCAATACAACTCAGAAAAATAATGGGCAAACTCACGGGGATCGAGGGGGTTATCCAAATCCGGCGCTCTACGAGCGGTTGTTTCAGCAGCCTTGCGGAGGATTCCCGCCGGGGCTTGACGCGGTCCATTAAAAACCACTACCTTACCCAATTTCCCTTCGGCGTTCAGTTTCCCCTCCCGATTGCACCGTCCGGCAGATTGGGCAATGGAATCAAGACCTGCCATAGCCCGGTACACCACCGGAAAATCAATATCGACCCCTGCTTCGACTAATTGGGTACTGATAACCCGGACAGCTTCCCGTTTATGCAGTTTATCTTTAATTGCGGCGATAGTATCACTGCGCTGTTGGGCACACATCAGCGCGGAAAGATGATACGTTCCCGCGGGCATTACGGCATGCAGTTCCCGGCAGCTTTTGCGATCCGATACAATACAAAGCACCTGATCGTACCCTGATAATTCCTCTGCCAGTTCTTGCCAGCCGGCGCTTGCCGTATCTTTCGGAAACTCAACCTTAACCCGTTCCAAGGCAGCATACAAAGCCGGAATATCCTGCACAATCTCCCGTATCGATCCCTGCGGCAACCCGGGGAACTGGGGAAAATCCTGCTGTTTTTCAAAAACCGGCTGGGTAGCGGTGCATATCACAAAACTCACCCGGTAATGTTCAACTAAAAGGCGCATGGTTTCCAGAATAGGCTCAAGAAATCCCGCAGGAAGCATCTGGGCTTCATCAAGCACCACCACACTGTTGGCAATAGCATGCACTCTTCTACAGCGGCTTGTTTTTGCCGCAAAGAGGGACTCAAAGAATTGAACATTGGTCGTAACAATTACCGGCGCATCCCAGTTTTCAGTTGCAAGCCGGCAACGCAGCGTCCTATCATCCTCATCAAGATTTGCATGGTGTTCAACGATTGCATCAGCACCAAAAATATTCCGGAATACCTCTGCGTTCTGCTCAATAATGCTCGTATAGGGGATAACATAGATGATCCGTTTTTTACCATATTTCTCCGCATGAGCCAAGGCAAAAGCCATGCTTGAAAGGGTCTTCCCCCCGCCGGTAGGCACGTTCAACGAGAAGAAGCCCGGCGTTGCCGCGGCTGCGGCTCGGCAATCCGCCAGGACCTGCTGCCGGGCTTGGTAGACCTGAGGCGATGATACTCCAAGGGCTTCTGCGGTCTTTGTTTTCATATAACCATTAAACTGTTTGTGTAATTCGGCTATGGAAAGATCCGTTCCCCGCACGTTCCTTTTTTCCGGATCCATATACCCTTCGGTATTTAAGCGGTCCGCATCAAGCAAGCAGGAAAAGAGCATCCGTATCCAGAGGGACATATCAAGCCCTTTGATGCTCAATTTCCACGGAGGCGTTTGAGGACAGACCTCGGCAAGCATGGTTTTGAATTGCGCCCCTATCTTTTCTGTCGTTGTGTTTTGCAGGCGGAATTCCAAGGCGCTTTGAGCACCGGTCCAATCCGGCAAGCCCGCATGATGCCCCGCGATGCCATAGGCAAGGAAACGCCCTACCCCTTTTCCCCATACTTCCTCGGCAAGTTTTGCCCCCGGTCCTGAGTGTTCAAGTTTCCTTGGCACGGTTTCTGAGGAGGCTTCCTCATCATACCCAAATCCGCTTTTGTCCCGTATATACTCCTGCCAGGCAGCAGTGCCTTTCCCCGTATCATGGCTCATGCCCAGTGCATAAGCCCACTGCTGAGAATCAAAGTCCGCTGCAAACTGGGCTGCTAAGGCAGCCGTTTCAGCAAGATGCGCCTCAAGAGCTTGGGGATCATCCCATTCGCCTGAGGTTTGTCTACGAATATGCGCAATAAAGTTCATACTATGATATCGTCCGAATACATAAAGAGATTTATCTTTCAATGCTTTTATGTCCGCACCAGGTAGCTACCAGCTCCCTTACCATGCAGTTGCCAGCTACCTGATTTCGAGGGTAGGACAGACCTCTAGCTTGCCCGCTCATTGATGCTGACCTTATAATGCCGGCTCGTTCTTTATACCAAGTTTTAGCAGCAGCGGCAGATGATCGCTTAACCCTTTGCCGGTGCGCGGATTGTACCGGAGTGGAAACCCGTTTTGCTCGACAAAAGGCGCTGTATTGAGCACAGAACACGCAGCAAAGTCCCACCCCATACCATCAAAAAAAGCCGCCGAAAGTAAGACATGATCAATAGTTTCCCATTCATTTTTATAGCTGTATGAGCCACCCTGTAATTCATTGCCCCACGGTGAATACAAAGCGAAGCAGGAAGCGCCGTATTGGGGAAGCGGCGGCTTCTGCGTGCTTATTACTAGAAAGTCGGCTGCACGGCTCTCTTCCTGACCGGCTTTATGCGCGGCATCCGGGTCGTCCGGCAGGAGAGCCGTTACTATACTGCCGTTATGACGATAAAATTCATCATAATTTTCATTGAGATCACCCATAACAAGCACCGGTAGAGACGGATCTTCATGCGCTATTTCCCCGATCCGCCGCACCAGCACCCGTGCCGCTGCCCGGCGCAGGTATTCAGTCTCGCCATTCAGTTTTGATTTCCAATGGCATATGAAGATGATCACCTCCTGCCCCTCGAGGGTAACGCGCACTTCTATCAGAGGTCGCGGGATTGCCGTGCCGGCAACATTGATCGAGTGTAAGTTCGTTTGCGTAAAAGGAAATCGGCTTATAATGCCTAATCCCAGAGAAGATCCCGGATTAGTCCCGAAAAATGTCCATGTATACCCGTTTTTGGCAAGGAAGCCGGTCAGCAAATCCGCCATAACCTGAGGATTTTCTAGTTCTAAGAGTGCCAGCATATCAGGACCACCCTCGATCATCTGATTTATGGCACTGGCAAGAGCCATAAGCCGGGCGTGGTACTTCTCTTTGTTCCAGCCGGCACCGCTTGAATACTCAGCGTATTCATTACCCTCTTCTTCACCGTCAAATAAAGCCTGAACATTCCAGCTTGCAATGGTCATAGTTTGTGTACCGGTCAATACCTTCTTATTTCCTTTATCAGCACAGCCGGTAGCAAAGATCATTAAAAAAAACAGCGCAAATAATTGCATATAACCTCCGTCAATATAAAAATCATACTGAGCCGCTCTGCCCCGCCGATCAGAGCAGGGCGGCTTTCGTATCTTCTACTTATAATGGAGAGAAACTGCCATAATGCTTTAATTAAAACAGATTTTTTTTAAGTTTTTTAAGAGAGGTGAAGATTTTTTATAAGTGCCGCCGACACCGGTTGATGCCAGCCTGCGCTCCCGGATAATTGGGGTCGAGCCGTATAACCTGTTCATAAGCGGTAAGCGCCTCAACATAATTTGTATTAGCTTCCCGCGCCACCCCGAGCCGATACCACCAGAGGGTAACACCGGGACGTAATTGGAGGGCGGTCAAGTAGGCAATATCAGCTTTGAGGTACTGTCTTTGGAGTCGGAATATATCGCCCATAAAGAAATAGGCGGTTGCAACGCTCTCGTCCTGCGGGACATTGTTTACATAATACTGCATATACTGGAGGGATCTGCCATAGTCATCAAGATAAAAATAAGCCTCACCCATAATCTCGCATAACCGGTATTCAGTGATAAAAAGCTGCAAGCCTCGTTCAGCCCAGCTTATGACTTCGTGATATTTTTTTTGCCGCTGGAGGCTCCAGGTAAGTATTGTGTATGAATCGTTTGTGGCGGCGTTACGCTTTATGTCATCGGTGCATAAACGGATCGCCTCATTGTAATACCGGTTGGCTAGAGCTGTATTACCTGCTGATTCTTCAGCACGTCCGTTACGGTAATTTCGTAACGCATTTTCCGAGCTAGAGAGTTGTGCATAAACCGGAATACTTACTATGACAAAAACAACATACCAAACGCGTATCACAACGATATACAATACCGTACTAATATTGATTTTTCAAGTAGGAAATACATCCTGAAAGTTGGCGCCTTTAGGTAAGTCAGACCTTGGGTAAAAAATGCTGGAAAATGCTGCTTTATTGAATCAAAAGGCAGATTCAGCTCCATATATAGAGTATTATGTCCAGTCATAATTTGCCCCGCGGGCGCACAGACCAAGGTCTGACCTATCATGTTTTGTCGGCAGTGAACCGGTTCGCTTTTGAATTACAACCGGATGAGATGAAAGAACTCTTTCTCACCGTGATTGAAGAAGCTAAAACCTCCAAAGGCTTCAAGTTTAAGCTGTGGAACTTTTGTATCATGGATAACCATTTTCACTTTCTCATCACGCCTGAAAAAGGGCAGAGTCTTTCTGAAATACTCAAGTGGATTAAGATGGTTTTTGCTATCCGGTGGAACAAGAAGCACAATAAAACCGGTCATTTTTGGGGAGATCGCTTTTATTCACGTGAAATAAAGGATGAGAAGGATTTTTGGACTGTCTATAACTACATAGATCAAAATCCGGTTGCGGCAGGACTAGTACAGAAGCCTGAAGAATGGCGGTACAGCGGCGCATACCATCGAGAACACGGCATGGGGCGCATTATTTCTTTGGTAACTGAGACAGCTTGGAGGACAGACCTCAGGTTGCTTTTGTGAACAGTAAGCTCTCATGAGGACATGACCAAGCCCTCTTATTTTGTCTCAGAACACGAGATAAGACAGACTTTGGTTATTTTCTCTATCCAACCATATTGTAAAACTAATGCTGATACTCTATGCTGTGTAGCAAACACTAACCGGCATGCTGCTACAGCACCGGAATTTTTTTAGGAGCAATAATTATGCAGGAAGTTTATGATTTTTTGAAGAAATGCGAAACGTATTATCTAGCAACGGTAGAGAGCGATCAGCCGCGGGTGCGCCCGTTTGGTACTGTTGACATTTTTGAAGACAAACTCTATATCCAGACCGGAAAACTAAAAGATGTCTCAAAACAGATAAAAACAAACCCCAAAATCGAGATATGCGCCTTTGACGGCAGTGCATGGATACGGATTCAGGCACGTGCCGTTGAGGACAGCCGGCGTGAAGCCAAAGAACACATGTTAAATGCCTACCCTATGCTTAAGGATAGGTATGCTGCTGATGATGATAATACGCAAGTCTTGTATCTTAAAGACGCTGTTGCAACGATCTCGTCATTTTCAGGAAAGCCAAAAGTAATTAAATTCTAAATCAAATACTCTTGAGAGTATCAAAGAGGTGGTTATGCACATTGGAACAAAACTTATTCACAATGGGCATGAAGCGGATGCCGCTACCGGTGCCGTTAATGTCCCGATTGTACAAACATCGACGTTTGATCAGAAGAAGCGATTCAAGGAAGGGGCGCATGCACAAGCTCCCGAATTTGAATATGCGCGATCAGGCAATCCGACCCGCAAAGCCCTAGAAGAAACCATAGCCTTTTTAGAAGGTGGAGCAAAAGGCTTCGCCTTTGCAAGTGGAGTGGCTGCGCTTTCCTCTGTCTTAGGCATTTTTGCAACCGGCGACCATATTATAGCTGCGCAGGATATTTACGGTGGCACGTGGCGTATCCTCAACACCTTTTACAAGCGCTGGGGGCTTACATCAAGTTTTTTTGATGCTACTGATCCGCAGACGCTCAAAAAAGCTATACAGCCTCATACGAAGGCAGTCATCCTAGAAACTCCGTCAAATCCTCTGCTTAAAATTACCGATCTTGCTCTTTGTACAAAGATTGCGCAGGATGCCGGGCTTATTTCTCTGGTGGATAATACGTTTATGACGCCGTATCTTCAGCGTCCTCTGGAATTGGGGGCGGATATTGTTATTCATTCAGCGACTAAATTCTTAGGCGGTCATAGCGATGTTATTGCCGGTCTTGTCGTAACAAAGAGTGCGGTGCTGGGAAGATCTATCTCTGCGGTGCAGACCGGCTTTGGTGCGGTACTCGGACCTCATGATTCATGGCTTGTTCTACGAGGTATTAAAACGCTTAAAGTTCGCCTGGATGCGCAGCAAGCTTCTGCACAGAAGATAGCTGCATGGCTGCAAACTAATCCGGTTGTGAGCGAGGTTTTCTACCCCGGACTTGCCGATCATCCGGGCAGAACGACAAACGAATCGCAAGCTGCTGGAGCGGGGGCTGTTTTGTCTTTCAAAACAAAAACGCCTGAACAGGCGCTTCAATTTTTAGGCAATGTTGAGTATGCTGCTCCGGCAGAAAGTCTTGGCGGTGTGGAAACCATTGCCTCTTATCCGGTGCGGATGAGCCATGCGTCTATGCCGGAAGCTGAGCGGCAACGGCTTGGCATAAGCGATACGTTAATCCGGATTTCTGTAGGACTTGAAGACACAGACGATCTTATTGCTGATTTTGATCGGACATTACGCTCCGGTACAGCCTGTGTATAAAAGCGCGCCGGATAGGTCAGACCTCGTTCCCAGTTAGGAGAAGGAGCTTCTCCTTGGGGTAGATAAGGGGCTTCTTGTAGGATAGGTCAGACCTCGTTCGTTCAGTTAAGAGAAACCCTTCTCCTCGGTAGGGCAGACTTTTTTCTAGCATGAGGCGTTGGGGTGGCGCAGGCAAACTTACAAAAGGTCGACGTAAAGCCCAAGCCTTTTGAAATAAGACTTGACAAGAAAGATAGAGAAAAGAGGAGCAAAAAGGTGTCTGAAAAAGGCGGGCGTATACAGCGGGCATTGAAAGAGACGCAAGGATACAATGCGTGCGGCGGCTGAAAGCGCTGGCTTGATAGAGCAAGCTCTGTCGGTTTAAGTTTAGTCTGTGAAACAAGAAGCCCACCGCTAAAAGCGTTGGGTAGCTTCACATCAGTGTACAACCAATACCTGTACAAGGGCTGGAATAGAAATAATGTTACCGATTGCTCCGCCTATACTTGATAAGAAAAACACGAGTAAGGCTTTGGTAATGCGGTTTCGGTATATTCCTTTAATGCTCGTAAGATCGGAAGCGATCTTTTGGGCATCATCAACACGGGGAGGGCGAACCGTTGCTTCGGTTATGCCGGAAAAGAGACCGACCCCGATAAAAGGGTTGATAGTCGCAAGGGGGGCGCCCAAAAAAGAAATCAGTATGGACAGAGGATGCCCTAATGCTAAGAGCGTTCCGACTGCCGCAAGCGAGCCGTTCCAAAGTATCCAGCGCACAAGCATAGTGAGGCTTACCGTAAAACCGGAGACGAAAAAGCCTGCTGCAATAAGAATAATAATAAGCGCCGGGACAAGAGCGCCGGCACATTTTGCTATAAAGCTGGGGGGCGGAATGGTGGTAAGATCCGAGACATCGCTTTTCTCGCCGCCGGCTATCTTTTCAAGATGCGCTCTAATGCCTAATAAATGTCCGGCGCCGACAACAGCAATTTGACAGCCGCCGCTTCCCGCCGGCACCGAGTTCCATATCTGTGCGGCAAGGTAGCGATCCCGTTCATCAATAAGCGTGTCTTTAACCGGCGGCAGGTATTCGGCAAGTTCATGCATCATACTATCAAGCTCATTACCATTTTTGAGTTTTTCAATTTCTTCTTCGCTTGTCTTTTCCGTGGAAAAAGCACTCGACAAGAGCGAAGCGAGGAGTTTACATTTATTCCACAGATTGCACCGCGCCCATGCGCGTCTGAGCGTGATATGTACCTCCCGGTCGCAGAGGGCAAAGGGAATATGTAATTCCTGTGCCGTATCAACGGCATTGAGCATTTCTTCCCCCGGCTCAACTCCTAAAGAAGAGCCGAGCCTTCGTTGGAACGAAGAGAGTACTAAATTGGCTATGAGTAAAAACCCCTTCCCTTCACGTAAGACTTTGACTATATCAAGTTTCTTCCAACTGTCTTTTTCCTTCATAGAAGAAAGCCGCCCGGAATCTAGTTCAATGCAGACCATATTCAGCCCTTTTTCTGAGGCGGCATAGGATTTTATAAGATCCTGTACTTCTTCAATACTTTCTTTAGAGACATGGGCAGTACCGAGAAGCACTATCTCCCGATTTTGCAGCATAATACTGAGGTGGTTGTTGCTCATAAAAAAAGTATACTAAAAGGAAAGGAAGAGGGGAAGAGGGGAGAGCATTACCTCCCCTCTTCCTAAAGAGAGCCGACAGTCTCACAAAGCAGTGGCAGCGGCATTAGAAGTTAATACGTACCGCTGCGAGGACACCGGTAGTGCCGCGTATATCAAAAGTAGGGGCGAGATTGTACGAAATATTGTAGTAGTTAAGGGCTTTTTTGAGTGTTTTATTGTAATTATGGGCGAAGACAAAGGGACGTATCCATTCAAATATCCGCATACCAATAAAGAGACCCGCACCGCCCAAGATAAAAATCTCGGCTTTCTCCCATTGATCATTAGAGGTATACTCATACCCTTCGTAAGAGTTAGCATAGTCCTCATCCACCGCTACAGGCATTAAGCTCACTCCATAGCAAAACGCCGCAATACCGGCAGCTTCACCGAGTAAGGTTGTCCAGCCTCCGGCTGCATCGCCTTGTACAAAAGAACCTATACCAAAGCCTAATAAGAAATTAAGCGCAAACGGACCCCCGGCTCCTTTTTCGTAAGCTTCAAACAAGTTGATACGCTGTGTACTTGTCAACGATAAGGACTCGTTTTGTATTATCAAGAGATTCCTTTCAAGACCGCTATCCAGCCAGTTGGTAACCCGTATAAAAGCCTGCTGCGCCCGCTCCTTATCCGATTGGTCATCGGCAAAACAGACAAAGCCTACTGTACATAAAACAATAACTAAGATACATTTTCTCATAGTAAACTCCTTGATAAAAAAGATTTCCCCGGATACAGCATCCAGAGACCGCATCCGCTGACGGCACGGTACAGAAAAATGAATGTCTCTTTTAGGTATTCTCAAAGCAGATTGGGATTATAAAACATCAGGTTCAGGGCAGATACCAGCACGTATTGTACCGGCATCTTTTTATCACGCTGTCGGTAATTGTTCGCTTGTTTTTTTAGCGCCGCACCTTGAAAAGGTGCGGTTCATGTGCTTATACACCGAGTCTTTTTTCAATAGCATCAAGTTCTGTATATAATTCTTGGGGCAGCCTGTCTCCAAATTTTGGATAATGGTTCTTGCGGACGTCTGCAATTTCCTTTTTCCAGCCTTCAAGATCAACGTTGAGGATCTCCTGCATATCGGACTCGCTTACCCCTTCCGGTCGGCTGATTGCATCAGGCTTAGGCAGAATACCAATAGGCGTGTCAACGGCATTATCAGTAACACCGTTACACCGGTCAAAGACCCATGCCAGCACCCGTGAATTCTCACCATAGCCGGGCCATATAAATTTGCCGGCATCGTTCTTGCGGAACCAGTTGACAAAGAATATCTTCGGCAGTTTTTCAGGATCGCCTTTTGTGCCAATGCTCAGCCAATGCTTGAAGTAGTCGCCCATGTGGTAGCCGCAGAAGGGCAGCATGGCAAACGGATCACGGCGGATAGTACCGGCTGTAACATCAAGAGCAGCGGCTGTTACTTCTGACCCAACAATGGATCCCATAAACACACCGTGTACCCAGCTTTTTGCTTGATTTACCAGCGGGATGGTTTTCGGGCGGCGTCCGCCGAAGAGGAAAGCGCTAATCGGCACCCCTTGAGGATCTTCCCATTCCGGAGCGATAGCCGGGCATTGTTTAGCAGGACCGGTAAACCGGGAATTAGGATGAGCAGCCGGCTTTTGGCTTTTATCCGCTTTATTCTGTACCCATTCCTTACCGGTCCAGTCAATGAGCTTGCCGGGCGCATCGTATCCTATCATTTCCCACCACACGGTCTTCTCTTCGGTCAATGCCACATTAGTAAAAATTGTGTTACGCCGTATGGTTTCCATAGCATTACGATTGGAATCCATATTGGTTCCTGGAGCAACACCGAAGAAACCGGCTTCCGGGTTAATAGCGTAGAGTCGCCCGTCTTTACCGAACTTCATCCATGCAATATCATCGCCGACTGTCTGTACTTTCCAGCCCGGAAGGGTCGGGATGAGCATAGCAAGGTTTGTTTTGCCGCAGGCTGAGGGAAAGGCGCCGGTTATATACTTAACTTCACCTTCTGGATTGGTGATTTTGAGGATGAGCATGTGTTCGGCAAGCCATCCTTCATCACGCGCCAGTACCGAGGCAATACGCAAAGCAAGGCATTTCTTGCCCAAGAGGGCGTTTCCCCCGTACCCTGAACCGTATGACCAAATCTCACGAGTTTCCGGAAAGTGTGAAATGTATTTCTGTTCAACCGGTGCGCAGGGCCATGTTCCTTCGTCGCTTTCACCTTCTGCCAAAGGTTTCCCGACAGAATGGAAACACGGCACATAGAACCCGTCGCTGCCCAGCACATCCAAAACCTTAGTGCCGACTCGCGCCATAATGTGCATGTTTGCCACGACATAAGGACTATCGCTGAGCTGCACACCGATTTTAGCAATATCAGAGCCTATAGGTCCCATTGAGAAGGGGATGACGTACATAGTTCGCCCCTTCATACACCCTTTGTACAAGCCCGTCATAGTCTCTTTTAATTTTGCTGGATCTATCCAGTTATTGGTAGGACCGGCGTCTTTTTCATCTTTTGAAGCAATGTAGGTACGCGCTTCGACCCGAGCAACATCCGATGGATCAGAACGGAACAGTACGCAACCTGGTAAGAGCCAGGGATTGAGGGGCGTTGCTAAACCAGCATCAATAGTCAGTTTGATCATTCTGTCGTACTCAGCCTGCGTGCCATCACAGATTTCAACGGTATCCGGTGTCATAAGTGCGACAGCGTCTTCAACCCACTGCCGTAAGGCGGCATGTTTGAGTTCTTTTATTGTCATTAAAAATCCTCCGCAAATAAAATGTACTCTTAATATACGATAGGATCATAGTTTTTACAAGTAGAAATAAACCGGCGGCAGGCAAAGACAGGGGTATCCTCACGCAGGCTGCCGGTATTTTAACGCAGGGTCTGTCTTCGCCTTTTGACGAAACCACCAAGGAGAACGCCCTATCGCTTGATTTCCTCCGACTGCTGTACATCCGCCCGCATGGACTTTGTTATACGTTGCATCTATCATGAGCCACTCAGTATCCCTTTCCCGATAACTTCAGTGGCTATGCTTTTCCAGACACCTCTATTCCGCCAGCGGCAAAAGTGTCGGTGTGTATTTTTCTAGTCGCCGTATCTGGTGGTACATCTCTGTCTCAGGTCAGAGGGTGAGGTGAGGTCTGACCTATCCTGCCTATTCATAAAAGCAACTTGAGGTCTGTCCTCCAAGTTGTGTCAGTTACCAGCGAGACAATGCTGACAATACTGTGTTCCCGATGGTATGCGCCGCTGTACTGCCAGTCTTTAGGCTTCTGCACCAATCCTGCTGCAACAGGGTTTTTATCTATGTACTCAAATACAGTCCAAAAATCTTTCTCCTCCTTTATCTCACGTGAGAAAAACCTGTCTCCCCAAAAATGACCGGTCTTATGGTGCTTCTTGTTCCACCGAATAGCAAAAACCATCTTAATCCACTTCAATATCTCAGAGAGACTCTGCCCTTTTTCAGGTGTAATGAGAAAGTGAAAATGGTTACCCATGATGCAAAAGTTCCACAGCTTAAACTTGAAACCTTTCTTGGTTTTTGCTTCTTGAATGATGGTGAGAAAGAGTCTTTTCATCTCCTTCGGCTCTAATTCAAAAGCGTCTCTGTTTACTTTTGAAGTAACATGATAGGTCAGACCTTGGTCTGTTAGTCCACGAGGCAAATTATGCGCTGCCATAATACCTCTATAAGGGAGCTGACT
>JAISMB010000133.1 GCA_031276945.1 Spirochaetaceae bacterium | reverse complement strand
CTTTCTCCTGTGTTGTTTTCAGTATCACTCATGTCAGAGAGTGGTACTGATGTACTGCCATTTAGTGAGCCGGAATTTGAAACCGGCATAGGCGGAAGAGTGTATCCAGAGGATGAAATTGTTCAAATCACCAACACGCCCATTTTGTACCAGAATGAATCCGTGCCATCTACCGGCATACCTGAAGAATTTGAAGAATATTTCAGACCTCAGATGCTTTTTTATACCCAATATATTATTAAAAAGAATGATACGATAAGTGGCATTGCCGTCAGTTATGGACTTAATCAGGGAACACTGCTCTCAATTAACAAGATAACCAACGCACGCACCTTACAGCTCAACCAAGCTATTCTTATTCCCAATCAAGACGGTATAATCTACACAGTCCAAAAGGGCGATACCTTAAGCAGCATAGCAACACGATACCAGGTAGATATGTTAGCAACTCAAGAAGTCAACGAGCTTTTTTCTGATATGCTCCATGCCGGCACTGATCTCTTCCTTCCGGGTGCTAAGCTCAATAGGGAAGAGATGCAGGAAATTAACGGCGATCTATTCTTACGCCCAGTTTCAGGACGGCTTACTTCTCGGTATGGTTCGCGCCTTGATCCGTTCGGCAGTAAAAGAACATCGTTTCATACCGGTATTGATATTGGAGCGCCAACTGGCACGCCGGTTAAAGCTGCTATGGCTGGCACTGTTATTGCTACAGGGTATAATAATACCTATGGCTATCATATTATTATCCGACACCATTCCGGTTATCAGACTTTATATGGACATTTAAGTGTTATCCGGGTGAAGAAAGACGAGCAAGTTGATGCAGGAGCGCGTATTGGGGATGTAGGGAGTACCGGTATGAGTACCGGTCCCCATCTGCACTTTACGGTATACAAAAATGGTGTTACCATGGATCCGTTAACGGTGGTTAAATATTAAAGAGCGTGCGGCATTTACCAGTGGAGTGTATGTATGAATAGTATTATCATTACAGCTATATTTGCCTTGGCGTTAGCGTTCATACTTGGATTTGCCTTGGGTTTTTTCCGGAAATTCTTTGCGGTAGCTGAGGACCCGCTTAAAAGTAGTATCCGTGAATGTCTGCCGGGTGCGAACTGCGGTGCCTGCGGCTATCCGGGCTGCGATGGGTATGCTTCTGCTCTTGTCGAGAGAACCGCTGAACCCAATAAGTGTACAGTAGGCGGAGTATCTGTAGCAGAAAAAATCGGGACCATTCTTGGCATTGAAGCATCATCGGTTGAGAGCTTTATTGCGGTTCTTGCCTGCCAAGGTTCAAAGGAACATGCACCGGCTAAAGGAGAATACTCCGGGCTTGCTCAGTGCCGAGCTGCTAAAATTGCAATCGGCGGCACCAAGTTGTGTGCATGGGGCTGTCTTGGTTTTGGTGATTGTGTTGCTGTCTGTCAATTCGGCGCTCTTTGTATGGGCGCTGATGGATTGCCGCATATTAACGTGGAGAGGTGTACCGGTTGTGGTCTCTGTGTTGCCGAATGTCCCCAGCAGGTACTGCTGACCATTCCCAAAAGAAGAAAAGCTAATCCTGTGCCGTATGCGCTCTGCTCTAACCGGCATACGGTCAAAGCGCTTGTGCTTAAAACCTGTAAAAAAGCTTGTATTAAATGTGAGCTGTGTGTGAAAAACTGCCCACAGCACTGTATTGCTCTGGTAAATGGCATACCGGAAATTGATTACAGTAAATGCAGTATTTGTGGGACGTGCGTTGCAAAATGTCCCACAAAAGTGCTTCAAAATATTTAGAGGACTATTGAGAGGAGGAATATATGGCATATACTAATGCATTATCCGCTTACCGGAACACAAAGATCACCACGGCAAGTGGTGGACAACTGGTTATTATGCTCTATGATACCGCGATAAAACATCTGGAGCATGGTTTGGACCTTTTATCTGCACATATAAACGGAAAACCCAATCCGCAGAATATTGAACAGATAAGCCGATCTATTTTGAAAGCCCAAGAGATTATCGCTGAGCTGACGGCATCTTTGGATATGGATCAAGGCGGAGATATAGCTAAAAATCTGTTTTCACTTTACACATGGTTTAACCACGAACTCTTAGAAGCAAATATCAATCAGGATATCCGGCGTATGACTATTATTCGTAATATGATGAGTGAACTGCGTGGTGCATGGTACGAAATTACCGGTAAAACGCAGGCAGTGCCGGGTAGAACAGCCAGTGGTGTTAATATAGCCGGTTAATCTGTGTCTGCAAAAGTACAAGAACGCGCTGCCGCGATTGAACGCTTGCGGGACGTGCTGCACAAACAACGGGACTGTTTTAGTGCCTACCTTGCGATACTTAAACGGCAAAAAACCGCCCTTGAGCAGGGGAATGTTGAAGCAGCGGGCGTATACGTTGCCCTGGAAGAGCAGATCGTGGCAGACATTTTTTCTTTGCAGAAAGTTATTACTCCTCTTGAAAGCTGGTATCGGCGTATTGAACCGCAGAAGGATATTATGCAGCTTAAAGCCGCGTTGAGCGACTTGTGCGATCAGAGTATCAGCCTTTCCAAACAAAACCGCACCCTGCTTTTAAGCCGTATGAATACGGTGCGCTCGGCAATACAGTCCATACAAAAAAACCCTTATCGTTTGCGGCATTACGATTCCGGTATGAGTGCGTTAATGCTGGATATGACAACCTAAAACGCAGAGGATAGCCTATCCTTTCTTGTTTTAGGACAGACCTTGCCCCTCATAAGTCAGACCTTGCCCCCCATAAGTCAGACCTTGCCCCTCATAAGTCAGACCTCCCGTCCGAGAGATGCGGGAGTCTCGTCCGAGAGATGCGGGAGTCTCGTCCGAGAGATGCGGGACTCTCGTCCCAGAGATGCGGGACTCTCGTCCCAGAGATGCGGGAGTCTCCGCCCAGAGATGCGGGAGTCTCCGCCCAGAGATGCGGCAGTCCTTCTCCCTCGGTCAGACCATGCGCAGCGGGAAAGCGGGTCGGTGTCATGCTTGAGTTTTTAGCGTGGTCCGCCTATACTGATAAAAATTGTGCGAGGGCTGACCGGCTTGCAGGCGGAAATGGCTCTTGCACAGTATGCTCAAGGAGAAAAGAAGATGCAGCGAAGACTCATACTCTGTGCAGTCGCAGTTGTGCATATAACGTTCAGTGCGCCGGTTGGTGCGGATATGACAAAAAAAGAACTACAAGATATGTATTGTGCTTATCTCAATGCAGAAGGCTACAGCGCCGCGCTTGATCAGGAGGGGGATATCCGTTTTGTCTATCCCGTGGAAGGGCGCAAATTCTATTTTTATATCATTATTTATGCGGACGATCAGCGGTGTTTTCAAATCGCAGCCGTGAATTTTTGGGAAATTAACTCAGAAGAAGAATGGAGGAAAGCCCTCATCGCGGCATCGACCGTGAGTTGTAATACATGGGTTGTTAAAGTTTCGGTGGATACCGCCCAGAAAACTGTCAACTTCTCAGCCGAAATGCTCCTCGTTAAGCCGGAAGATTTTACGCAGGTGTTTGATACCATGCTCTCTTTTATGGCAGAAAGTATGCTAGACTTCGCCGCACAGATGGGAGAACGTATACCGTGAGACGGCTCATTGCCCTTTTAGTGGTCGCAAGTTCTTTAGCAGGCTGTGCAGGCGCGCCGTTTCAGGAAAGCGCCCGCTCTTATGCCGCACCGAAACAGCCGTCGCCGTCAAGTCTGCCTGTCAGCATACCAGAAGAGGCGGCGCCGGAAGAAGCGCGTCTGCCGCTTTCTGAAGCAGATGCGCCTGAGGAGATGCCGCTGCCGCTCCGTGATGCACGCGCCCAGCGCCAAGAACGGTATATGCAGTCTATCGCTGCCGCCGGCTATGCGCCCTTCCTTGATGAGGCAGGCGATATTTGTTTTAAGAACGATAATAAAACCTATTTTGTGATTATAGACGACAATCATAACGAGATAACCACCGTCCTCTACCCGAATATTGTCCCCATTACCGGGGAAAAAGAACGCCTCCCGACTGCCGCTGCCGTCTCCGCGGTGAATAGAAAGGCTAAAGTGGCAAAGGCATATATCAATGCTTCTGATTGGGTTAGTATAGGCTTAGAACTGATCGTGCAAAACCCGCAGGACTTTGAGCTGCTTTTTGAGAGGATAATGCAGCTTCTACTGTATGCGGAACGTGAATTTATCAATCAGATGAGCGCTGTAGTGCAGGCTTCCCGTCCCTAGCTGCTGCCGCCTTTTGCAAAAAGGCAGGATATCAAACAAAAGCAACAGCACGCCTCCTGAGAACGGTGCGCACAGCAACGCACCGTAAGCACTCAAGGGCGATGCTGCCCCGTTATTGCGGGAGTATTATGGCATGTACCGTGATACCCTGCTCGGCAATCACGGTATCAACGCTCTCTTTGGAAATGTTCCCCTTAGGAGAAGGATGCGCCGGCGCATCGCCTATCAGTATCATCAGCCTTTCCGGTGCCTCCCAGATCAGTCTGCTCGCACCGTCATAAAGCGCCTCATAAACCGCTTCTGGAATATCAATACCGCCGCCGCCCGTTACAATAGTATTTAATACCTGCTGAAACGATGAAAAATCACGCGTGAAAGGAACAATCCGCGTAATGTAGAGGTCTTTATAATCTTTATAAAGAACCATACCAATACGGAGATCGAGAAAATCGCTGAGCATATTCTGGAGTAAAGGAGTGAGCAACCGGCGGACCGCAGCGATATAACGGCTCATACTGCCGGTTGTGTCAATGCACAGAACCAAGTCAAGAGCTTTTCCCTTTTCCGGTTCTATAATACTCCGTATCCTTTCAACTAACTGATCAGGATCAGTTGCCCAGACCAGCAGACCTTCTCCGGAAGCGGTTATATCCCGGAAGGAATCAACAGCATCCTGAATAAAATTACCTTCAGGCTGAGCTTCTTCTTCCGGTATTTTTTTACTTACTTGCAAAGTAAAAGGATTGTCCACAAACAGACCGGTATAATCGGCATAGGGGAGGGCAAAGGCACGTAGATTGAAATAGGAACCATCCGTAATAGGCATAGCCCCATGCCGGGTATTTTCATACCCATAAATAACAAGATGAGGAATAAACAAATGAAAGGCGGCGCCAAACTCAGCATCATCCTCCGGAGTCGAATCAACGATTGACCACCCTAAATTTTTTGAACCGTACAAAGGCAGCCCGTTCAATATCCGCATTTCATCGCCGTTTATAGGATTCTTTTCTGTAACCCGATACGTATAATTATCAGCTTGCAGCAAAGGATCCTTTGTCGATTCTGCTATAAGCACCGACTCAAGTCCCGGTTTTTTGCGTATAAATAAGTGAAAACCTCCGTCATCTCGTTGTTCTATACGCATATCTTCCTTTATTATGAGCAAATCCGTGGAAAGCGGCGGCTCTTGCCCAGACAAAAGTACAAGACCGGTTAATAAAAAAATACCGTAAAAACATTTTTTTTGTAGCATACATTATGTATCGGCGGTCTTTGCAAAATTATAAAAACTGCGTGAAAATTACTGGACAGATACGTCAGCGTAATGTTCTTTTATTGAAGGCAATAGGGTCTTCTGGAACTATTTCTTGTATACCGTCAAGCACAAGATCATCAACACGCCACTGCTCCTCTACCATAATACAGTACAACTCGCCGGTAACAAAGTGATCGGGACTTATAAACCGGAACACGAAAGAAAAGCAACCGTCAGGCTCTTCACGCCCTTCGCCTATACGAACAGTACGTGCGCCTAACGATCGAATAGTGGCGCATAAATCGTCCACTGTATCGTTTGTATCGTTCTCACGCTCTTTGAGCGGGCTTAAAGCTGGTGCATCCGGATCTGCGTTGAGCAATGTATCAAGGATAGTGTATACCTCGCTTTCTAGCGCTGATGGAAGCTCTTTTATGCCAAAAGAGCCGATAACCGTATCTTGAGGATACCTGAGCGCCTCACCATGACCGGGCGCCTGTACAAAAGCTGGAATAGTTCCGTTAAAAAGGGGAGATTCTTGTGCGGCAAGAGAAATGAGGGGAGAAAAAAAACAACAGAAGGGTAAAAGAAAGACAAGAGTTGAGGAAAACAAAAGTGATATTTTCATAATTGATTCCTCAACTCTTATTACTAGCGGTTATGCACCTGCATTAGGCAAAATGGAAAGTTCTGTTTCTTTACTAAAGTACCGAGCTTTTTCAAGTTCGGGAATAAAATAGATCGTCTCATTCACCTTAAACGTATGCTGCGGCTCTGTACGGGCAACAAGCGATTGCGTGCCGGTCGTAAGCCAGAGGTGAATATCAGCACCAAGCGGTTCAATAACCGTTACTTTAACTTTCAAAGTGCTTTCTTTTGGTTCTCTTCCTACAAAATGCAGATTCTCAGGTCGAATACCAAAGAATATTTCCTTACCGATGTACTTTTTAAGCTCAGTAATATGGGCTGGTAAGGTCGGTTTAATGGAAAAAGCACCTTCTTCAAGAAGAATGGAACCGCCGCTTTCTGTTACTTTGACAGTGAGGAAGTTCATAGGCGGTGATCCGATGAATCCTGCAACAAATTTGTTAATAGGGAAGTTGTACAATTCAAGCGGCGCACCAATTTGCTGGACCTTACCGTCTTTCATAACGACGATTTTGTTTGCCATAGTCATAGCTTCAACCTGATCGTGCGTAACGTAAATCATGGTAGCATTAAGTCGGAAGTGCAGATCGGACAATTCAGCACGCATCTGTACCCGGAGCTTTGCATCAAGGTTGGAGAGTGGTTCATCAAAGAGGAAGACCTTAGGGTTACGGACTATAGCACGACCGACAGCGACACGCTGGCGCTGACCGCCGGAAAGTGCCTTAGGTTTCCGGTCAAGGAATTTCTCAATATCCAAAATCCTGGCAGCCTCGTTGACACGCCGATCGATTTCCGCTTTATCAACTTTTTTGATACGAAGACCGAATGCCATATTGTCGTAAACGCTCATATGCGGGTACAAAGCGTAATTCTGGAATACCATAGCAATATTCCTATCCTTGGGCGGAACATCGTTCATAAGCTCGCCATCAATGTACAACTCGCCCTCGCTAATGTCTTCCAAACCAGCAACCATACGGAGCGTGGTTGATTTACCACAGCCGGATGGACCGACAAACACGACAAATTCTTTATCATCAACAACAATGTTAGCATTGTCCACTGCGCGGACATTGCCTTCGTACACTTTGCTGATGCCTTTTAACTCTACTTTAGCCATAAAAATCCTCCCGTAAAATTTGGGTTAGTTTATTAGATAATTTTAGAAGTGTTTACTAAGATTGTCAACAGAAATATACTCTATCTTTATGAGTGTAACAAAAGTAATCATTCATTTAGAGAACTTCCGTCATAACATAGCATGCGTACGGCAACAGGTCGGACCGCACCCTTTGATCTGTGCGCCGGTAAAAGCCGATGCTTACGGGCATGGTGCTATTACGATAGCCAAGACCGCTCTGAATGCCGGTGCTGCCTATCTCGCTGTAGCTCGGGTGAGCGAAGGCGTACAGTTGCGGCGTGCCGGTATTACCGCACCTCTCTTATTTCTCTCTCTTGCCTTACCACAGGAACTGCGTCGTATTGCTGCCTACCGGCTTAGTCCTTTTGTTGCTGAACATCAAGATATAAGCCGTTTGGTCTATGCTGCATCAAGTGCGGGGGTGCGGATTCCGGTGCATCTTAAAATTGATACCGGCATGGGACGTCTCGGATGCCGTCCGGAAGAGGCTGTTGAACTTGCCCGGCACATTGTCCAGAGCCCTGCGCTTGAATACGCCGGCACAGCCACACACCTTGCCGTCTCTGACTCTCAGACACTGGCTGATATGCAATACACCACCCGCCAACTGTCTCTCTTTGCTGATGCTGTGGGAGCTATCAGACAAGCCGGCATTGATCCGGGTCTTGTTCATGCGGCAAATTCCGGTGCGGTTATTCAACATCCCTCGGCGTATCTGGATATGGTACGCCCCGGCATTATACTGTACGGTTATTCTGAGCTTCCCGGATTGGCATTTGAACCTGTTATGGAGCTGCGTAGCACGCTTATTTTTATCAAAAAGGTTTATGCAGGCGAATCTATTTCCTACGGACGGACATGGACAGCTTCGGCAGACACACAGATTGCGACCATTCCGGTCGGTTACGCTGATGGCTTAAACCGGCGTTTAAGTGGGAAGCATCGGGTTTTAATTAAGCAGCAATTTTATCCTCTTGTGGGGCGTATTTGTATGGATCAGTGTATGGTTGATCTTGGAGCTGAGACGGACATTCGCCGCGGGGATTCGGTAACAATTTTTGGCGGAGAGGCTGATAGTGCGGCTGTGCTGGCATCCCATATCGGTAGTATTCCTTATGAACTTACCTGCGCGCTTAACAAAAGAGTGCCGCGCCTATTTGTATAGGCATCAAGCGACTCGTCCTTTGTGTTGTTACGGAGAATCTGCTCACTGTCCGCTGTATGCGAGGTCTGACCTATATCGGTTCAGTAGGCTGAAATGGCTTGGTTCAGCGGAATGAAATAGGTTGTGTCGCGGGCTAAGGTGTGGTCATCACAGGTCATTGCCCGCTTTGCAGGAATTGTTTTTAACTAACGGTCAGACTTAAATCATAGATGACTGTGCGTGGTTCTTGTACTACTGTGCTTG
>JAISMB010000059.1 GCA_031276945.1 Spirochaetaceae bacterium | reverse complement strand
AACTCGAACGCATGTTTGGACAGAACACGTTTGCAGGTAATGTCAGACCTTGTAGGCAGGGTATGTCAGACCTTGAAGGCAGGGTATGTCAGACCTTGAAGGCAGGGTAAGTCAGACCTTGAAGGCAGGGTAGGTCAGACCTTTAAGGCAGGATAAGTCAGACCTTGAAGGCAGGGTAAGTCAGACCTTGAAGGCAGGGTAAGTCAGACCTCTAAGGCAGGGTAGGTCAGACCTTGAAGGCAGGATAGGTCAGACCTCTAAGGCAGGGTAAGTCAGACTTTGAAGGCAGGGTAAGTCAGACTTTGAAGGCAGGGTAGGTCAGACTTTGAAGGCAGGGTAAGTCAGACCTTGAAGGCAGGGTAAGTCAGACCTTGAAGGCAGGGTAAGTCAGACCTCGAAGGCAGGGTAAGTCAGACCTCGAAGGCAGGGTAAGTCAGACCTCGCCCCCTGATCAACCCTCTTAAGATTTCAGATAAGATTCCAGAACGTTGAGCATACCGGGTAGCGATACCTCTCCACTGGTTGAGCCAGCGAAATACATACTCAATAAGATGGCGTTCCTTATACAGTTCTGTTTCATAAGTCCGTGCCACCTTCCCCTTCCGCTTGGGTGTGATAACTGCCTTAACTCTACTCGCAGGGGCAGCGTCCACTAACCAGTTCACGTCATACCTTCTATCAGCAAACAAACCCGTATTGGTAAAGCCTCAAGTTAAGCGCATCGTATACGCGCAATCCGCCTCCTGCCCCGCCGACAGGAGGATACGTACCGGCTTTCCCCTCTTATCTATAGCAAGATGGACTTTGGTATTCAGCCCTCTTTTGTACGCCCTATCCCTCGATGATTTCCTCCCGCTGTGTATCCGTCCGCATGGACTTTACTATAACTTGCATCTATCATGAGCCACTCGGTATACCCTTCCCCGATAACTTCAGCGGCTAGGCTCTTCCAGACATCCCTATCCCGCCAGCGGCAAAAGCGTCGGCGGGTGTTTTTCCAGTCGCCAAGGAACGCCGGTTCTGATAATCTACGATACCGCAGCTTATCACTGATGTCATGTCTGTGCAGCGCTTTTCCGCTTGTTATCTTACTTTATTCCCTTCCTTTAGACGACACGCCCTAGCATAAAAAAAAAAAATCTTACATAATAATTGAAGCAATATGCGTACTTATGCCCGTTATATGAGGAGGAGTTATGGCAAAGATGAATGATGAAAAATTGAAGGCAAGAGGCAATACACTTGCTTCAAATGGAGAAAAAGAGAAAGCTCTTGAGGCTGCCCGCTTACAGATCGAAAAGCAATTCGGTACCGGTTCGTTAATGAAGCTCGGTGAGCATACCGGTGCAACCGGTATAGAAGTTATTCCGTCCGGTTCCATACTATTAGATGAAGCGCTGGGCATAGGAGGATACCCACGAGGACGTATCATTGAAATCTATGGTCCTGAATCATCGGGTAAAACAACACTTGCCCTTCATGCTATTGCAGAGGCGCAAAAGCTCGGAGGCATTGCAGCTTTTGTGGATGCAGAACATGCCTTGGATCCGGTCTATGCACGAAATCTAGGCGTAAAAATTGACGATTTATGGGTATCTCAGCCGGATAATGGCGAGCAGGCACTAGAAATTGCCGAGAGTCTGGTCCGCTCAGGTGCTATTGATGTCATTGTGGTGGATTCTGTTGCTGCACTTACCCCTTTAGCAGAGATTGAAGGTGATATGGGCGATTCTCATGTCGGTCTACAGGCACGGCTTATGAGCCAAGCATTGCGGAAACTAACCGCGACCATAGGAAAATCGCGGACTTTGCTGATTTTCATAAACCAGATCCGTATGAAAATCGGGGTTATGTACGGCAATCCGGAGACAACAACCGGTGGCAATGCGCTTAAATTTTATGCCTCAATTAGATTGGAGATACGCAGAACTGAAACCATAGAAAAAGGGGAAGCTGATGCCATAGGGAACCGGGTTAAAGTCAAAGTCGTCAAGAATAAAGTTGCCCCGCCGTTCCGTAAAGCAGAACTTGATATTATGTTTGGTAAGGGTATTTCCATTGCCGGTAGTCTTCTTGATGCGGCGGTGAAATATGATATTATTGAGAAGAAAGGGGCGTGGTATTCCTATAATCAAGAGCGTGTCGGACAGGGTCGGGACAATGCACGGACTTACTTAGAAGAAAATCCTGCATTCTTCCAAGAGATAGAAACAAAAGTACGGCAGCATATATTTGCCGCCGGCAATGACTTAAAGGCTCAGATCAATAACTCTGAAAATACCACTGAACCGTCTGATGAAGAACTGAGCGGCTAAATGTTGATGAGATAGTTGTTCGCTGAACCTCTCGTTAGGTGCTCTTTTCAGTGCTATCAGGAGGGGGTACTAAGGCTTCGAGTTTTTGAACAAGCTCGAAGCCTTCTTTTATGCCGGTGTCTTCATGAAACCGAAGTCGGGGAGTTTGGCGTATGTGCATAGTAGCGGCAAGGTTTGCCTGTATAAAACCACAAGCATTCTGTAATCCAGCAACACCGCGCACAAGGTTTCCTGTAGGGCGGAAGGTAGAGACGTAAACATCTGCCCATGCAAGATCCTTTGATACCGATACTCGTGTAATGGAGAGAAAGGAGTTAACCCGTGGATCTTTTATTTTGCCTTCAACAATAAGCGCCCCGATCTTTTCTTGAATCAAGCGCCCAATACGTTCTGTTCGATATTCCATTTCGCTCTTTCCTCCTGTATTGACAGCTGCCCTTTCAGGTATCTCACCTGATAAGAACCTAAAGCTGTCACTCGAGGTGCCGTAGTACCTCGATCATTTCAAATACTTCAAGCTGATCGCCTACCTGAATTTTGTCAAAACCTTCAATAGCCAGTCCACATTCATACCCGGCTGCGACTTCCTTGACATCGTCCTTAAAGCGTCGCAATGACACAATTTTTCCCGTATAAATAACGATAGCATCACGGATGACATGCACACTTGCACTTCGTTTAACGGTGCCGCTTTGTACCATGCAGCCGGCGATAGCACCGAATTTAGGAACGTTGAACGTATTGCGGATGTCCACCGTGGCAATGAGCGATTCTTTCGTATCAGGTTTAAGCAACCCTTCCATTGCCTGATGAATTTCTTCTACAGCTTTGTAAATAATATTGTACTTGCGTATGTCAACTTTTTCTTGCTCTGCAATGAGCTTTGCCTTGGGAATAGGTCGTACATTAAAGCCTATGATAATGGCATTTGAAGCAATAGCAAGTTCAACATCACCTTCATTGATAGCACCGGGTAAGGCTTGTATAACATTGAGCCTGACCTCTGGTGTAGAGAGTTTTTCTAAACTGGCTCTCAGAGCTTCAGCTGAACCTTGTAAATCAGATTTAATGATCACCTTTAGTTCAGCTATAGTACCGGCACTGATAGTATCATGCAGATTATCCAAGGTGATCTTCTTGATATGTTTTGCATCTTCAGAACGTTTAAGCTCCTGCCGCTTTATAGAAATACTTTTGGCAAGCTGTTCATCTGAGACGACTTGCAAAGGATCGCCTGCATTCGGTATACCGCCGAAACCAATAACTTCTATTGGTGTTGAAGGAGTAGCTTCCTGTACCCGTTCGCCCTTGTCGTTAAAGAGCGCGCGCACTTTACCGGGCCAAATACCGGCTACAAAATGATCGCCGATTTTTAAGGTGCCTTTTTCAATAATAATACTTGCAACAGTCCCGCGTCCCTGATCAATGCGTGATTCAAGTATCTTTCCTTCAGCTGCACGATTATAATTTGCTTTAAGATCAAGAAGCTCCGCTTGTAAAAGAATAGCTTCAACAAGCTCGTCAATTCCCTCTTTCCGAAGGGCAGATATGGCTACAAACATGGTTTGTCCACCCCAGTCTTCCGGGATGAGTCCTAAATCAGAAAGTTGTGACTTAACTTTATCAGGATTTGCATCTGGTTTATCAATTTTATTGATAGCAACAACAATAGGAACACCGGCGTCTTTAGCATGATTGATAGCTTCACTGGTCTGAGGCATGACTCCATCATCAGCAGCGACAACTAAAACAACAATGTCCGTTACTTGCGCCCCACGCGCCCGCATACGGGTAAAAGCTTCATGACCGGGCGTATCAAGAAAGGTAATACGTCCATAGGGCGTGTCTACGGTATAGGCGCCGATATGCTGAGTAATACCACCGAATTCACCGCCGGCAACATCAGTACTCCGAATGGCATCAAGCAACTTAGTCTTGCCATGATCGACATGTCCCATAACCGTTACGACTGGCGGTCGCGGTTCAAGTGAATCTTCGCTATCAGCCTCAGTCTTAATCAGCGTTTCTTGATACAAACTGATTATCTTAACTTCAGTTCCATATTCAAGAGCCAAGATTGATGCCGTATCAGCATCGATCTGCTCATTGATAGTAACCATCATCCCCATATTCATCAATTTTTGAATCAAGGTATTTGCCCGTAGATTCATTTTCCGTGCAAGCTCTGAAATAGAAATAACTTCCATAATCTCGATAAATTTGGGGACAACATTCTCATTGTAGGCATTTTTCTTTTTATTAGCGAGACGGAGCTTGTCATCTCTCTCTTTTTCTTTTTCTTTATGTATATAGACAGCTTTTTTAGCTTTGAATGTTTTTTTAACCGGTAATTTTCCTTCAGAGGATGTTGATGGAGTCGGCGCCGGTGCCGGACGCGGTACGATCGGTCTTCCCGGTCCACCGGGACGAAAACCTGGAGTAAAAGCCGGACGCGGTGTAAAGTTATGCCTTCCTCCCGGTGTATGCCCGGGACCGGATTGATACCCTTGTCCTGACGGACGGTTATTCTGTCCAAAGTCAGAATGGAAGGGTCCAGTCCTTCCGCCGGGTCTACCGCCACCTCTGGGCTGACGATCTTCTCGTGGAGGGCGAGGACCAACTGATCGACCACCGACACGTCCTACAATAACAGCGGGTCTTTGCGTTCCAACAAAGGAACTTATCCCATTATGTCGTTCAATGACTATTTGTTTTTCCTGTTGTTTTTCCTTTTTTTCCACTGGAGGAGGTGGTGTCTTGGTTTCAGATACCTGCGGCGGCGTTTCAGGTTTTTCAACAGACGGTAATGAAATAGAAGGATTATCCATAATCGACTCTTTTACTTCTGGTAATTTAGGAGGCTCTTTAATTTTTAGCGTAACTGTTTCCGGCTGAGGTATATCAGGAGCCCGTGCTGTCGTAACAACTTTATATTGCCTCTTATTTTTATGAGACGACTCAGCCGCTGGACGAACAAATGGCTTCTTTTTCACAATGATCACCTTACCCTTACGATGTTCATTATGTTCCGGTTTATTTTTTGAAGGCACATCCGGCGCTTCTTCAGCAGACACTCGCTCAGTCAGAGGTCTCTTGATAAGTTCTACTCTCTGTTCTTTACTGTTACCCAATTCCTCAGCCATAATCCACCTTTACTTGCTACTGATCCTCATATTCAAAACTCAATCCTACACCACAGTTTGGGCATACAGTCATATCTATAGTTATCTGTGTGCCACATTCAGGACAGTGATAGATTTCATCATCATCTTCTATTGCCTCTTCTCTGTATTCATCGACAGTCTCAGGCTCTTCTTCTTCTATAATATCAACATATTCTTCAATAAGTTTCCGTAACGTTACGAGCTGTTGTGTAGAGAGCGGTAAATCTGCTAAGACGGTGTCCGGAGTATTAAGAAAATCCTCTATCAAATCAATAGTATGTTCAAGCAGTACTTTAGATACCTGAAGATCAACACCGGGAAGTTCAGAGATTCGAGTTATATCTTCCTCTACGGATTCATTTATGTCACCGAATAACTCTGATGCTACCTTGCGAGCTTCAGAACCAATATCCATTCCTTCAAATTGTTTGATAGTCTTGACATCAATACTCCAATCTACCAGACGATTAGCCAATTTAACATTCAATCCCTGCTTTCCTATGGCTAGGGAAAGCTGCGTCTCAGGCACTATAGCTAAAGCTTGGTGCTTTCCTTCATCAAGGATGATAACATCTCTCACTTCAGCCGGAGAGAGTGCGTTTTTAATGAAAACAACCGGATCCGTATCATATTTAAGAACATCAATTTTCTCTCCCTCAAGTTCCTTAATAACCGATTGTATCCGACTGCCTTTCAGTCCTACACAGGCTCCTACCGGATCCACATCCTCCCGATTGGAATAGACTGCAAGTTTAGTACGATACCCCGGTTCTCTCACTATTTTATGAATACAAACGACTTTGTCATATAACTCTGGAACTTCAAGTTCAAAGATAGCGCGGACAAAGTCCGTGTGAGTCCTTGAAAGAACTATTCTTAAACTGCCGGATTTACTTTTCTCTACCTCGGCAATCATCGCCTTAATACGGTCATTAACATGAAATTCTTCACGAGGAGATTGGTACTTCTTTGGAAATATCCCTTCGGTTCTTCCTAAATCCACATAAATAGTACCATCACGTTCGCGTTGATAATAACCAATAATTATTTCCCCGATTTTATCTTTATACTCTGAATAAAGACTATCTTTTTGTATCTCTCGTATTGATTGATGTGCAGTCTGCTTAGCGCTCTGAATCTCAGAGCGATCAAATTCTCTAAGGTCAATATCAATAAGTAGATCATCCCCTTCTTCTGCATCCATTTTGATTTCTTGCGCTTCTGAAAGATCAATTTCAGAAAGCGGATCATAAACGCCATCAACAATTTTCTTTTTTACTTGAACTGAGACGATAGTCTCATCAATCCAACGGATAATAACATTATCTGTATTACCGAAACGCCGTTTTAATGCTGCCAGAAGCGTATTTTCTATGGTGCGCAGTATAAGTTCTTCGGACATGCCGCGTTCTTGTTTAAGGTACGAAATTGCCTCAGACAAATCTATTGCCACAACTTATACCTCCTCTGTCCAATCTAACTGTGCCTTGGCAATTAGTGCATACTTTACTGTAAGCATTCCCTCTTTTCCTTTGATGACCACAGCTTTTTCATCTGCCGATTCAATAATCCCCCTGGTCCAATCAGAAATATCCTTTCGATAACACTTTATACCGCGACCTAAAAAACAGACAAACTCAGAGGCATCTTTAATGAGCCGGTTTATGCCGGGCGATGAAACTTCTACATAAATCCCCTGTGTTGGAAAGGTCAATGCAAGATGCGGCATAATGGCTCTGTGTATGCGAGTACAGTCATCAGTCCCTATTTTCATGCCGTTTTTATAAATAATAGCCCTTACTTGCACATTTCCCTTATGAGGAGAAACCGACAGATCAATTAAAGTAAATCCCAACCCCTGCACAATAGCGGTAAGCGAATCAAATAAAGGATTTTCTTTTCGCGCTGTCCATTGCATTATAAACCAGCCTTACACAGTTCAAGATATAAAAAAAAGGGCTGCACGCCCTTTTTTTGAATTAAAACCATTTCTATTTTGTCTAAACCTATCTTGAAAATCGTATTTTGTCAAGAGGTGAAAGCGCAGAAAGTCCGGCACGCCTTTTAGGGGGCGAGGTCGGGGGCGAGGTCTGACCGTCTAAGTCCAAGGTCTGACCTATCTAAAACTTTCAAAGCTGTATATACTATCTCTCATCCCAAATCGCACCGCACGGTGCAAAGGAAAAAAGATGAATGATGTATTTATGAACACCTACCACAGGCTGCCTGTGGTATTTACCCACGGACAAGGCTCATGGCTTTTTGACACGGCAGGCAAACGCTACTTGGATTGGACGGCTGGCATCGCGGTAAACTGCCTCGGACACAACTACCCGCCTTTGGTGCAGGCTATTACAGAGCAGGCGCAGCGCCTTATACATGTCTCAAACTACTACCAAACCGATACCACGGCAGCTTTTGCCCAAGAATTGGTAGCAGCCTGTGCGCCGGTCGGCATGAAAAAAGTATTTCTGGCTAATTCAGGCGCGGAAGCAAATGAGGGAGCATGCAAAATCGCCCGCAAGTACTCCCTTGACCGCTATGGTACAGGACGCCACACCATTATCAGTCTTAAAGGCAGTTTTCACGGCAGGACCATCACAACTTTATCGGTAACCGGTCAGGAGCATTTGCACCAGAACTTTGGTCCTTTTACCGAAGGCTTCCGGTTTATTCCCTCAGGCGAGAGCGCAGCTTTGGATCGCGCCTTAGACTCAACGGTATGCGCCCTGCTCATTGAGCCGATCCAAGGTGAAGGCGGTATAGTGCCGCAGCCGCTTGATTTTATGGCAGAGGCGGCACGGCTCTGTGCAGAGCGGGATATTCTTTTAATCTGTGATGAAATCCAAAGCGGCATAGGACGTACCGGAACCTTCCTTGCCTGCCAACAGTACCAGATTAAACCGGATATTATTACGCTGGCTAAAGGACTTGCAGGCGGTATTCCAGTCGGCGCGGTCCTTGCCGGAGAAAAAGCAGCCGCCGTATTCCAAGAAGGAGATCACGGCAGTACTTTCGGCGGCAATGCGCTTGCTGCCGCCGCCGGTCGGGTTGTGCTGCGTACGGTAAAAGAGCCGGCATTCTTAGCGGCTATTGAGCGCAAAGGAAAGGCAATACAGGACGGCATCCGCGCATGGAATAACCCTGCCATTACCCAGGTCCGGGGCAGAGGTCTTATGATAGGGGTCGATACTGTTTCTCATGTCATGCCCATTTTGGAATGGGCATTATCTCACGGTTTGCTCATCTTATCCGCCGGGCAGCGGACGCTCCGTTTCCTGCCGCCTTACACGATAAGCGATGAGGAAATAAGCGCCGGCTTAGCGATTTTACAGGAGTATTTTTAACTGCATGTCGGGGCGGATGCAGCCATGAGTCTTGCCATGACCTTTGCATCGCCTATGATATTATCAATAAAAGCGTATTCGTTGGGCTGATGGGCGCTGTCGTTAAGCCGCGCCCAGACCGCACAGTCTATGCCGGCATTGCGCAGAGGAGCAGCAACTGTGCCGCCTCCTATGCCTATGCACCGCGGGTTAATCCTGTAAACATCAGTAATGGCGCGTGATAAAAGCTGGACTATAGGCGCATCCTGTGGGGTCATCACCGAATGGTGGTACTGTCCAATATCCGCCTTGATAGTAACGCGGTATTGTTTTTCCACTTCAGCGCTGATCCGCGCAACTTCCGCCAGCACCGTTTCAAGAGAATAGCGCGGCAGTATACGGCAGTCCATATAAAATACATCCTCGCCCGGAATCGTATTGATATTCGGAACATTCCCTTCTTTTTTTGTGGGCTGAAAGGTAGAATAATCCGACTCAAAGAGCGGATCATGCTCATTAAAAGCGCTTGACAAGCCTTTATGCAGCCGCACCACCAGGTCCGAACCGGCAAGATACGCATTATTCCCCAGATCCGGTCGTGAAGCGTGCGCCTGTGCGCCGGTTGTGGTCAACCTAAGCCATAACTGATCCTTTTCAGCAATCTCTATACTTTCACCCTGCGGATCGCCGCTATCTGGAATAAGCACCATATCCTCTTTATGAAAGAGCGAGCGGTTTTTAAGCAGCCAGACAATACCGTACTCACTGCCGGTTTCTTCATCAGCGGCAAAAAGCAGCTTAACGGTGCGGGACGGTTTTATACCAGCCTGAAGTAGCGCCAAGGCTGCCAGCACCGAAGAGCAAAGCCCCTGCTGGTTATCTTCCACGCCCCGCCCTATGAGCTTCCCCTCCTGCACGATGAGCTTCCACGGATCGCTCTGCCATAACCGCATCTCCCCCGGCGGCACGACGTCAAGATGGCTCATGATCCAAAGCCGGCTTGTATCATCCGCGCCGGGAATAGTGGCAATCAGGTTAGGGCGAATCCCCCCCTTTGCCCGCGGGTCAGGCGCGTCTTGCCGTTCTAACTGCACTATTCCCCGCGACCGCAGCCACGATTCAAGGAAAAGGCATTTGTCAATCTCGCCTAATCCCCCTGAATCCGGAGAAAGCGCCTGATGGCTTGTCAACCCAGTCTCCAGCTCCACCACTGTATCAGCGCTCTGATCTAAAAAATTATCTAAGTCTTGCATAATAATCGGGGACCTCTCCCCTTCCTCCTCTCTGTGTATTAACGGTGAGCTACCCACCGCTTTTAGCGAAGGGTTTCTTGTTTCACAGACCAAAGTTAGACCGACAGAGCAAACCCTGTCAAGCCAGCGATTTCAGCCTCCCTGCATGCTTCAAAGGTCTCTCTGTATGTTTCGAGGGTCTCCTTGCATGCTTCAAAGGTCTCCCTGTATGTTTCGAGGGTCTCCCTGCATGCTTCAAAGGTCTCTCTGCATGCTTCAAAGGTCTCTCTGTATGTTTCAAAGGTCTCCCTGTATGTTTCAAAGGTCTCTCTGTATGTTTCGAGGGTCTCCCTGCATGCTTCGAGGGTCTCCCTGCATGTTTCGAGGGTCTCCCTGTATGTTTCGAGGGTCTCCCTGCATGCTTCAAAGGTCTCCCTGCATGCTTCGAGGGTCTCCCTGCATAATTCGGGGATATTCACAAATGTTTGAGAGATACTCACAAATGTCTGGGAGATACTCACAAATGTTTGAGGGATATTCCTAAATGACTAAGGAGATATTCACAAATGTTTGGGAGATACTCACAAATGTCTGGGAGATATTCACAAATGTCTGGGAGATATTCTTAAATGACTAGGAGCATGTTCCCGAATCATTAAAAGAAACAGCGGGGACCATAACGAGAGCGTCCGAGCGCTTCTTGTACTGAGGGGACGAAGCGGGGATGACCGGTGAGCGCTCCATGAGGCAGGGCAAGACGTACCTTGACTCCTATTTCCCTGTTTCCTTATTATTAACAAAAGAACGATTTTTATATGAAGCGAGGTTCTTATGAGAAAAATAACAGCCGGTATCGCGGTGATGCTTATGGCGCTTGCGCCGATTTATGCGCAAGAAGAGCAACAGTTGACCGAAGTTACTGTCGGCTACCATATTGAACAAGTCAGAAAATATCGTGCCGCTACTCCGCAATCCTCCCTTGAGGAAGGAGCAACGCGTGCTTATATAAGCCTTTTAGCCCCGCCAAGACCGCAATTTGCGACTATAGATGAAGTCGTGTCGCTTTACGTGTCGCCGCCGCCGTCCTTTACCAAACGGAAAAATATATGTTTTGTTATTGATATAAGCGACTCCATGGAGCGAAAAATTGAGGACGGTAGAACCAGACTCGATTGGGTCAAGGATATGTTCATCGTCCTCATGGATCAATTAAGAGCGGATGATTTCCTGTCAATCGTGGTTTTTGATTATTACAGCAATCCCACTGATGTTATTGTTTCCCCGCGGCGCTTGTCGAGCAGCAGTGATAGACAGTTTCTAATCGATCAAGTGTCAAAAATAAGAACACGGCGCGGCTGGACTGATATAGCCGCCGGTTTGGAAGCAGGCTATAAGCAGATTGAATCGGTTATAGCCCGCTACCATACCGAGGATTATATCAATCGGGTGGTATTGCTTACGGACGGCAAAGATGAATCGACCCGTGATAGCAAACAAACCATGAGAACGGTCAAAAGCAGACTGGATAGAGGTATCAGCACTGTCTCAACTATTGCGCTCACTTCCGATGCTGATAAATCGTTTATGACCCAACTTGCGGATGCAGGCGGCGGTCTTTCGCTCTTCCTTGATGAACCGCAGAGCAATAAAGCGCTCGAGTCAGAGCTAATTACCCTCGTCGCCTCGAATACAGCCGAGTTAAATGCTAAGCTTGACGAAGAATGGGCGCGGCATACCTGGACCGTCGAGGCTAATCTTAGGGCTGCTGAGGGCGTTATCATCAAGGCAACCGATAGAGAGTCTCAGATAAACGGGAATCTTATTTCTTATGGGTTTAACCTGTCAGATTATAAATCTGAAATTATTAGGATCGATATTGATCTGGAGGAAGAGGCGTTAAAAAACGGTACTATTTTTATCTTATCGCTCAAGACCTCTGATTCAAATCATAAATTTCTTTTTACAAAAGATTATACCATATCAATCAACAATCCGGTTACGGTAACGCTTGATAGGCAGGTAACTATTACCACTACTATTGATTATCCGCCGAGGAAAAAGCTGGCGGCGGCTGAGAATGGAGACGTATAAAGCGGATACGAGGGCAAAGGCGCTTGGGTATGGAAGAGGGCGAAGCGGGAAAGACGCTTGGCAGAGAGGAGAGAAACCTTCTTGTGAAGGTTTATTAAGAGAGGAGGAGGGGCAGGGTTGAACCTGCGGTTGTTTCAAACCCCAAGCTTCGTGCTTGAGATTTAACAGCCTTTTTAGTATGAAATTGCAATGGACTATAGTGGTATCGGTACTCATAGTTTTATGCGGATGTGCAACGGGTCCAAGTCAGGAAGAATATGATAATTTGAAAAAAGACTTGGAGGAGGCTACCCGTAACGTTGACAGTTGGCAGAAGCACGCTGAAGACTTTGAACAGCAGCGTGATGAAGCGGTAGCAGAGCGCGATAAGCTCAAAGAGGAGACCGGCGTTCTTCAGGAAGAGAATGAGCGTCTGAAAGCTGAGAGAGACAGCTTGCAGGAAGAGAATGAGCAGCTCAAAACTGAGAGAGACGATCTGCAAGGACAGAATGAGCGCCTGAAAGCTGAGAGAGACGATCTGCAAGGACAGAATGAGCAGCTCAAAGCTGAGAATGCCGATCTGCAAGGACAGAATGAGCAGCTCAAAGCTGAGAATGCCGATCTGCAAGGACAGAATGAAGAACTGCGCAAAGCCCTTGCTGAGGCAAAAGCTCTGATAGAAAATCAGGAGAAACTCATTGCGAATCCTGAGCATATGAATGCCTTAACGGCACAGGCAAAGCTTGAAGCTGAAAATGAAGATTTACGCACTAAAGTTAAAAATCTGAGTGATGAACGGGCAGTAATGCAGGAGCAGCTTGCCGCCGCACAAGATACCATTAAAACTTTAGAGGAAAAGCTCTCGGGTTCCATGACCGAGATAGCCGATCTCCAGAAAAAACTGAGCGAAGCTCTCGCCGAAATCAGCCGCTTGCAGGATATAATTGTTGATCAGACTAACCAGATTGAAGATATTCGTTATCGCTTGAACGTCAGAGAACAGGACCTTAACCGCTACTTACAGTCTCAGCAATAAATGAGTTCTAAAACTAAAGAGGAGGAGGCAAGACTCCTCCTCCTGCTTATACAGGAAGATTTACGAAAATGATACAAAAAGCCGCCTTTGTTGCCATCATCGGCAGACCTTCAGTGGGGAAGTCAACCTTGCTCAACCGGTTGTGCGCAGAAAAAGTTGCCATTATCAGCAGCGTCCCTCAAACAACCAGAAACGCCATTCGCGGTATCGTAAACCGTCCCCAAGGACAGCTCGTCTTCGTGGATACACCGGGTCGCCATGAATCAAACAAAAAATTGAACCGGAAACTGATGGAAGTATCAAACCGGAGCATAGAAGAGTGCGACTTTATCCTTTATGTCCTTGATGTTTCCCGTCCATCAGGACCGGAAGAAGAGGCTATTACCAGCCGTCTCCAAACAGTGCAAGAGAAAATCTTTGTTGCGCTCAACAAGACTGACAGCCCGCATAGTGATTTGAAGCGGAGTTCTGCCTTTCTGAAGGAGCATCTGCCGGCGCTGGATCAGGCTCGCTGCTTTCCCCTCTCAGCCTTGAATAACACGGGTATTGAAGCTTTAGTGCATGGTCTTTTTGATAAAGCAGAGCCGGGAGAGCCGTTTTATCCGCATGATTACTACACTGATCAAGAATTGCATTTCCGTATTGCCGAGATTATCAGAGAAAAAGCTATCAACCGGCTTTATGACGAACTGCCGCACGCAATTTATGCCGAAGTTGCCGATGCGGAACTGCACGATGACGGTAAGACCTTATGGGTGCGGGCTTTTCTGGTAACAGAGCGTGAATCCCAAAAGGGAATAGTTGTTGGCAAAGACGGCGCTCTGATAAAAGCTATCAGGCTTTCCGCACAAAAAGAGCTGAACCGTATTTTTGAGTGGAAAGTCAAACTTGATCTGCGGGTTAAAACCGTTAAAGATTGGCGGCACAGCGACGGAACGCTCCGTAAACTCATTGTCTAGCACCCTCCCGTATCTTATAAGTCAGACCTCGGTCTCAGATAGGTCAGACCTCAGTATCTCTGGGTGAAAACTGCCGTATCTTATAAGTCAGACCTCGGTCTCAGATAGGTCAGACCTCGCTTCTCTGGGTGAAAACTGCCGTATCTTATAAGTCAGACCTCGGTCTCAGATGGGTCAGACCTCAGTATCTCTGGGTGAAAACTGCCGTATCTTATAAGTCAGACCTCGGTCTCAGATAGGTCAGACCTCCGCTTCTCTGGGGGAGACTGCCGTATCTCTCAGCGGAGACTCCCGCAAGTCTCAGGCGAGACTCCCGCATCTCCCGTCCGAGACTCCCGCATCTCTCAGCGGAGACTCCCGCATGTCGCTGGCGGAAAGATTAGGCGTTACTTTTGTTTTGCCGTATTCTGGGATTTTATATCACTCTCTAATTTTATTAACCATGCTTCGCTTTTCTTCTTGAGCATTTCCGCCTCACCGGACTCATTGAGGAAAATGTGAACCCGACGCAAAGCATTAAGCAGATTGATTGCAGTACGAAAATCATCTATCCGTTGAGAAGAAAGTTCATATTTCTCGCGAAACCGGTTCGCCGCGTTCCCGAGCTGCCTCTTGATTAACCGGATATGCAGCACAGTCGGTTCGTAATTCGGCGAGCGTGTGTCCATGTTTGCAATCATGCTTTCCATATTGAGAATGTTCTTGCTTACAACCGCAAACCGTCCCTCTAAATCAACAAAGGACCATTTCCATTTGGAATTATCGCCATAAGTATCTTCTATCAGTTGAATGGTAAAGCCGAGTTTCCGTATTTTATCAAAACGTTCCGCGCAACTAATCGGCTCAAGAGCCAGCACTTTCTCTTTGTAATCCGCAAAGGGAACATCAATCCAGTTTGTTACAATATCCTCAAGGTAAATAATACTCCGGTAAATCGCCTTGCGTCCTTCATTAAGGGCGCTTTCATTCTTTACTCTCATAAGCGCCTCTGAAATACCGCTCTGGATAATATAATTTGAAGTTATATTGAGGGCAACATCAACGAGCGCAAACTTTTTAAGCGGAGCCTGCTCCGTTTCTTTTTCTATTTCTAAAAGAAAATCTTGTTCTTTCTGCAAAAGTGTATTGATAGTCTGTTGATAAAAGCTAATTCTGGATGCATAAAACATTTTTTGTTCTTGTGATATTTCTGCCATTATACTTTCTCCTTAGTCTTTCTCTTAAGATTTTGTTATCAGACCGCGCTGAAAAAATAGGGTGAAGGCTGAAAAAGTCTGCCGCCTGTGTTTTGGCGGTCGATTCTGCCCTTCCCCCGTACCATAAGATTTGTAGCATTTATCTATATTACTCTTCCTTTGCTCAAATGTCTACAGCAATGAGTCAGAAGCAAACACAGACTGCACCGGCGGCATGAAGTCTGGCGTGCGGTCTGTCCCGTGCCGGTTTGATCTGCACACGGCAGATAGAGTATAGTGTATAACACTTATGAGAAAAGGAGGCGCTCTGTGCAAGGAATAAACGGCTCTGCGCCGGTCAGAGTCTGCCTTGAGGCTGTGTCAGTATGCGGGTTGCGGATCTCATCATCGTAGTTTCTTTAGCGTTCTTGTGGTACTGCATTGTACCGCTGCTTGGTATTTTTCTGGATCGCAATAACTGGCAGTGGTTTCGTCAGCGTTTTGACGATCTGCGCGCCGCTCCTTTTCTCAACTACACCTCCCTTTACCATGGTACAGAACCGACCTATAGATTTACCGGCGTCTTTGAATCAATTACCGACACGAAGATTCTCTGGATTCGCGGGGAAAGCATAACCGTGCCGGTTAATCTTATTGGTGCGCAGATATACGTGTTTTCTCTCTCAACTGTGCAGGGAGACGTTCGGCGTATCCACTGGAATAAAGTTCCCACGCTCATAGAAGGCGGGCGGGTCTATGTGGGCGGCAGTCTCGGCATGCACAACGGTCGGCTTGTGTTTACGCATACCAAAAACGAACCGCTTATAATTATTTTTTATGGGGGTGATGACCGTTCTCTGAACGAACGGGTGATCTGGGCAGGGCGGAACAACAACCAATACTTTAACCGCGTTACTCCTTATGCGCTTGCCGCCGGCACCTTTTCTTTTTTATGTATAGCATTTTCATTCCTCAACCGACCGGCTTTTCGTCTGACAGCGCTCATAGCTATCATTGCAATCTTTACCCCGCTTTTCCCCCTCTTACCGCCGGGCATTCTCTTGACCAATCTGTACACTAAACTATGGCAGCAGACGCGGCTCTTGCGCTCTTACCGTGATACCATTCAGGTAGCGCTGCGCCGTGAAAATCAGTATTTGCCGAATGGAGAGTATTACGGTTCTGTGCGGATGAACACCATGCCTGCCGGTGTGCCGCCTTTAGTGCAGGCTGTTGGCAAAAGCACTGAATGGACCGTATTCGGTGCCATCCATGACAACACGCTCCTTCCGTTTGAACCATCTGATTGTGCCGCACTCTACGGTTTTATACCGGGCAATCCCCAGAAACTGATTCGTTTCTATACGGTTACAGCTGTTCTACTGGCAACAGCAGCGCTCTTCTTGCTTGTAGCCGGTATAGGTCTTAACATATTCTGTATTGTGCTACTCATAGCGCGGATCTTCTAATCTTTAAGTTCTTAGCTCTTCGCTTGACTGAGACGCTCGTCCTGCGGACAGACCTAGCTCTCGTTATCCTATTTTGACGGCGAGGTCTGACTTAAGGTGAGCGGTGTTGCTTAAAGTGTTTAAGCGGGCGGGAAGGAGCGAGGTCTGACCTATCAATATCAATATCCGCTGAATAAAAAAAGACAGCCTGCTCTTGCGCAGACTGTCTTTTGCAGAGGTTGCAGAATAGCCTTCAGGCTGTCTCTTTAGTCGTATTTTTTAATAGTCAATGTTTTTAAGGTCGACTCCCCGCGAATAACCGTGAACTGCAATTCTGTTCCGGCATTTTCACGGAGGACCTTGTAAAAGGAGGCAAGATCAGCAACCGACTTGCCGTTTATTGCAGTTATCCTGTCTCCCTGTTGCAAGCCGATAACCGCAGCAGGCGTTCCCGGATACACTTGCGCCGCATATAAACCGCTGGTATCAGCGCTTAATTTGAGGCTTGAGCGTATCGAATCGGTTATAGGAATAAGGTACACGCCCGGCCACAGTTTTTTATTATCAGTGGTAACTTGCTCATTACGCGCTTCAATGAGGACGGTAACCGTTCGTGAAACACCGTCTCGAATTAAGGTGAACTGCGCCCGTTCACCGGCACTCAGTTCACCAACAGCCAGCGTGAGCTGGTTCATGCCGCGCATCTCTTTCCCATTGACATGGGTAATAAAATCACCCGGCTGTATACCGCCTTTGTCTGCCGGTGAGCCGAGGAAGACTTGCGAGGCAAAAGCGCCGTGCGTAGCGGTTAAGTTAAGAGCTTGCAGTATATCTTTGCTCGGATCCGTCAACGATACACCTAGCCAGCCATAACTGATCTCACCGTTGCTGATAAATTCATCTATGGAACGTTTCGCATTGTTAATGGGAATGGCAAAGCCCAAGCCCACTGAACCGCCGGCATTATTGCTGACTATCCATGTGTTAATACCAATAACTTCACCGCGGATATTGACTAAGGCGCCGCCGGAATTGCCTTGGTTTATTGAGGCATCGGTTTGTATAAAGTCATTGATATTGTTTGCCGGTCCGCCTGTGCGCCCGACCGCACTGACAATACCCATAGTTACCGATGACATAAAGCCCATGGGCGTTCCTACCGCGATTGCCCAATCACCGACTTTCACCGCATTAGAATCACCGAGAACCGCTACCGGGAGAGAGTCCTCTGTAGTGAATTTTACCATAGCAAGGTCTTTGCGCTCATCCTTACCGACTAATTCTGCCGGGTATTCCTTACCGTCATTTGAGACTATTGATATTTCATTAGCATCACTAACCACATGGTTATTGGTTAAGACATAGTACGTGTCTTTATCATGCCGGACAATGATGCCAGAACCTAAGCCTTGCGACCGGTATTCCCGTTCCTGTTCGCCGGTATCATCCTGAGGACCAAAGAAAAATTCAAAAGGTATACCGTTAAAATTAGGAGCTTGCTGACGCCGTACAGAAATAGTCGTTATCTCTACGACAGAAGGCAGTACTTTTTCGGAGACCGCACGGAAAACATTTTGCAGAGTCTCAGCAACTATAAAGGCGCTTTGCGGGACAGAACTTTTACTTTCTTGTGCTTGCACTATCGGCGCATTTAAGGCAGCCGGAACTATCAGAGCGCCGGCTTCATCTGTTGTCTCTCCCGCTTTGACGGTATCTTTGTTTTGCGGAACTTGGCAGGAGAAAGAAAAAAATGCCAGTGCAAAACCAAAGATAATACCAATGAGTACCAAATTGAAAATAAACAAGTTCTTTGATTCAAGTTTCATAAAACCCCTCACATTGAATTGATGATTGTAGCTGAACGTACCCCTCTTTAGGGAGAGGGTATTCCTGCTTCAGAGTTGACCGGTACCATCCTCCACAGGCATAACTTTCTGGTATCCGACCAGTAGCTCTACGAAGCATTATCTTCCTTTATCCCTCTCTTTAGGGATAATTTTTCATGCTTACTGTATAAAATAATAAATTCCAATAAAAAGTTACAGAAAAAGAAACAGGAAAAACGAAGGTATGCCTGTAGTGCGCCCTTTATACAATGCGCTCTGTGAGGACTTCAACGTGGTCCTTAAAGACCGCGATTGTATGTTCCCAGTGGGCGGACAAGCGACCATCAGCAGTAACCACAGTCCACTTATCATCAAGTACGTCAACATCACCGGTGCCGGCGTTGATCATCGGTTCAATGGCGATAACCAGACCGGCGCTCATACGGGGATTTGCCCCATGCGGTTCATTAGGCACGGTCGGGTCTTCATGCACGGCAAACCCGACACCATGCCCGCAGTACTGATACACTACTCCATAGCCGTTAGCATGGGCATATTCTGATACAGCATGGGCAATGTGTAAGAGCCGGGCACCGGGTTTTACCGCTGCAATACCGCGTTCAAGGCACTCTCTGGTAACACTGTTGAGCTGGTGCGCCTCATCGCTGACATTCTCCACCTCAACGGTGATTGCCTGATCACTGATAAAACCATCAAGGTCTATACCACAGTCAAGAGAAACCAAGTCGCCTGATACAATTTTCCGTTTTGAAGGAATGCCGTGTATAACCTGCTCATTGATTGAGATGCAGATGCTTGCCGGAAAAGGGTTTTTCCGGTCTCCCTGTCCTAAAAACGCTGGTTTGCCGCCGGCTTTTTGTATCCAATTATGAACCCATCTATCAAGTTCAATAGTCGTAATTCCAGGCTTAACAAGCGGTTTAAGCTCACAGAACAGAGCGGAAAGCATTTTACACGAACGGCGGATGCCGGCGATTTGTTCTTCAGTTTTTAAGCGGATCATAAGTTTCCTTCAAACTTTTTTTCAAGTTTTTTTTTCAACCGGTCGGCGCCTGAGATGCCCGGATAGCGAAGCAGAGCTTCATTAAGCACAGAGCGCGCTGCCGGTATGTCTTTCAAAGAGATATACGTCTCAGCCATCATTAAAAGCCAGCGGGCTTCATCATGGGCGGAAAACCCGGCATGGATAAGACTGTTCAGACAGTCAAGGTATGTTTTTCTATCTACCGTTGACGATAATTTGCGCCGCACCAGTTCCTTAATAAAAAGCTCAATATCCTCGGTAAAATGCTTGAAATAAGGCTTGCGCCGTTCTTCTTTTATCAGGGTCAGCAGCAGGATAAAAGCTTCGTAATAGCGGCGGCGTTTTTCCAACTCTTCTGCTAAAACAAAGATACAGTCAAGCCAATCGCCGCGTTCCAAATAGTCTTCCAAATGAAACTGAACGCCGCCGCAGCTATGCCATTGCTCAAGGGCGGTCTCCTCTGCATCACAGAAAAGATCAAAAAAGACAAGCTTCGCCTGTGCATACGGATCAATGGCATGTTTTTTTAAGAACGAGCGGTAATCAAAGCCGACTTTTTGTGTGTAAAGTTTATCGTATTCATACCGGCGGTTCACATCGGAGAGTACTTGATAGGCAGTCAAGAGTTCAAGCATCTTCTCGCCGGCGCTCTCTCCGACAATGTCAGGATGCAATCGCTTTGCTTTTTCACGAAAAGCTCTTTTTATGGTGTGCGGCGAAGCATCCTTGTCTATGCCTAGTACACAATAATAATTTTTCACGGTGTTTAGAGTATACCACTGAAAGAATGAAAACTGACAGTGCCTGCTGCTTTAAATGGTTCTTTTAAGCTTGAATCCTCCCCTCCTTCAGGGAAAAGGATGTTCCTGTTTTCTGCCGGCGGGATCTGTTTTGCTCACTTGAACGCGCTGCTGCTTCTGGTATCAAAAAGCTTTGATTATCCATGCCGTATCATTTTTTTGTAGTTACTGTAAACAAAACAAAAGCTGTTGTCAATATCCTGATACAAGAGCGGTTACTGTCTCTGTTTTTCGTGGAGCGGCGGCGCTGCATACGATGATTGCAGGAAGCTGCCATACACTCTGGAGCGCTGCGTACTTAAAAGAGACTCGGTAAAAATGTTGAAAACCATGGTACATAAGTGATAAGCAGGACCACAATTAACTGGATTATCAAAAAAGGCAGAACATCACGACAGATTTCAATAAACGGTTTATTGAACCGGTAGGCGGATAGGAAAAGATTCATGCCGACCGGTGGGGTTAAAAAGCCGACTTCAAGGTTGGTGATAAAGATTATACCTAAATGCACCGGGTCTATGCCGTAAGCTGCGCCAAGCGGCACAATAAGCGGGAGTACGATAAGTATCGCTGAAAAAATGTCCATGAGGCAGCCGACTATCAGGAGGGCGCCGTTCAGGAGTGCAAGAAAGACGTACTTTGATTTGATCGTCTCCTGCATCCAGTGCGCAAAGTTTTCAGGCGTTTGCGTGTCGACTATATAGTATGAAAGGGCTTGGGACAGCGCCAGTATGGAGAGAACACCGCCTATGATGGGAACGGCTTTTCCTATGACCTGCGGCAGATCGCGCACGGCTATGTCTTTGTGAATAAACACCTCGACAATAATAATATAGATCAGGGCTACCGCACCGATTTCGGTTAAGGATAAGATGCCGGAAAAGTAACCGGCAATGAGTAAAAAAGGCAGGAGTATTTCAAATGCCGAAGCTTTGAGCGCGGCTGCCACTTTCTTAAAGGAAAAATGTTCTACGGGGATTTTTATTTTACGCGATACGCTTATCCCGAAAATAATCACCGTTATAACGAGGATAATGCCGGGAAAAAGCGCGCCTAGAAATACATGGAAAATATTGGTTTGGGTAGCCGTTCCTACCAGTATGATAGGCAGGCTTGGCGGAAAGAGCAGTCCAATGCTGCCGGTTGAGGTAAGCAGTCCTATTGCGAATTTTGGTGAGTATTTTACATGGTCTACCAGAATGATGTACAAAAGACCGCCTAAGGCAAGTATGGTTACGCCTGAGGCGCCGGTAAATGAGGTAAAAAATGCGCAGATGACAACCGTTGCCATGATCATGCCGCCGGGTAGGAAGCTAAAAAGGCTACGGAAGGTACGTACGAGCCGCTTGCCGGCTTTGCTTTCCGAAAGCACAAAGCCGGTCAAGGTAAAGAGCGGTATGGGAATAAAGCTGTCCATAGTCAGAGTTGTGTATATCTGATTGCTCACCACGTCAATTTCGCCGCGTGCTGCATGGATAAGAATGAGGGACAGCCCTGCTAAGACCACAAAAAGGGGAGTGCCGGCAAAAGCCGCTATAATAAGAACGAGACAAACCGGAAGCTTTATGCGCCAACTGAGGGTATAGAAGGCGTCTGTTATGGCGAAGACCGCATCGGGCGCATCAAAACCCCAGATGATCTTTGCGATCATAGGGAAGGAGCAGGCGGTCGCCAGCAGTACGGTAAGCATGCCAAGGATTCGGGGATGTACAGGGATTTTGCCGGCATACCGGAGCGCCATGATCGCATAGCCTACCGGTATAATGAGCGCAAAGACCTGATCCGGTATAAAGCCGATAAGTCTCCACGGCGTGAGAGATATTTTTACAAAGGCAACAGCGGTCCACGCAACAATGGTGAGGATGAATGCCGCAAGGACGGTGCTGAGAAGCACGCAGTATTTTTTGATCCGCTGCTTCAAGGGGTGCGGAAAGTTTTCTATCAGGGCGATAGAAAGATGTTTGTCTTGTTTGGTGGCTATCATGCCGGAGACGAGTCCGACCCATAACAAGATATGTATCATCAGTACGGATGAATGAGGCACGCCTGTTTTGAAAAAGAACCGTGCAATAGCTTCTGCGAATGGCAGTATAGTCAGGCAGGTGAGGGAAAAATAACAAACGCCCTCTTCAAAACGGCTTGCACGGACAGCAATAGATGGTTGCATAGGAGACCTCCCTTTAGAAGCATACGGGGACAGTTGAGAAAAATCAACCGTCTTTAAGCCGGCAGGGGCTAGACTGGGTCAGACCTCAGAGAGCGCCTGTACCGCTGTGCCTGCGCCTGTGGCGCACTATGCCCAGAACAATGATCAAGACCGGCACAAGAAAAAGATTGACCAGTTTTGCGCTATTCATAACCGCAAGCCGCCGCCCTATATCCGTGATAGTATCCAGCCTTCCTGTGCCGGGCTGCCGGTTGCGGATACCGATGATATCATCATCCTGACGCAGCCAATCGAGAGCCTGTACCAAAAAATCAAGGTTACGCTGCGATTGAATGAAGAGCGAACCTATATCACTGTCGCCGACCACAATAAGCCGCGCCGGCAGCGCCTGTGTCGGCATATCAGGCAGCTGTTCGCTGCTGCCTTCACGCGTCGGTTTTGCCTTACCGTTAAAGTAACTGGGAAAGGCGCCTGAAAGAGATGCGGCAAGTATTTTTGTACCGGTTGTTTCAGACGCTTCACGCTCTAAAAGAGCGCCGCCTTCGGGATTGGTCGAAAAGTCCGCACTCTGCAACCAGGCGCTAGGCGTTGAAGAAAAGAGCGGCACAGCCTCAACACCGGTCGGCGCCTTGAGGGTAAGCGGACTTGCCCAGAACAGATCAATGCCGCTAAAACGCGCGGTCAGCGGATGCTCCTTATTACCGTTTTCTTCAAGCACCGCTACCCAGAGCGGGTAACGGGCGAGCCGGTATTGCGCCCCCATCTGATACTGCACCATGTTTGCCGACCGATCCAGTACTAAAGCCGGCTCAATCTGCGCCCCGTAACCTGAGAGCATTGCCAAAAGACCTGAATCACTGAGCGGACGCGCCTCAAGAGAGCCTGAGGTATTCACAAAAACCCCTTCAGCCGCAAAAAAAACCTTGCCGCCGCTCTGAATATAGTGATCAATCCGGTATAAAGCCCAGTCGTCCAGAGCTTCGACCCCGCCCAGCACGAGCAGGGCAGAGCCGGTTATAGTCTCACCGGCTGCCGCCTGCTGCACCTGATAGCCGGCGCCTAAGAGAGCCTGCGCAAGATAGGCATAATCATTCTGCCAGCTCTTGCCCGCATCAGCTACCAAGACCGTCATTTCACGGCTCTTCTCCTGCACCAAGGCGCGTATCCGGCTGGTTAAATCATATTCAAGCGTGGTCAGGGAAAAAACCACCGGCAGCACGGCAAGCTCGCCTAAGTATTCGATGGTGATGCCGGTATAGACTGTGGCAAAGGTCGCCTCATCCCGCTCAACCGTCTGTATTGATTGCGGGGCAATGCCAAGCTGCTCAACCGCCTGCACTCGGTTCTCTTTCACCGGATCGCGCACCAGAACCCGTATTTTTCCTTTTGAATAAGCGGCGTATTCACGCAGCAGATCGATAATCTCGCCGGGGATAGGATGTATTGCCCGCAGTTTATCAGAGACATAATAGGTGATCTGCACCTGATCCGGCAGCGCGGTCCACAATTGACGCGAGACCGGCGCGATGGTGTAGGCATGAGCTGCTGTCATATCGAGGCGTAGCCAGAGGCGGTTACAGACGCCTAGGGCAAGCGCTAAGGCGCCTACCGCAAGGAGGGTAATGGTGGTTTCTTGCTTTTTAGTCATTCTCAGCTCCTTTGGTAAGTAAAGCGGATCGTTCGAGTTCTGCCGGCGCTGACGCTTAAGAGCTGGCAAAACTGAAGCATAATTAAACTATACTGGAAAAGGTGAATTCATGCCAAGAGTCTGAAAAGATATGCAAAAGGCAGAAACCGGCATCCTGATTTTTTACCAATGGTCGCCGTAAAGCCCAAGCCCTTTATGTATTTGCATAAGCCCCTTATGTATTTGCATAAGCCTCTTATCTATTTGCATAAGCCTCTTATTCAAATGAAATAAGACTTAACAAGATAGATAGATAAGAGAAAGATAGAGAAGAGATGGGCAGAAGGTGTCTGAAAAGGGCGGGCATATACGCCAAACGGGCGAGTAGTACTACCTCTCCACTTTCACAAGAGCAGTTTGAGGTCTGTCCTCCAAGCTGTGTCAGTTACCAGAGAGACAATCTTTGTAATCCCCTGTTCACGGTGGTAGGCGCCGCTGTACTGCCAGTCTTCAGGCTTCTGCACTAATCCTGCGGCAACAGGGTTTTGATCTATGTACTTAAACACAGTCCAAAAGTCCTTCTCATCCTTTATCTCGCGTGAATAAAAGCGATCTCCCCAGAAATGACCGGTCTTATGGTGCTTTTTATTCCACCGTATCGCATACACCATCTTGATCCATTTCAATAGGTTAGAGAGACTCTGCCCTTTTTCAGGCGTAATGAGAAAATGGAAATGGTTACCCATGATGCAGAAGTTCCACAGCTTAAACTTGAAACCTTTCTTGGTTTTCGCTTCTGCAATCACAGTGAGAAAGAGTTCTTTCATCTCATCCGGCTCTAATTCAAAAGCATCTCTGTTTACTTTTGAACTAACATGATAGGTCAGACCTTGGTCTGTGCTCCCGCGGGGCAAATTATGACTAGACATAATACTTATATAAGGGAGCTAACTGTGCTTTTTGATTCAATGAGAGCGAAATATTTTTTATTTATTTTTGACGACAAGGTCTGTCCTATCTCGAAACTTATCTCGAAACTGGTTATACCGAGAAAAAGAAGCGGGAACAGACAGAGAAAAGCGTAGGACTGACCTTTTAGGATACAGGACACTATCATAGACAGCGAAAGACAGCGAAGGAAACAGATAACTCAGTGTGGCTACCTTCACCTAGGGGTATCGTCAAAAGGAGAGGGAGATAGATCTAACAGAGGGAGCGGCAAGAAAGGAATCAGAACGTTGAGCAGAGCGAGTAGCACTCCTCTCCACTGTTTGAACCAGCGAGATACATGCTCAAACCTCTTTTTGTTATCTTACTTTATTTCCTTCCTTCTGACGAAAACGAGACACCCTAAGCCAAGCTGTGCATGCAGATAGGTATAAAAAGACTTGATATTACAATCGGACTTTACCGATAGGATATAGGGATAGGAAAGCGGCGCAAAGTATACTACAAGAAGGAATAAAGATTCTTGCGGAGGCTGAGACCGCTGGATTGACAGGGCTTGCTCTGCCGGTTTAAATTTAGTCTGTGAAACAAGAAGTCCATCGCTTGAGCGTTGGGTAGCTCACAAGCCAATCGAGGTCTGGTCAAAGGGCAAGGTCTGACCTACCCTACCTGCGAGGTCTGACTTATGTCAGATCAGAGGTCTGATCCGTGGTTTAATGCCGATACAGATTGCAAGTGCCGGCGCTAAAACGAAGAAACAAAGTATTAAACATTACAAGGAGATGGTTATGAAAATAGGCAATAAACTGCTTATTATGATTCTTGCTATTGCATTTTCAGGACTCGGCTTATTACAGACAGTAATTATGATGATTGCCCGAGAACAAATTACCACGCTCACTGAGAGTGAATTAGAAAATCTGGCGAACAATGAAACGGGCCGGATTGCACTATGGTTGCAGCCTCATTTCGCTGTCGCTCGCTCTCTAGCTCAAAGTATGGAAGTGTATGAACAGATACCTACAGAAATACGGCGACCCTTTTTCAATACTCTGCTCAGACAAATGGCTGAAGTAAACCCTGACTTAACCGCCACCTGGTCTTGCTGGGAGCCGAATGCCCTTGATGGCTTGGACGAGCAGTATGCCAATACCGAGGGGACTGATGGCACGGGGCGATTCATTTCTTACTGGACAAGAAAAGGAGAAGTCGCCACAGTAGATGCGCTCAAGGGTTATGATAAGAGTGATTATTATCTCACCCCGCTCAAGACTGGTAGTGAAACTATCGTTGAGCCGTATCTCTATTCTTTTGAGGGAGGTGTTAAGCTTATCACCTCCCTTGTTGTCCCGATAAAAAGACATGAACGAACAGTCGGTGTTGCCGGTGTCGATATTGCCTTGTCTGTTATTCAGTCCATAACAGAAAGTATTAAACCGTACGAAGGCAGCATTGTCGCGATTTTTAGCGACAGCGGGATCGTATCCGGACATTTTGATCCTTCTCGGATTGGAAAGCACATGAGCGCCACCGAAATGGACACTGCCGGCAGTCATCTCAACGAATTTATAAATGCCGTAAAAACAGGTTCTTCTTATATATTTTCAAATACTATTACTCGCAATGGTCGTCAGGAAAAGTATGAGATCATCTCAGTTCCCTTTATCATAGACAGAACCGCCAGCTCATGGTCATTGATGATAGGAGTACCAGAGCATGTTATCAATGCGCCTGTGAACAGGATGATTATCATCAGTATGATCATAGCGTGCATAATACTTTTAGCCATGGCAGTCGCCGCATTCCTCATTGCCCGTTCCATCAGCAATCCTCTCAAATACATAATAAAAATCTTTCACAGTCTGGGAGACGGAGACCTGACCCAAACAATAGCTATCAATTCCAAAGACGAGATAGGTGATCTTGCCCGCTACTTTAATGCCACCATAGAGAAGATCAGAAATCTGGTGATGGTTATTAAAAAACAGTCTATTGCGCTCTTTGACATAGGCAATGAACTTGCCGGCAATATGACAGAAACCGCAGCGGCGGTCAATGAAATCGCCGCTAATATCAGAAGCATTAAAAGCAGAGTTATGAACCAATCGTCAAGCGTTACTGAAACCAACGCTGTTATGAAACAGATAACCGATAACATCGGCAAGCTCAACGAGCATGTAACCCTCCAAAGCAGCAGTGTTTCCGAGTCCTCCTCAGCCATAGAGCAGATGATCGCCAACATACAATCGGTAACCCAAACCCTTGTCAAAAATGCCGGCAACGTTAAAAAACTTATGGAAGCTTCCGAGGTCGGTAAGAGCGGTCTTCAGGAAGTATCAAGCGATATTCAAGAGATCGCCCGTGAGTCAGAGGGTTTGCTGGAAATCAACGCCGTTATGGAAAACATTGCCAGCCAGACCAACTTGTTAAGTATGAACGCCGCCATTGAAGCTGCGCATGCGGGGGAAGTTGGCAAAGGCTTTGCAGTCGTTGCCGATGAAATACGCAAGT